>CACXXY010000008.1 GCA_902771655.1 uncultured Bacteroidota bacterium | reverse complement strand
GTACTCCAACGGCGTTCTTGTTTAACACAACGTGTTGCTCGTTTCCGTAGGCAATAGAGGGTTTGTTGTTGATTGTTTCAATTGAGTAGAAGTAACATTCGGCCTCTTTCGAGGTTTCAAGAATCGAGTCCATGTAGGTTACCCGAAGCAGGTTGTTTTCAAATACATGATGGTTGCGTTGGGGCTCAAACTCGTCGTTTTCAGTTAATTTCATAAGTTTACCCTTTGCGGCATCGCGTAGCCATTGTGCAACCATACATACATAGTCTTTCAAGGTGTGTTCGGCATACCAATCGTCCATGTTTTCACGAGCCAGACAAAAAGTTGGCGGCAGGCCGCTTTTCTCATAGTTGATGTGTGGAAACTTCTCAAATGGGAAGTCTGAACGGTTTGGGAACACAAAAGGTGTTATGGTGCGCCAATGTTGTAAGCTGATACCAATCACAACGGGTTCAACATGCTGGAGCGGAGATTTTGACTTGGAGTAGGTATTGATGTCACCACACACACCTATAGTGTCATTGTTGAGTTTCACTAGAAAATAGCCGTTATCAAAGAGGTTGGCCAGGGAGTCTAATTCCCCAGCCAAATCTCCGATGGCGGTTTTTTCTAAGGGATTATATCTATCAGAAATTTTGTCCATAGAAGTGCGGTTTTGAGTCTTTAATTTGAGAAGATTGACGAGATTTTGTTTTTTGCTTATCATCATGCAGGCCTAGCTCACCATCTTCAATGTCAAATACAAGGGGTTTGTCGACTTCGTCTTCAGAGGTGCCGCTGGTGCAGAAGAAGTTGCCGTTACCCACTTCTTCTACATAATGGTTCTTGGCCTTTTGGCAAGGTGGGTTGTCATCATTTTTTTTGATGACCTTTGAAGATGCGACCACAAAGGCACTTGTTTCTTTTTTGTTGAGAAAGTCAATAGAAGCTTTGTTAGGTTCGTTTTCCCGTTTTTCGGCAAAGAAGGTGTAGCTGCAATGATGCGGAGCTTCCAAAAGGTCCCATTTCAAAAAATCATTGTTTTTGGTTATCGCCATGATGTTTTCCCATACATACCATTCGGCATCACCGGCAAGGAACACCCTAACGATATCATTGCTGTTCTTGTCGAACATAAACCTCAGTTGAGAAACGATACTTGACTCGTTGCGGCTGCCATTCTTGATGGATTCCTTGAAAGGAGCATGAATAAACATTTCGAAATGCTTGCATTCGTGTCCGTTGACTTCGTTTACGATGTGACCAGGCACGGTGATGCGCTCTTCAAGTCCCTTGAGCTCCTCTGCATCGGTCCAGCCGATAATGCGGATGCGGTTTCCTTCATTATTGGCTTTCTTACTGCCTGATTTGAAGAGTTCCATTCTGCGTTTGGCTTCTTTCTTAAAAGCTTTGGCATCGTCGCTGAGGTCTGTTGTGTATTCCTCGAAAACGCGAGGCGAGTACCACAGTTCGCTGATGAGAATCTTGTTGGCATCCTTGTCATCGTCACTGATGGAATCAGGGTCGCCGAGATAAAATTTTTCAGCAAAGCCACGGCAGTGGTCTTCGTCGGGATGCGTTAGCAAGAATGCGTCCATGTAGTGCAAACCGCATCTTACTTTCAGTTGATTGTTAATAAGGTCGTCAAGCACGTCAAACGTATCGTTGTTCTCATTTTCGGCCTTTTGACGGAAGTTGCAGTCGAACATCATTTTCATGTTTGCGCCGCCGATGCTCACAAGGCAGCAGTCTCCGTTTCCTACGGGGTAAAATGTAATCTTATGATTCATAATGGTTTAATCTATCAAATGTTATAAGTAATGTTTCTGCGTAATCAACAGCCGCGCTCTTGGTGAGAAGGAAGTCGATCACCACTAGCAAGGCGTAGATTACAATGGTTGTAAGTATGACAGGATTGCAGTCTCCTGTCCTGATGAAGTCAAATCCCCAACATAATAGGGATAGTGGCAGACAGTAAACCGCTCCTCCAAGAAAATTACGATAAAAACCGTAACGTTTCAGCTTACGGCGTGACATACTGTCATTGCTGTCAGCAACTGTATTGCGTATGAGTGACACAGCGTCTTTTGCGGTTCTTCGAGCCTCTATCTCGTCAGCCTCCTCCTGGTTCTCTGAACAGAGCTGCATATTATATAATGCCTGAAGGTCGTTGCGAATCCTTTTCTTCATCACCTTGCTGATGCTCTGGTCGTTGTACAGCAGCATTGAAGTGGTGGGGAAGTTGAGCCTGTCTTTACGGTAGAACACGTCTTCATACACACGGGAAGTGGCGCGGAATAGATACATAACAAATCGGGTAAGAATCACTGCGGCGGCAAGCGGAGTGGCAATAGCAATGGCGGTTCGCCACCATACTGTATTTTCCGCCATGGAAAGTAGGGTACAGGTGAAGACGAAATCGAGAATCAGAAGGTTGACGATAGAGGGCGTGAATACGGCTTCAAGATCGTAATCGTCCAAGTGGAGTAGCTTTTCAATTTTACCTATCATAGGCATTTCTTTTGTTTATACTGGGTCCTTAGTCCAGTTTTTTGATTTAAAAACCGTATTATAAAATTACTAATAATTAAAAATAAAATATTGACAGAAGTTTCGTATTCTATCGTTAGAATTTGAAATTTTACCTGCAAAAACCGTGCCAAGAATAGCTGTGTCAAACATTTTGTCAATACTTATTTGGAGATTGTTTTGTAAATTGAAAACTTTATTTTCCTTCGAGTTTTGAGAGTGCCAATTGTATAACTTTTTTGAACTGACGAAATGCACATAAACTATATCGAGTTGAAAATGTGGAGGGGTGAAGTCATATCACAGAACCGTTATTCATTTCCATCAATACGTCTATAGGCAAGAGCTAAACAGTCATATTAAAGAAGATGCAATATTATGTGATGTCGTAATTTCAAGTTTTTATTGAGTGGCTTTCTTTAATATGGGCATCAATCTTTTTGTCGTTTCCAAAAATTCCGTATCTTTGCACCATAAAATAAAACAGAAACAAAAACAAAAACAAAAAATTAATATCATAACAATAGAAGAATAGAATAAAAAGATAAACATATAGTATAAAGCGTTTTTGCTGTTCAAGTGATTGGAAATCTGGACAATTTCAAATCCCAACGAGAAGGCAGAAATGCTCACGGTAAATCCGTGGGCTTTCTCGTTTTGGGATATAGGCAGTCCAGAGCCTCCAATCAGACAGAAAGTTTCACGGATTTTTTATGCTTCTTTTTAGAAAAACAAAATGCAAAAAAAAACGTAAATATTATGGCAAAAATATTAAATAATACATTTTAATGTATACAGGGATGAAAAGTTGGATTTTGCTTTTATTATTGTATTTAAGTAGTACTTTACTACTGATACATGCTCAGTGTCCCGATTTTACTAATTTAAGTGATTCAAATGTAACCTGTCAATATGGTAATACCCAGAATCCAATGCAGTATACGGGTGTTGTTGTAGGACGGCATACTGTGATTACCCAACAAGGGACTGATCCAAACACGGGGCATCAGTTGCCTTTTTTACCACCAGGAGAGAATGCCGTTGTAAAGCTCGGCAATGAACAAGTTGGTGCTGAGGCGGAAGCAATTACCTACAAGTTTATAGTAGATCCTGATCGTGCTATATTGCTGTTGAAATTTGCGGTAGTGTTTGAGGATCCCCGTCATCCAGTACCTGATCAACCTCGTTTTGTGGTGAGAGTGCTTAATAGTATAGGACAGTTGGTGGATAGTTGTGCCGAATATGATGTGACTGCGGCAGGTGATATTCCAGGTTTTCAATCATATGCATCTGGTTGGATACAATGGCGCCCTTGGACAAAAGTTGGCATTGATCTCTCTGACTATGCTGGGCAGTATGTTTTTGTTCAATTTGTAAATTATGATTGTTCAAGACATGGGCATTTTGGTTATGCTTATTATACCGCTTCATGTATCAATAATCGCTTGACATTAGATGGTTGCGAGGGTGATGAGTTTACTTTGACTGCCCCTGCTAATTTTGAAAGTTATACTTGGGATAATGGTGATACATTGATTAGCTCTACCTATATAGCTGGGGAGGGTACAACAAATGCGAACTGTTTGATAACATCTGTCACAGGTTGTCAGTTTACCCTTAGCGGTATTTTTATGGCAGATTCCACAATTCCTATTGTCAGTACAACTATATATGATACGATATGTGAGGGCGACATATATAATGACCATTTTTTTGATTTACCTGCACAATATAATACAGGTACCCATACCTATCGAAACACATTTTTTAATAGCGGAAATTGTACCGGTGGAGAGATGACGACAACACTCCATCTAACTATTTTGCCCCGATATCATCATCTCTATGACGCAGCCTGCCAAGGTGATGATTATAATGCCTATGGTTTTCACTATACAAATTTACAAACAGGGAATTATACAGACACATTGGTGATGGTTCTTCCTTCAGGTTGCGATCAGCTTACGATATTGCACTTGACAGTTAATCCCTCTTTTATATTGAGTAATAGTATAAGCGGACCAACTATGGTGTGCGACAACGAAGCGTTTCAGTATGTTCTATTACAAGCTGAAGGGTTAGCCACTCTCTATTGGAATGTGCCTGTGGGTGTAAATATTCTGACAGGACAAGGCACTGCCGCAGTTAACTTATATTTCACTAATGATGCTCCTAATCCTGCTCAGATTTTTCTAACAGGAACTAATGGTTGTGGTAGTGGTAGTATCCCGATAGAGGTAATCCATTCACCAACATACCATTATTTTTTTCAGGATACTTTGTGTGAGGGTAATACATATCACCGTTATGGTTTTAATTTGGCAAGACAAGACAGCATTGGCTGGTTCAGGTTTATCAATAGTTATATAACAAGCCAAGGTTGTGATAGTGTGCGTATCTTGCAGTTGTTGGTAACGAGTACACCTTCGCTTACTGCATTGGCGCAGCTAGTTGAGATTTGTATAGGGCAGCGTTCTACAATATTTGCTCTAGGCACTAGTTCTGGCTTCTCACAGGATGGTATAGCTCCCACTGTTGCTATTGGTGATATCCTTTGTACAGATAGTAGCATCGTTAAACCCACTGCTTGGCCTGTGCCAGGTAAAATCGCCAAAGGTATAGTGTTCTATGTGGACAATACTGAGTTGCACGGATGGGCGGTGCATTTACAAGACCAAGGAATAAATGTATTTTGGACATCATCAGGTTATTACAATAATGATTTTTCAACTATACCTAATTTTACAAACGCTCGTGATGCTATTACTGATTTGAATGGTTACACAAACACGCAGTGGATGTATTATTCACATGATTGTCCAGTTGTACAGGCGATAGATTTTGTTAATGGTTGGTATTTGCCAACAGTTGGACAACTGAGCCTGCTTTTTGCAGAATTAACAACTATCAACGCTTCCATGGAAAATGTTGGAGGAACGCCATTTCCTATGGATCAAGCATGGATTTATTGGTCTTCTACAGAACATGGGGCTTCCAATGCATGGGTTGTGACAAATACGGGAGAAGTGGCTTTCAGTAGTAAGAGGAATCGTTTTAGGGTGCGAAGTGTTTTCTCTTTTTAACGATAATTGACAGATAATAGACAAAAATGAGCTGTTATAAATATTAAACGGGGATATGTGTTATATAAAATAAGATTTTTCTTCTCATAATATGAACAAGAAAATATTATTATTTTTTCTGATGTTTTTCAGTTGGGTGATGACATTGATGGCACAGTCATACCGAATTGGAGATATTTATACATTACCCAATGGTAGTAGCGGTATAATATACTATATCAATTCCAATGGTGTTGGATGGGTTGTAGCTTTGACAGATGCATCCACGGGATGTGCTTGGGGAACAACTACTGATGTGCCAGCATTAATTAATTTAAATCCGTTTTATTATCAGGATTTATTAACAGATACAGCAGGTTATACTAATACGCAAATCATTCGTATGTATCAGAATGTTAACACTGGTTATGCTGCAGGTGTTGTGGATTTTGAAAATGGTTGGGTATTACCTTCTCCGGCTCAACTCAGAATGCTATATGGTCAATTGCCTTTTATTTCTACTTCAATTATCAATGCAGGTGGAACTTCTATGTCGAATGACTGGTATTGGTGTAGTGCAGAATTCTCGGAAACAAATAGCTGGAGGATAGATTTTGGAATAAATGACTATTCTGGAGGTTCTTTTAACAACACTTCCAAAACTTCTATTTGTCATGTCCGTGCAGTACATAGTTTTACAACTGCAAGAATGGGGTATGATACATCATTAACTTATCTTTGGAACACGGGCAGTACATACCCATACATTAATGTTTCACCTACACAAACTACCACATATACCGTAACTGCAACTACTGACTATGGATGCAGTAATACTGCAGAACAGACTATTATTGTAGGGACGGGCACTTCGCAAACAATATACGATACAGTTTGTCAAGGAACTAATTATGAAGCCAATGGCTTTAGTCTTTCAGAGATGGAAACCAGAATATTGGGTACACTTACCCGAAGTCGAATGCTTACTACTGATGAATGCATCTCTTCTCTTACCCTTCAATTATACATATCTCCTACAGACTCAATGGGGCTATCACAAGAAGTTTGTAATAGTTATGAATGGAACGGTGTCACATACTTTGAAAGTGGTGATTACACTCAGTATTTCAACAAACGTAATGGTTGTGACAGCGTGGTAACACTACATTTGACAGTAAATCATGACAATACAAGTGACACTATAGCAACAGTTTGTAATAGTTTCAGTTGGTATGAATACAACAATATCAGTGGAAGTGGCACATTTAGGCATACCTTTACAAATGATGCTGGTTGCGATAGTGTGGTATCGCTACATTTGACGGTTCGTTATAGCACATACAATGTGTTTGACACAACTGTTTGTGAATATTACGAATGGATGGGCGAAACATATAATGTTACGAGTACATATACCTATGACTACATTAATGCTGACGGTTGCCCAAGTGCTGATACCCTACATTTGATAGTTCGTTCTAATACTCACAATTCGTTCGACACAACTGTTTGTGATAGTTATGAGTGGCATGATGTAATATACACCACCTCGGGTACATTTACACATAACTATAACAATGTAAATGGTTGCCCAAGTACTGACACTCTGCACTTGATTGTTCGTTATAATACTTCCAATGTATTTGACACAACTGTTTGTGAGAGTTATACATGGCATGGTGTAACTTACACATCCTCGGGTACATATACTTATAACTACAATAATGTTGGCGGATGCGTATCCACAGACACTTTACATCTGACAGTAAACATTCCTCTGCACGAAAGCGAGACGGTATCCGCATATGATACTTATATATGGCATGGCGAGACATACAACCAATCAGGCAATTATATATACAATCATACAGATGCTAATGGGTGTAACCAGGCAGATACTCTGCATTTGACTATTCACTATTCCTTCTCAGGCGAATTTTCGGTCGTATCTTGCGATTCATATACATGGAATGATTGCACATATACAACAAGCGGTGATTATGTCCAAAGATTCCAAGATATTAATGGGGCAGACAGTATTATGACCTTACACCTTGCTATTTACCATGGCACACACAATATTCTTGATACCTCTGTTTGCGAAAGTTATACTTGGATAGATGGTAATGGTGAAACATACTCTACTTCTGGTATTTACATTTTTGAATACACTAATACTAATGGTTGTGCCAGTGCGGATACTTTGCACTTAACGATAAACCCAGTGTACGAGATTAGTTCAAAGCCAAAGCGAGTGTGATAGTATTGTGACCCTTCATCTCACCATAGTGGATACTTCAATAGCCATATATCCATTGACTTCAGATTTTTGCGAAGAGTATTATGCAGAACTGTCTGTTGAAACTAACATGATGGATTATGTATGGAACACAGGTGAAATTTCCCAAACAATTATTGCAACACAGCCAGGTATTTACACCGTAACTGCTACTCAAGGAAATTGCTCGGTGTCTGCATGGTATCAAATAGAAACTTGTGAGTTAAATATTTATCTACCAAACACCATTACACCAGGAAATGAGGACGGTTTGAACGATTATTTTGGACTTCACGACAAGTACAAAGCAATGATAGAAGATTTCGAAATCCGAATCTATAGTCGTTGGGGAGAGTTGGTATACTATTCAAATGACAAAAATTTCAAATGGTATGGCGAGTATCATGGTCGAATCAATCAAAATGTTATCTATACTTATTTGATTAATTTTACCGATAGCCGGGGTGTTCCTTATCAGCTAACTGGGAGTATAACGGTGTTGTAAATGATGGAAGTAAGTAAGGCTAAACAGTCTATTGATATATTATTAACGATGAAATGGATGTGGGTTATCATTGTAAAAGCTAAATATTATTTTTTCTCAAAACCATTCATAAACTGAAGAAGCAAGACATTTCCGCAAATATGTCAAGGTTGGAGCGGGAAATTGACGGGTTGGAGTATGAGTTGTACGGGTTGACGGAGGAGGTGAGGGTAATGGAAGGAGGTTCATAACGAATTTCAACAATTGTTAACAGATGCAGTTTGTTATTTGTTGAAAGAAATACTTTGTGTAACAGTTAAACATATTATGATTTAGTGTAATTTTGCGGAAAACTTATAAAAAATGCTAGTTAAAAAAATCATTATAACATATTTTGATTATGAATGCTTTTGAGAT
Source organism: uncultured Bacteroidota bacterium (assembly GCA_902771655.1). Lineage (GTDB taxonomy): Bacteria > Bacteroidota > Bacteroidia > Bacteroidales > WCHB1-69 > RUG11690. Next base: position 56,799 of record CACXXY010000008.1, on the reverse strand, counting down.
TAAAAATGAACTTGAGAACATGAATTCACAAGTTGCGGTAAAGATTGCCAGAAAGTGTTTTAAAGGATGGGAAAAGATGAGAGACACAAAAAAAGAGCTATATTACTATACAGACATGAACGCTCTAATCAATGGCATTTTCAAGTATAATGACAAAATTTGTCTTTGGGCATCACGGTGGTCTCATCTAAATGATCCTCAAGAGGTTAAGGTTGGCTTGGAAGAACTGGCTCATCAAGGCACTCCAGATTGGACGCTTGATAATGTCCTTCAATCGTTGAAAACAAACCATTCTATTAGTTTTTCTGGACATAATGACATTTTACCAATGTGGAAAATGTATGGTGATGGAGGAACTGGTGCTATGCTTGTTTTTAATACGAAGGAATTAATTGAAAAATGGGGAGGGCTATTACAACCTTGTATATATAAAAACACAGATATGTTTGATTCGGTCAAAGAAGCCCTTTTTCACCCAGAATCACATCCTGAATTTTTTGAGTTGTCTGAAGCTCAAAGAATATTAGTTTGGTTTCAATTGATTCAAATGTTTGCCGCTGTCCTCAAAAGCGATGACTATTATTACGAAAATGAAATTAGACTTGTTGGTCTTGGTAATATTCATTTTGATGAAAAACGAGAACAAAAGTTCAGATTATCTGCGGGAATGATTATCCCATATGTAGAAGCCTTTATGCCAAAAGACTCTTTAAAAGGTATTTGTTTGGGACCGCTTGTGCATGACTCAAACAAAGAAACAATAGAAGAATATCTTCTATACAAAGGATTCAATAATGTTGTCGTAACCACATCAAAAATACACTATCGATAATTCTGCATATTAGTTTCGATTTGATAAATTTCAATTGCCAAGAGAACAGTATTTGCCAGAAGGACTGAAAAAAATCGTTTTTTGTGACGCATTGCACAGTTGTATTACTAAATCTATTACATTAGCCATATGTCTTTGAGATTATGGCGACAATAGACCAGCTGTTTCCTGATATCCATTACACTATGCCGATTGAGGCATTGCTAGATTAAAGTTTGTTATACATTTTCGGGGAAGCTTACACAATATTTCCAATTACAGAGATCGTATTATCTAAAAAAATTATATCATAATCAGAAAACAACAACATCTTCTTTCAAAAAATCATCCAACTGTTGCACAATGTAGTAATTTTGATAAATATTCAACGATTGTTTTTTTTCTCGCCAATTGTACCTATTACCTAATGCATCGTCCAATTGTAAAATGATTTGATCAAGATATGTAAGAATTGTGGTCGACTGACTGACAATTTTGTTCAACGCTTTATTTGTATTTACGCATTCGGATGTAACAAGATTCTGTTTTCCTTGCGATAACAATACTTTTCCATCTTCCCATATTGCTATTCTAAGAAATGCGAAATTGGTAAGAATGCTTTTTAAGGCCAAATATTTGTCAGATTTGAATTGGGTCAAAAATTGATTTGCCTTATTGCTTTTGCATATGATAGTGTAATCAGTTCCCTGTATGGAATCTGCTATCGTATTGGCATTATTACATATGGATTGGATTAAATTGTCAGATACAATCTCCACAAACAAGAACAACAACAAGACTTGCAAAAATCCCAACAGCAATTGCGAATAAAAAATCGTTCGATAGCCACTTTGAATCGACAGAAACAAAGTGGTTTTCCATGTTTAAGGAAATCAAATAAGTTAATATGGAGACACCTAACAATATCCAAAGGAGTCGTTTAATAGTATTTAGGCTTGTGCTCATGTTTTTATTAAAATTTTGTCAGTGCAAAATTACACTTTTTTTGGGAACGTAAAAATGGAATTATCACTAGAATTTTACGTTGACGAGCAATAACGACTTTGCCAAGAATCAATTAAGTCCTCCAAAAACATAATCGGTTCAACTATCGTTCAAGCAGTACAACTGAATGTCAATCAAAACGTGTTGCTTTCGATAGATGATGCCTTCAGTATAGCAGAATTCGGGTTGGACCACAAAACGTTTTTGAACTAAAAATCGCCATTATTGGCACTTTTTAGTCGAAAATACCTGGTCGATACTTGAGATATGCAAATTCTTGTCAATAAATCAAAATAATTGCCGATAATTTGTCTTTATCAAATGAACAATGCCATATTGAAATTCCGCCGCTATGAGGATGCCTCATTAGCCTATACTGGTGTGAACCGCCATGCCTCCGACACTCGCATCGGATTGATGGACAGCACGGTGCCCATTGAGGGGATGGTGAACGTGTAGAGGGGGATCTTATTGTTAATGAATCCAAGCATATAGGAGTAGAGTTCGCGCTCGTGATCCTTCACTATGGCGGGAATGCTGCGATGGGTGCGGAGGACAATATGATAAGATGTTTGTGTGTAGCTCAAGGGTGTTTTTTTTGTGATAGCAACGAGGGGATTGTGAGATTATTATATTAGTGGCATCTCTTCGAGATGCTTATACCGATAGTGCCCGTTACACCACACTGCGCTTCGCTTGTATGGTGTTAATTGCGCCTGGCGGTGCATGCCATGCCTTCGGCATGTTGTCCATGTCGGTGTAGAGCTACGGCATGTGTGGACGTCATGCTGTATGATTGCGTGGCTTGTGCGCTCACCACACTNNGCCATGCCTTCGGCATGTTGTCCATGTCGGTGTAGAGCTACGGCATGTGTGGACGTCATGCTGTATGATTGCGTGGCTTGTGCGCTCACCACACTGCGCAACTTCGTTGCTTGTATGGTGTTAATTGCGCTTGGCGGCACGTGTCATGCTTTCGGCATTACTGGTAATAAAAAAAGGAGGTTGAAACCAACCTCCTTTCTTTATTGAGAATTATTTGTTTTCGGCTTTTCTCGGACCTCTGGGATGGTTGCCACGGGGACCACCATTGTGGTTACCACCGTTACCATTACCGCTGGGTCTCGGTTTGCGCTCGGGCTCCACATAACCTTCCGGTTTGGGAAGCAGGGCCTTGTGAGACAGCTTATATTTGCCAGTCTTCTCGTCGATGGCAATCAGTTTCACTTCGATTTCGTCGCCAACAGACAAGATGCCGTCGAAGCTTTCCAAACGGCGGTATTCCATCTCGGAGATGTGCATCATACCGTCCTGGCCAGGCAGGAATTCAATGAATGCGCCAAAGGGCAGGATGCTCTTCACCACACCTTTGTATGTTTCGCCCACCTCAGGAACCTGGGTAATAGCCTTGATCTTGGCAACAGCTGCGTTGATGTCATCGACATTGGCAGCGGCGATATCCACCACGCCAAATTCGCCAACTTCTTCGATATTGATAGTGGTGTTGGTCTCACGCTGCATTTCCTGGATAATCTTGCCACCAGGGCCAATGATAGCGCCGATGAATTCTTTTGGCACCTTCATCTGGACGATACGCGGCACGAAAGGCTTGTAATCCTCTCTCGGTGCCGGCATGGCCTCTTTGATTTTGTTCAGGATGAACAGACGGCCTCTCTTGGCCTGTTCCAATGCCTCGGCCATTCTTTCGGAAGAAAGACCGTTAATTTTGATATCCATCTGGCAAGCGGTGATACCGTCTTCGGTACCGCAAACCTTGAAGTCCATGTCACCGAGGTGGTCTTCATCACCCAAAATATCGGACAAAATGGCGTATTTGCCAGTTTCTTCGTCGGTAATCAAACCCATAGCGATACCAGAAACGGGTTTCTTCATCTTCACACCGCAATCCAGCAGCGCAAGTGTGCCGGCGCATACAGTAGCCATTGAGGAGCTACCGTTGGATTCGAGAATATCGGAAACGATACGCACGGTATAAGGGAAATCGGGGTCATCGAACGGAATCATCGGCTTCAGGGCGCGGTTGGCCAGATTGCCGTGTCCGATTTCGCGACGGCCAGTGCTGCGGATAGCTTTCACTTCACCCACAGAGAACGGCGGGAAGTTGTAGTGGAGCAAGAAGCGGTTAGTGCCTTCGATGATGGCACCGTCAATCACTTGCTCATCCAGTTTGGTACCGAGGGTACAGGTGGCCAATGACTGGGTTTCACCACGGGTGAAGATAGCTGAACCATGAGCTGAAGGCAGGTAGTCGGTCTCAATCCAGATGGGACGGATTTCATCCATCTTACGGCCGTCGAGACGCACGCGGTCGTTCAGAATCATATTACGCATGGCGTGATACTGCACATCGTGGTAGTAGCGCTGCACCATGGGTTCTTTCTCTTCGCGTTCCTCTTCGGGAATGGTTTCCAAAAATTCAGCATAGACAGCATCGAAAGCGTCGTTTCTTTCGTGTTTGCCCATGAAAGATTTCGCGATAGCGTAAACCTTGTCGTAAGTCTCTTTGTTGACGCGTTCGCGCAGCTCCTCGTCGTTATGCTCGTGGCAATATTCGCGTTTTGGATTGGCTTTTTCCACTTTGGCTGCCAGGTCCAACTGGGCTTGGCATTGGATTTTGATAGCCTGGTGGGCGAAATTCAGCGCATCCACCATATCCTGTTCGGAGATTTCCTTCATCTCGCCTTCTACCATCATGATGTTGTCCATAGAAGCGGCCACAATCATGTCGATATCGGAGTTTTCCATTTGCTCTACGGTCGGGTTGATCATCATCTGACCATTTACGCGGCCCACTCTTACTTCGGAGATAGGACCTTCGAAGGGGATGTTGGAAACTGCCAATGCTGAAGAGGCAGCTAAACAAGCCAAAGCATCGGGCAGGTTGTTGGTGTCACCGGAAATCAGGGTAACCAAAACCTGAGTTTCAGCGTGGAAATTGCTGGGGAACAAGGGTCTGAGGGCACGGTCAACGAGACGGGCAATCAGAATTTCATATTCAGAGGGACGGGCCTCACGTTTGAAGAAACCGCCGGGGAAACGACCAACGGCTCCGTATTTTTCTTGATATTCGACTTGCAGTGGCATGAAGTCCACATTCTCGGCGGCGTCTTTCTTGCAGCAAACGGTAGCCAGCAGCATGGTGTTGCCCATTTTCACGACAGCGGAGCCGTCAGCCTGCTTGGCTAACTTGCCGGTCTCAATCGTCACCTGACGGCCGTCACCCAAGTCAAAAGTTGTATTTATTCCTAACATGTTTTTCTTTCTTTAAAATGATAAAAATGTGCATAAAATAATAGCAAGAAAGGCAATTTGGAAGAAATTGCCTTTCAATTTTACATTATGCGACGCAAATTATTTTCTTAAACCTAATTTCTTGATGATAGCTCTGTAGCGTTCAATATCCTGTTCTTTCAGGTATTCGAGCATTCTTTTTCTTTTACCCACGAGAGCAATCAAGGAACGTTTGGTAACAAGGTCTTTCTTGTTGATTTTCATGTGTTCCGTAAGGTGTTTGATACGGTGGGTGAAAAGAGCGATCTGGCTTTCAGGTGATCCGGTATCAACTTGGCTTTGTCCGTAATCTGCAAAAATCTGCTGTTTAACTTCTGTTGATAAGTACATAATAAATTTCTCTTTTTAAACTTTTTTGTTACAATTCTTTTTCGGGGTGCAAAAGTACAATTTTTTTCATTACAATCAACATATTATTGTTAGAATTTTTTTTTTAATGAAAAAACTGACGAAAAGGGCATTTGTTTCGTGTTGTTCATAGATAGGGAATGCAATGAGGTTTAATTTTTTTTTTTATTTTTATACTTTGATGCGTGCTGCAGAAGAACACGTGCTGAAAGCACGATATCCCATTAACCCCTCACAAGCGCGATAGCGCGTAGTGTGGGGTAGAAGTGGCATGTGTGGTAAAACTGGCGTGCCGGAGGTACGCTACTACTTGTCTTGTAAAAAGTAGCGCTCGTCAATAGTTATTCCATTATTCTCTACGAAGGACTTGTATTCTTCCTCAAAGGAAAGTTGTTGATGATGTTCTTTCTGCCGAATGATATAGTTTACTATCTTGTCTCTGTCCCGAAGATTGTAGCTGAAGCCAGCATATTCGTGACCCCAGCCACGAAAGTCTGGAAAGTGAGCGTTGGCTTTTATCCATTTGGAGCTGTCGGTCTTCACCCGTTGCACAAAAGATGCCAATGACAATGTAGATGGTAGTGATACGAAAAGATGAATATGGTCTGGCATGCCGCCTATACGGAAGGTTTGGCAATGGAGATTTTTTGCAATGCCATATATGTAGGCGTATAGTTCTCGCTCATATTCTGCTGAGATTGTCATTTCGCTGCGAAAGGTGCGGAAGACGATGTGATAATAAGATGTAGTGTAACTCATAATTTTTAGTTTTATGTTGTGATAGTAGCGTGCCTCCGGCACGCAGGATTAGTGTTGGTTGTCGTTTGCCCCACACTGCGCAACTTCGTTGCTTGTGAGGGGTTAATAGGATGTCGTGTCTTCGACACGGAGAGATGCGTGTCTCCATATACCTTACACATGTGCTATCGAGTTCGTGTGGGTGTCGTTTCTTTGACACGTATGTGATGCTTGCACATCCTCGTGCCTTGTACTTGCGCTATCTTGTTGGTGCGGATGTCGTGCCTTTTGCATATCTTTCTTGCATGTTATATCATAAACGAATTTATAAATATAATATTATACAACATAAAATAAAAATATTGTAAACTGTATTAATTTGTTTTTCGCTATTCGTCAATAAATGATTTCAAAAATTGTGTTATTTTTGCATGATGAAACATTTTTTGCCGATAACGAAAAAAGAGCTCGACTATTTGGGCTGGGATTATGTGGATGTCATCCTGATTTCCGGTGACGCCTACGTGGACCATCCCTCATTTGCCGCCGCGGTCATAGGACGTACCTTGGAAAGCCAGGGTTACCGGGTGGCCATTCTGCCGCAGCCCAACTGGCAGGACGACCTGCGCGATTTCAAAAAGTTAGGCAAACCACGGCTTTTCTTCGGCATCACCGCCGGCAATATGGACTCCATGGTCAACCATTACACGGCCTTCAAGCGTCTGCGTAGTGATGATGCCTATACCCCTGGCGGTCAGGCGGGCTTTCGGCCGGATTATGCGACTGTTGTTTATTCGAAAATTGTACGTCAGCTGTTTCCCGATGTGCCCATCGTTATCGGTGGGGTAGAGGCATCGATGCGACGGCTGGCTCATTACGATTACTGGAGTGACAGCTTCAAACCATCCATTTTGGCTGAAAGCGGTGCGGATATATTAATATATGGTATGGGTGAGCGCCCCATAACCGCGGTGGCGCAGGCAATAGGGCAGGGCAACTGGCGTGAGAAATTGCAGGAGATTCCACAAATCGGCTTTATCTGTGATAATATTGATGCATATAAGGAACAGCAGGGTACAATTATTCTTCATTCATTTGATGAAGAAAAAAAAGATAAACGCAAGTATGCTGAGGACTTTGTTTTGTTTGAGAAGGAAAGCAACAAACGCAAGCAAGCCACGCTGATTCAGCCGTATGGAAATGAGTTTTTGGTGGTGAATCCGCCATTTGACACGCCTACAGAAGAAGAAATGGATCAGTTTTCTTTCTTTGACAGAATGATGAATGCCCCGCACCCAAAATACCTGAAACGCGGGGCGATTCCGGCGTTCGAGATGATAAAGAATTCCATCAATATCCATCGTGGCTGTTTCGGCGGTTGCAGTTTCTGTGCCATCGCCGCCCATCAGGGCAAGTATGTGGCTTCGCGCTCCGAAAAGTCCATACTGGCTGAGGTGGAGGACTTGGTGCGGCGGGACTATTTCAAGGGACACATCTCCGACTTGGGAGGACCATCAGCCAACATGTATCGTATGCGGGGCAAGAATACCGAGTTGTGTGAGCGTTGTCCACGACCTTCGTGCATCTTTCCAAAGGTATGTAAAAATTTGAATATCAATCATAAACCGATAATAGAACTCTATCGGAAAGCGGCTAAAGTCAAAGGAGTGAAACATATCACCATTGGCAGTGGTATCCGTTATGATATGCTTTTGAACGATGCGCAGACCGACAAGGAAAACGGCTTGAGCGACTATATCCGTGAGGTGGTGAATCATCATGTGTCGGGGCGACTGAAGGTGGCGCCGGAGCATACCGCCTCGCATGTGCTGCAAAAGATGAGGAAACCCGAATTTGAACAATTCCATCGTTTTTTGGAAAAATTCAACCTGGCCAATCGGCAGTCAGGCAAGAATCAGCAGTTGATACCTTATTTTATTTCCTCACATCCGGGCTGTACAATGCAAGATATGAAGGAACTGTCGAAATTGTCGCATCAGAATCACTTGATGACTGAACAGGTGCAGGATTTCACGCCCACGCCCATGACTTATTCCACTGCCATGTACTATCTGGGTTTTGATCCCTACACGGGAGAGAAAGTGCATGTAGCCCGTGACCTGCGGGAGAAACGTGAACAGAATGGCTGGTTCTTCGCCCAAAAGAAACCTTCTGTTATGCCCTATAAACGCAAGTAGAGACATGGCATGCCATGTCTCTACTTTGCGTTTATTGTCAATTGTCAACTGTTATTTGTCCAGCGCCTTGCAAATATCCGCGAACACCTCGTCAATGGTTTGCATACCGTTGATTTCGACTAATTTTCCTTGTTTCTGGTAGTATTCGATGAGCGGGTGGGTGAGTTTGAAGTACTGGGCGGTGCGGTTTTTGGCCACTTCGGGGGTGTCGTCGGTGCGGCCCAGCTCAGCGGCGCGTTTCAAGATGCGCTTGATAATCTCTTCTTCTTCAATCTTGATGTAGATAACCTTCGAGATGCTGATGGGTTTGTCGTAGTTGATGCCATCCATCATGTGGGCCTGCTCAAGGGTGCGGGGCACACCGTCGAGGATGTAGCCTTTGCATTCACCCAGCTTCGACAGGAAGCTGTTCAGCATGTCCAAAGTCACGTCGTCGGGGCAGAGCTCGCCACGTTCGATAATGCCTTTTGCTTTGAGGCCGATGGGGGATTGAGAGGCGATTTCCTTGCGGAACATGTCACCGGTAGAGATATGGAAAAGTCCGTATTTTTCCATGATTTTCGGGGCTTGGGTGCCCTTGCCGCTGCCAGGTGCGCCCAGCAGCACGATGTTGCATTGTTGAGTACTCATATCTTTGTTTTTTTAGTTTTTTTATTCGCTCAATTGGTAAATGTCGGCATAGTTGCGGCCCCAACCGTCGTAATCGAGGCCATGGCCCACCACAAACTTGTTGGGGATGGACAGCGCCACATAATGCACGGGCAACTCTTTCTTGTAGGCATCGGGTTTGAAAGACATGGTTGCGATGCGTACATCCTTGGCATGGGCATCCAACAGCATCTTGTGCATGTGCTCGTAGGTTACCCCGGTATCTACAATATCCTCGATAATCAGTACCCGCTGCCCCGTCAAATCATCGTTCAGACCAACCAATTCCTTTACTTTGTTGGTTGAGGTCGTTCCACTATAGGATGATAATTTGACACAGGTAATACGGCAGGGAATGGTCAGTTTTTTCATCAGTTCGACGGCAAACATGATGGCGCCATTCAAGGTGACAAGCAAATAGGGTTGGTCGTCTTTGTAATCTTCGTTGATCTGTCGGGCCACACGTTCGGTAGCCTCTTCTATTTCTTTTTCAGAAATATACTTGACAAAAGTCTTGTCTAGCAAAGTGATTTTATCCATAATCGGCAATAGTAATGACGTGCAAAGATACGAAAAATAATTAGCAAATGAACAAATTAATGAATGTGCTAATGATAGATGTTCGTAGAGACACGTACTTCGTACGTTCGTATAGTCATGCACTGCGTGCATTCGTGAAGACGCAGAGACGTGAAGACATGTATTTCATTCGTCAAAACATCTGACCGCCTTGACGTCTTAACGTCTTAACGCCTTGACGAAAAAACAAAAAAATCAACAAATCAATAATTATTACTATCTTTGCAAAAAAATTGGAACAATGAAAAAAACAGTCTTTTTCTTGGCTTTGACGGCAGTGCTTTGTGCTGGTTGCCGTTATAAAGAGGGCCCGGGCATCAGCTTTGTGGCTCCGGAGTATCGAATGATGGGGAACTGGAATCTGGAGAGGGTTTTCCTGAATGGAGAACAGATAACAGAAACAGAATATTTGGCTAATGTTCCGAACACATATTACATGTTTGATCTTGACGGAATAGTTGATGTGATGTATTTTTATAACAATGCGATGCAGTCGGCGGTATATGGAAGGTGGAAATTTCAGAATAACTGCAAAGAATTGGTGATGGATTTCCAGCTTAAAACACAGAAATACTATTATGTGGCCACCATAAAAAAGTTGACTAAGAAAGAGTTGTTTTACGAATATGACGATACGTTTGGCAACCATTGGCGACTGGAGTTGGCATGTCTGTCCCGTGTGAATTGATGGTTGTTTGACCAAAAAAAAAGGACTGTGGCAAAACGCAGTCCTTTTTTGTTATATAGAAAATCCTTTTTTAGTCACCCAAGCACATACCGATGCGGCGTGCGGTGTGCACTAAGAAGTCTGTGTCGGGATTTACCAGATGAGGTTTTTTCAAAGCTTCTTTGATTGGAACATACGAGATGTTGGGGTGACGGTAGGTCACCATATTGCCGAATTTCCCTTCTTTCACCAATTCGAAGGCCTTGACACCAAATTCTGTGGCCAGGATACGGTCAAAAGCGATGGGGGTGCCGCCGCGTTGCAGGTGGCCTAAGACGGTGACTCTGATATCGTGCTCCACGCCGAGGTCTGCCAGCTCCTGTTTCAGCTTTTCACCCACGCCACCTAACTTGATGTGGCGGTCGCCGATAGCGGTCGGATTGGTGCCGGTAACCTTGCCGTCGAGGGCTTTGGCTCCTTCGGCAATCACGATGTTGCAGAATTCCTTTCCTTGGTGGTAGCAGCTTTCTATTTTCTCAATGATTTTACGTGGATCGTAGGGTATTTCGGGAATAATGCATACATCGGCACCACCTGCAATAGCGGTATGCAGGGCAATCCAGCCGGCATCGCGACCCATCACTTCCATGATGAACACTCGGCTGTGGCTTGCGGCAGTGGTCACTATCTTGTCGAAACATTCGGTGGCAATCTGTACTGCTGTCTGAAAACCGAAGGTGAAATCGGTAGAGGAAAGGTCGTTGTCGATGGTTTTGGGGACGCCCACCACATTGATGCCTATTTTGCTCAATGCCAATGAAATGGCTTGTGAGCCGTCGCCACCGATATTGATGACAGCGTCGATGCCCATGTTGTTGAGGCGTTTTTTCATCAGTTCCGAGCGGTCTTCGGTTACCCATGTGCCGTCGTCTTTCTGTACAGGAAAGTAGAAAGGGCCTCCTTTGTTAGTGGTTTTAATGATGGTGCCGCCCATCACATGCAGGTAGTCCACCTTTTTCTCGGTTAACTCTACAATTTCCACATTGTCTTTCAGTATTCCGTTAAAGGATTCTATGCTTCCGAACACTTGCCAGCCCTCTTCCTGGGCCGCGCTTTTCACAATGCCTCTGATGACGGCGTTCAATCCGGGGCAGTCACCACCCCCTGTTGCGATCAATATTTTTTTCGACATAGTAGTAAGTTATTTTGCAGTGCAAATTTACATAAAATCCACGAATTATACACAGATGAATAAATTTTTTGTAGGGACGCACTGTGTGCGTCCGAAAAAAATATAGATGAAATTCACATAGATTTCTTGAATTATGCCAAGTCAGACAATTTTTTGTGGGAAGTCGTCGCATGAGTCTGATGAAATACAGAAGGCATGATATGGAGAATTTTTGATTTTCTTCAATGGTGTCAAAAAAAAAGCCTGACACGAGGAATTCGTATCAGGCTTTGGGTATGGTTTTTTAATAGTGTTATTTCACTACAACCACTTTCTTGATGATGGTATTGCTTACTCTAACCATGTAAATACCTGCACTGGCCATGTTAATGGTTTCTGTGTCGTTAGCGTTGGCATTCTGGTAGATGCAGCGGCCGTTCATGTCGTAAACATAAATATCGTTGCCTTCTGCGCCACGTACGGTAATCATGCTGTTGGCAGCGTATATAAGGATGTTGGAGGCATCGATACTGTTGATACCCACTTCAGGTTCGAAGTTGGCGACAAGTGTGATGTCGGCGGTTACGGTGAAGGTATATTCATTGTTAGTGCTTACTACAGTGCCTTCTGTGTTAGTCCAGTTCACGAAGAAATAGCCCGGATTGGCAGTTGCGGTGGCTGTCACCACAGTGTTTTCAGCTACCTGTCCGCTGTGGCTGCTGGTCACGTTACCCATTACGGTGTTGGCGCTGGTAACGCTGACGTTATAGTAGGTCACAGCAGGATCGTTAGCCTCGAAGGTAGCAGTGAGGGTGATGTCACCGGTCACAGTAAAGGTGTAAGGATTGGTGGTGCTCACCTGGGTGGTGCCGTTCATCCAAGCCACGAAGTGGTAGCCATCGAGAGCGGTGGCAGTAGCGGTGAAGGAGCTGCCTTCATTGACGGTGTTGGCGCCAGCGGGAGAAACACTGCCCATATTGGCGTCAGCAGTATTCAAGGTTACGGTGTATTGTGTTACAGGGGTTGTTCCAGACTCGAAAACAGCGATGATAGTGATGGTGTAATCGTTGTCGGCAAAGCTCTGTGGAAGAGTGCCGAAGTTCATCGGGTTGTTGAAGTCAGCGTCATTGGAGTAGATTGTATCTGAGTTGAGAAGGTTGCTTCCTGAATAGAAATTGAGTATCCATGCGCTCATCACGTAGTCGGCGTTAGGAGTGGCGGTTGCGGTAATGTTGTCGCCCACATAGATGGTATATGTGCCAGGAGCAGGAGTAATGGTGCCCATGTTGGCGTCATTCACTGCGTAGGTGATGGTAGTGCTATCAGGGTTGCCTGCCTCAAAGAATGCTTTGAAGGTGACATTCTGATATTCCATCCAACTGTTTGCAAGCACATAATAGCCGTTGGCATATTGAGGACCAAATTCTTGAGTCTGTCCTCCCAATGTGATTTCCCACTTGAGGAAATGGTAACTGGGGTTGGCCTGTGAACCGAAGTAGATGGTGTCGCCAGTAATGTATTGGTATGTGCCAGGAGCTGGAACAGTGGTACCCATGGTGGCGTCGTCCACCTCGAAGGTTACGGTCAGGGTATCTGGGGCAGGGGGTACATAACCACCTTGGAACAGGGAAATGTCGTCGATAAAGAGGTAATTCATGTCGTAATCCACATGATGGAAAGCAATGTAGATGCTTTGGCCTGCATACGGGGTTAAATCAACGTTTTGGATTGTCCATGTGCCAGCGGCTGGACCATAGGGGCGTACAATGGTGGTGAATGCTGCTGTGTCGTTGGTAGTGGTGGAAATAGAGACACTGTAGCTGTCGGGATAGTTGGAACTTGCGATTTCCCACCAGCAGAAGGTAAGACTGTCAGATGTGTTCGGAAGGACAAACTTCGGTGAAATCAACCATGCGTTGGCATGCATAGCGGCAGTATTCCAACTCCACGAAGAGGCAACATAGCTTCCGTGATGTGAGCCAGCACTGGAATTTGTGCTGTTGTAAACTGTCCAGTCACTGCCATCGCTGCTGGCGTTGATAGAAGTCCAACAACCGAGATTACCTTCAAAGCTCTCGTAATAAGGAAGTGTAGTGACATCATCACATTCAGTGCTGGCAGAGATGGTTCTCATTACTGAGGTGTCGGTGGCTGAACAAATGGCTTTAACGCCGAAGGTGTATGCTGTGGCAGCAGTGAGACCTGTGAAAGTATAGGTGTTGCCAGTGGTGTTGCCTACTAAAATATTTTCATTGTAAACGTCATAGCTTGAGGCGGTACCAGTCCAGCTGATGGTTACACTGGTAGGGGTGATTGTATCTACAGCCAGATCGTTTACAGGAATGCAGGTGGGTGCAGTGCCGGGAGTATAGGCAATGGTGGTTTTGGGCAGGAAGTTCCGTTGAGTGACAGATGTTCCGTAACCACCCATGGAAGCTCCTGTAGCGGATACTCCGTACCAGTTGCTGGAAGCATAGTCGCCTTCAAGGGTCTGGTCAAAACCAATCATGAGGTTACCACCCATATAGAGGTATGGAGTGGTGAAGGTGACTTCCATCTTGTTGTTACTGATGGAAAGACTGCCTGCATATACCTGGGTCATAGTGGAATAATCGACAAGAGAAGACAAGGTTGTTTCGTTCGTTTCGGTTACATACACATCGAATGTGGCAGCACCCCAATTCACATTGGCATTGCTGGCATAGAAGATAAGTTTGTTGATATTGCCGTATAGCATAGCGGTAAGGTCAGTAGCAGGAATAATGAACTGGCTGTGAGTTATTTCATCAACATATAAACCATAAATAGGCACATAGTTGTTGATAGAAGTGCCGTCGTTTACAGTGATTGAATAGGCATCTGTTGGGGTGAAGGTGATGGTGCTGCTCCATGCACTTTGGTCATCAACGTCGCAGTATGCGCGTACCATCGCTGTGTATGTCTGCTCGGGGGTTAGGTTGGTAAGATCGTATGGATTGTCAGTAACATCGATGAGGTTGTTGGTGTCCCCGTTAAGACAAAGCTGCCATGCTTCAGTACCGTTGTTATTCCAGCTTAAGCTTGCGACACTTCCGTTGCCAGGAGTAAGAGTAGCTGCAAGGTTGGTGGGAGCGGGGCAGGAAACCAAAGTGTGGAAGGAAATAATGACTATACTGCTTTCGTCATTGCCACAGTCAGAGGTCACACCGAAAGTATAGTCGCTGTCAGGAGTCAGGCCACTAAGTTCAGCGGTGGTATCAGAAACAGTCTGTACGAAGATGTTTTCAGCTGGGGTCACCAGGTAGATGTTGTAGTTGCTGGCATCGCCTTCCCAATTCAAGGTGGCTTCGTTGGCGGTGATATTGCTGGCGGTCAGGTTGGTAACAGGAAAGCAAAAATCTGTACTCATCGGCAAGGCAACCTGATAGACTGTGCCAGAAATAAAGACAGTCTCTAAAGTCCAGGTTGTAGTGGCATCGGTGTATTCGGCAACTTGTTGCCATGGGCTGTTGGCATCTGTACGGCTATATATGCGCAGCTCGTCAGTGTCGTTATACCAGGAACGCATCACGTAGGCAAAGGTCAGAGCCAAACCATTGTCAGCACCGTTAATAAAAGGTGAGATGAGCTTGGTTACGTTACCAGTAGAGCTATGGCTAATCAAGGCATTGTGGTCACCTGCGTATGCACCGGTGGAAGAACTGTAGTCACCAGTCCCGATAGACCATATTCCGTCTCCAGATATGGTCCAGCAGTTAAGATATTGACTTGTGCTTTCAAAGGTCTCTGTGTAAGGCAGGTCCATATTGCAGTCAACTGCTTTGCCGATCAGCGTAATACCGGCGGTAACGGTACCGCTGGTCAAGGTAACCATACCTGTGTCGGTTCCTTCTGTGGTGGGTGAATAACGTACATACAGAGTGCCACCTGCGGCAGGTAAAGTGGCGGTATAACCGAAATTGTTTGTATTGTTGTCGGAAATTTCAAAGGGTGCACTGACTGTGGCGGAAATGGTTGATGTAGTGTTATAAGCTGTCACCAAGACAGATGTTACGGTGGATTGGTCGTTAGGACTTACCATGCCAAAGTTAACAGAGGAGGGATTGACAGTCAGCATGGGTTCTGTTGTATTGGAATATACCACGATGTCGTCCAAAGCAATGAGAAACTGGTCACTGCAGTCAAAGTGGCGGAACGCAATATAAACAGTGTTGCCGGCGTAGCTGGTCAGATCAATAGTCTGTTGAGTCCAGTTGCCATTTGCACTCGTTGGAGTGTAATCGAAAATGGAAGTGAATGCCGTTGTGTCTGTGGCTGACGTGGTGGAGATATATACTCCGAAATGGTCTGCCGGGTAGCTTTGTGCGACAACAAACCAGAACGAAAGTGAACTGGTGCCGCTCAAGTTGATGGCAGGACTGATGAGCCAGTTGTCAGGAGTGAGGGCTTCATAAGTTCCATTGTCGTATGAGTACGAAACGACAGAACCATTGCTATTATAGCCCTCAAGATCTTCTTGAACGGAGGAATGTTCCCAGTTGAAGCCGTCATTATCGGCATCAATGATTGTCCATCCTGAAGGAATGGAACTCCCTTCAAAATCTTCTGTAAACACAGGCAATTGCGCTTTTGCGAAGAAAGTCATCGCAAACAACGCAAAGAACACAAGTAGAAATTTTTGCATAGCTTTTAATTTAATTGGTTAATTGTTTTGGTTTAATTTGAATAGATTGTTGATTTGTCGATCTTATCTTTTCTTTGTTGAAATTTAAAATGAAGTGCAAAAGTACTAATTTTAAATATATTGTGCAATTATAAACAATAATTTTTTTGTTATGCAATTTTTCGTACCTTTGCCGTCGTTTTTTTTACTATTAAAAAACTGAATTAAAATTTTCATTATGAAGAAGATACTGGTTTTTGTCTTGCTTTGTGCACTGACGCTTTTCCAGGCTCATGCCGTCTTGAAGGAGAAAGATCTGCCACAAACCCTTGGCGTGTTGCGCGCTGAGTTGGCACAGACTTACAATGAGCAAAAGACTTTGATGGCCATGTTCGAGAAACGCAATGTGGACCAGCATGCCAACCTGATCCGGATGATGCAGAACAGCAACCAAATCGCGCTGATGCTCTATTCGCAGAATTCGGACTTCACTTTCGATATGGCATACGCCTGCCAGGCAGCGACCGAACAGTATAGGCAGCTGAGAATGCGACACATGCCGTACAACAAGATGATAGAGCGTCTTAAAACTGAAATAGAACGGTATGACGCACTTATCCTAACCCTGGAAAATCTGCCTCCACGAATGTTGCCGAACGGTGAGCTGACCATGGCCCCCGACTCCCTGCAGAAATTGTTGCCTAAAATGGTATTGGATACCAGTAAAAACCTGCTCTATGTCCTGGATGGCAAAGGATTGGAAGACCGTGAGGCTTGTGTGGATTTCGCCACCGCAATCCGTGATAATTATCTGGCATTGTTGGAAAAAGTGGAACTCGACAAGGAACACTATAATAAAGTGACCAAGCGAGTGGAAAAACTGAATGCATACGCCTTGTCCCGCTATGAAAAAATACAAAACAACATTTTTGTGAATGGGGGCAATAATTATTTCCAAACTATCAAACGCTTCAGAATGAACTACATGATAGCGAAAAAGGACGTGGACGACCGTTACAAGCCTTTCAAAACCGCTTCCGAATGGAGAGGCCCCGTCATTTTCGGTATCAGCGTGTTTATGCTCTTCTATATCCTTTTGGCCAGCCTGCTCAGTTACGCGCTGATGCGCTGGGTGCTCCCTAAAAAATGGAGACGGTATTTCAAGGCCAACAATAAACGGCTTTTTATCACCATTGCCTGTGGTGTGGCTATTTTCGCTATTTCCATCACCATCGCCATGTTCTTCGTGAAACAGAATTTCGTACGCATGGCTATCAACCTGATGATATTCTTCTCCTGGCTGGTGGAGGTAATCCTTGTCTCTCTGTTAATCAGATTGAATGATAAGCAGATTCGTGCAGGCGTGCGTTCCTATATTCCGTTTATTATCATGGCCTTTGTGGTGATAGTTTTTCGCATGGTGTTGATACCTAATAATTTGGTTAACCTTATTTACCCGCCTATTCTCTTGCTGTTCACAATATGGCAGTTTATTGTGGTGAGAAAGAAAATCGCCAAACTGCCCGACAGTGATATGATTTATACCATGATCTGCCTTATCGTGATGATTGTTTCCTGCGGAGCTTCATGGATGGGTTATGTGTTGCTGGCTGTCCAGATAATGCTGTGGTGGATGATACAGTTAGCCGCTATACAAACTATTACATGTTTTTATGATTTGGCCAAGATGTACGAGGCCAATCGTCTGATCCGCAAAATCGCCAAGGAACAAGGAGAAAAAATCAGAAGTGAAAACGATTTGCAGAAGTTTTTCAAAAAAATCCAACCTAAAATGGCCAAGGGTGAATATATCGGTCAGACTTGGTTCTATGATTTCCTCTTCAAGGCTTTGCTGCCCATTTTGGCCATTTTGTCAATTCCGGCAAGTATTTATTGGGCAGCAAGCATTTTCGAAATGACTTCTATATGTAAAAAGATATTCTTGTATGTTTTCCTGAATAAGCCGAGTCTTGTCCAACTTTCTTTATACAAGATATGTTTGGTGACAGAACTCTATTTCTTGTTCCGTTACCTGAATTATGCTATCAGGGCCTTCTATCAGATGCTGAAAAAACGTAATAAAAAGGAAGGTAAACCCCAAGGTAACATTACATTGGCCAACAATATCATTTCGATTCTGGTATGGGGCTTGTATGTCGTGGCCTCGTTGATGATTCTGGAAGTACCCAGTAGCGGTATCTCCATCGTGATGGCGGGTCTGGCTACCGGTCTTGGCTTCGCCATGAAAGACCTGCTGGAAAATTTTATCTATGGCATCTCTCTCATGACAGGTCGTTTGCGTGTGGGCGACTATATTGAATGTGATGGAATTCAAGGCAAAGTCGATAGTATCAATTACCAGAGTACACAGATTGTGACCCTCGACGGCAGTGTGATGGCATTCCAAAATGCGGCCCTGTTCAGCAAGAATTTCAAGAATCTGACCCGCAATCATGGTTATGTGCTGGTGAAGATTCCCGTGGGTGTGGCATACGGTGTGAATGTGGAGAAAGTGCGGAATATGCTGATTAAGAATATCGAGCCTCTGGCTGTGAAAAACAATGCCGGCAAAAATGTGTTCGACACCAAACAGGGTGTCAAGGTGGTGTTCAACGATTTCGGCGACAGCAGCGTGGATTTGTTTGTGGTATGCTGGGTGCTGGTGGAAGAAAAAGCAGGGGTGGTAGCTAAGATCAAAGAAGTGATTT
This sequence comes from uncultured Bacteroidota bacterium, assembly GCA_902771655.1. Classification (GTDB taxonomy): domain Bacteria; phylum Bacteroidota; class Bacteroidia; order Bacteroidales; family WCHB1-69; genus RUG11690. The sequence continues at coordinate 37,972 of CACXXY010000008.1, read as the reverse complement.
ACAATACTTTGAATAAGAACAAGATTGAAATCCCGGGTGCCCGAAGGGCGGGGTAGTGATGTAAACATTATACAATTCAACAAATAAACAAATAAACACTCTTAACTCTTAGTTCATAGTTTTATTGCCGCTTTTTTTGTATTTTTGTAGTTCTAAAATTAAAATGAAAAATGACTATACCCGACCATAGTTTTTTCCCGTTTATGACCGAGCGTGAGCGCTTGCTCAAGGTGGCGGAAAATATCCGCAGTATTGTTAGTGATTATCTCAGTGCGTGCGGCCTGAAATCGTTGGTGCTGGGCATTTCCGGCGGTATCGACAGCGCCCTGTGTGCCGCTTTGCTCCGCCCTGTGTGCCAGCAACACAATATCCCGCTTGTGGGTCGTTCCATCACTATTGAGACCAACCCCAATGATGAGGTGGCCCGTTCGCTGACTATCGGCAAAAGTTTCTGCACGGATTTCGAACATCTGGACTTGACGGAGACTTTCTTCGAGAATAAAAAACTGCTGATTCACTACGACGACTCACATCTGTCGAAACTGCGCCAGGGCAATATGAAGGCACGTATGCGTATGATGGTGCTGTATGATTTGGCACAATTGTATGGGGGAATGGTGATATCTACGGATAATTACTCCGAGTTTCTGACCGGTTTCTGGACCTTGCATGGCGATGTGGGGGATTATGCGCCTATCATGCACTTATGGAAAACTGAGGTCTTCCATTTGGCGAAGGCTCTGTTGGATGAATGTAATGCTGAGCAACGTGCCGCTTTGCAATCCTGTATCGACGCCACCCCCGTCGATGGTCTCGGAATCAGCAGTTGCGACTGCGAACAGTTGGGTGTGCCGAATTATTATGAGGTGGACAAGTTGTTCGCCGCTTATTTCGCCGGTGACAAGTCGCTGGAAGACCATGTGCTGATACAACGATACAAGAAATCGCAATACAAGCGAAATAACCCGATCTCAATTCCTCGAAGCAACTTATAGATAATGAAAAACACTGATATACATATAGTTATTGATGCGGGTGCTACTAAAACTGAATTTGCCGTGCTGAAGGGCAAGGAGCTGGTGCACCAGTTTTTTGCCACCGGTATCAATGCCAATTATTCCACTGATGAGCAGATAGACAAGGTCTTTATGCACTTTGTCAATTCCCTGCCTTCTGAATTTGCCAAGCCTGAGCGTATCACTTATTACGGGGCAGGTTGCGCTGGTGAGCAGAATGCCATGCGTATTGCCGCGGTCATCGCCAAATATTTCTCCTCGGCATCTTTCAAGATTTATTCTGATTTGATGGAGGCTTGCCATGCCTTGTGCGGTAATCAACCTGGGCTGGTGGCTATTCTGGGTACGGGCTCAAGCTCTTGCCTGTACGACGGTAACCAAATTGTGAAACGCGCGCCATCATTGGGATATTTGATAGGCGACGAAGGTAGCGGCACACACTTGGGAAAGAAATTGGTGACTTGCTACATGATGGAGAAATTGCCGATGTATCTGTTGGATGAAATCGAGAAAACCTTTGATATCAACCCTCCTAAGGTGATTCAAAGAATTTATCGCAAAGCCAGTCCGAATAAGTTTTTCTCATCATTTGCCCCCTTTATTCAGAAATATGTGAACGATCCGGTAATCAAAAGCTTATGCAAAGAGGCTTTCGCTGAGTTTTTTGATAACCAAATAGGCTATTACGACAAAATGACTTACGAATCGGTGAGTCTGATGGGTTCGGTGGCATTCCATTTCAAAGAAATCATTGAGGAGGTGGCGGCAGAAAAGAATATCAGTTTAGGAACTATCATCGGCTCTCCGATGCCGAAGCTGATAGAGTATCATACACAATATGTTTAGCTGTTTAATCGTTTATTTGTTGATTCATATACAATCAATTGCACTCTAAGAAACTTCAACTTTTCAACAGTTCAACAAATTACACTACCCTGGCCTTCGGCCACCCCTTCTTCAAGAAGGAGAATTAACATCCCAACAAATCAACAAATCAACACTTCAACAAAATGATAATCAATAGTCAGAACGAATTGGCAACAGTGGCGGCGGATTTGCTGCAAAAACATGCGGAGGAGCGTGTCTTCGGTTTCTATGGCGAGATGGGAGCGGGCAAGACCACGCTGATCAAGGAGATTTGCCGGCAGCTGGGGGTGACGGCTACTACCTCAAGTCCTACTTTCGCCATTGTGAACGAGTATTTCACGTCAGAAGGAGAGCCGGTTTATCATTTCGATTTCTATAGAATCAACTCGATTGATGAGGCGGTGAAAATCGGTTTCGACGACTATCTTTACAGCGGCAATTATTGTTTTATCGAATGGACGGAAAAGGTGGAGGAAATGCTGACGGAAGAGGATTATGTGAGAGTGGATATCAAGGTTTTGGAACATGGATTTGGTGATGCATTATGTACCGGGGGCGGAAACACAGGCACAGACGATTGATTTCGGGCTGCTGGAACAACCTGTGACGCTGGGTTTGGTCAAAGGCGACCGGCCGATTCCCGATGTGGTGCTGTTTACGCCCGAGCTGGTGGGAAAGTTGGTGGAGCAGGGGGTGAAAGTCTATGTACAGCGTGACTATGCTGCCCATACCAGTTTCACTAATATGGATTATGCTGATGCTGGTGCCGAGCTTATCGATGATTTCTTTCCTTTAGTGGAGGTGTCGAAGGTGCTGGTAAAATTTTCCCCGTTTACCGAGCAGGAGTTGGAATTGATTAGAGATGGTCAGATTTTAGTTTCAAGACTGATATATAATGAATTGAATCATAGATATATACAACTTCTTCAGCAGAAACAGGCGTATGCGATAGCCATCAATCTGATTACTGGCAAGGATAACTGGAGTGAGTTGGACAATATCCTGATGTCATCTGCAGATGCGGAGATTATGAACAAACGCCTGGGTATGTTTATCACGCCTTTGGTTGAGGCCTTGTTGTACTCCAAGAATTTCCGTGTGGTGGTGCAGACCAATCCCGCCTTGTTACAGAGTGTTTTCTGCTTCAAGGGCATCCTGTGCAACCGCCTGATTGCCGAGCACCTCGACATGATGTGGAAAGACATCCTGTCGCTGTGTTTTGACTTGAATTAAAGATTACGGAAAATCATTCGGTGAAAAGTGGGAAAATCATCGTAATTTTTTTTCAAATACGATGAAAATCATATTTTTGTATAAAAAAAATCACTATCTTTGCACCGCTTTTTCTGAAAAACAATATCTTTTTTACATAATAACCTAAAACACAATTTTTTATGAAAAAGAATGTAATTATCATTGGTGCTGCAGGTAGAGATTTCCACAACTTCAACACCTATTTCCGTGGTAACAAAGATTACAATGTTGTAGCTTTCACCGCTGAACAAATCCCCGGTATCGACGACCGTTTGTATCCAAAGGAATTGGCTGGAGAAGATCTCTATCCGAAGGGAATCCGCATTTATCCCGAATCAAAATTGCCCGAACTGATTAAGAAATTCAACGTTGACGAATGCGTTTTCGCTTACAGTGACAAGCCATACAACTATGTGATGGGTGTTAGCGCTATCGTGAATGCTGCTGGCGCAAACTTCGTTTTGATGGGACCCAAGGACACCATGGTAAAATCCTCAAAACCCGTTATCGCTGTTGGTGCTACCCGTACAGGTTGCGGTAAATCACAGACTTCACGCCGTATCATTGAATATTTGGTAGGTATGGGTCTTAAAGTTGTTGCCGTTCGTCACCCTATGCCCTATGATCCTGATTTGAACAAACAGGCTATCCAGCGTTTTGCAGAAGTTGCTGACCTGAAAAAGCAGAACTGCACCATCGAAGAGATGGAAGAGTACGAACCCCACGTGGTGACCAAGAGAAATGTGATCTACGCCGGTGTTGACTACGAAGCTATCCTCAAGGGTGGTATGACCAAAGATCCTCAGACTGGCAAGTGGGTTAAAATGGCTGGTGCTGAAAACGATCCCGATGGTTGCGACATCGTGCTGTGGGATGGTGGTAACAACGACTTCCCCTTCTACGAACCCGACTTGTTCATCGGCGTTGCTGACCCATTGCGTCCCGGTGCAGAAGTTAGCTACTATCCTGGTGAAGTAGTTGCCCGTATGGCCGACGTTATCGTCATCAACAAAATCGACTCCGCTTCATTGGAGAACATCAACAAAGTTAGAGCTAACTTGGCTCGCATCAACCCGAAAGCTAAAATCATCGACGGCGCTTCTATCCTGACCGTTGACAAACCCGAATTGCTGAAAGGCAAGAGAGTTCTCGTTATCGAAGATGGTCCTACATTGACCCACGGTGAAATGAAGATTGGTGCCGGTACTGTTGCCGCTATGAAATACGGTGCTGCCGAACTGATCGACCCAAGACCTTACACTGTTGGTGAATTGACCACCACATTCGAAAGATACCCCAACATCGGTATTTTGCTCCCGGCAATGGGTTATGGTGAAAAACAGATGAGAGACCTCGAGAAGACCATCGCCAAGACTCCATGCGATGCAGTAGTTATCGGTACTCCTATCGATCTGCAGCGCTTCATCAAGATCAAACAGCCTTGCGTGAGAGTTGGTTATGAACTCCAGGAAATCGGTACTCCTACTTTGAAAGAAGTTTTGGATGAGTTCGTAAAGAAACACCACCTCCTCGACAAGAAGGCTCCTGCTAAGAAAGCTGCTGCTAAACCGGCTGCTAAGAAAGCTCCCGCTAAAAAAGCAACTGCTAAGAAGAAATAATCATTCTTAAGCATATTGAAAAAAGAGGCTGTCATTCGATAGCCTCTTTTTTTTGTGCATGTTTTTTTCTCATGTTTTTCCAGAGATGGAAAAGTATGCAAAAGACCTTTGGAGTACGTCGAAAGACGTTATAATTTCTTTAACCCCACATTATGGGAGCATAGCGACCTATGTGGGGTTAAGAGACGATGTCCCAGCCTCCCTCTACGTCGAAGATGTAGCACAATAAATAACCGCAAATGGCGTTAATCCATGCATGAGCACAGTAAAGTCACTATACCATATCGTCATCAACACGAAGAATCGCGAGATGACCATCCCGGAGGAAAGCAAACGCGAGTTATATGCCTATATGTATGGCATCATCAAGAACTCCGGATGCACACTTATTAGGATGAACGGCATTCCCAATCACATCCATCTGCTGGTGGACTTATCATCACAGCTATCTTTGTCCCAGTTTATGCACAACTTGAAACGCAGCTCGTCCATTTGGGCGAAGAAGCGTTCAGACCTATTCCCTGACTTCGTGGGATGGGGCAAGGAATACTATGCTTTCTCTTGCAGTATGGGACAGAAGGATGCCATCGTAGAATACATCAAGAACCAAGAAGCACACCATGGGGTAGTACCCTTTGACAAGGAGATGGGTGAGATGACCACAGATAATGGTTGTGAGTTTCATGTTTATGACTGATGAGTTGTGCTACGTCTTCGACGTAGAGGAGCTGCTTATGACTGCCTAAACCCCACATAGCCGCCACCTACGGTGCCGACCAATGTGGGGTTAAAGATAATGTTACGTCTTCGACGTAACGGAAAAAGCCTCGACCAGACTATTCAAATTCTATAAATCGTCCATGGCGGCGTTGCGCACCTTTTCGGAGTTGGCCTTGTCGTGGTAGGCAAGGCGGACCATGGCAGTATTGTATTTGGTGCCAGCCATAAATGTATTCGTTCTCGTCTATGTTCCACCAATTCCATAGCAAGGTCCATAGTGTAAACGTGTGTCTTACGGTCTCCAAATACAATTACGCAGTAGTTTTCTCTCCTTGCTTAAACAAGTAACAAGTTTTACTGAGAACCCACATTGCGAGCCAAAGTGCGCACACTCCACATTTCGCGCGATGCTTCCTGCACATACCAATAGCGGGCATCATCACTGACAACGGAAAGCAATGTGCGATAATGTGTCCATGTGAGATTTGGCACTCGCGAGTGCCAAATCTCCAAATCTTTGAAACACAGATAAAACTGGCGATAATCGCGAAGGTTGCGAGGTGAGTATCCCTTGGGATAGATAGCAGATAATTCTTTTGACAGAAAATTGAAAAATATTACTTCGCCACGATGATCCGTTGGCCTTCGCGGATGAGGTCGGATTTCAGTTTGTTCCACTTTTTCAGGTTCGCCACCGTGGTGTGATACTTGCGGGCAATGCTGGATAAGGTCTCGCCTTTCTTGATTTTGTGGTATTTGATGGCGGATTGCTGAGGTACGGGAGCGGGCTTCTGGGGTGCGGCTGGCGTGACCTGTGAATTGCCAGGCGTGACTTGGGTTGTGCCAGCTGTGGTCGTGGAAAGTGACGGAATGGGTGGAATGGTGTCCGAAATCACCGTGTCAGAGGGCAGAACGGTAAGGCTTCCACCGATGCCATCGCAGCTGATGATGCGGCGGGCCCCTTTGTAACGGGTGGCATAGTTGGGACTGATGGAGTTGTCCACCCGGACATTGGTCTTATAAGTGGAGGAGTGGATAAAGCGGAAATTGTGGTTACCATCGATATTGGTCTCTATCACAATGCCCACATGGCCGATTTCCAGTTTGCCGCGGCTGAAAAACACCAAATCACCGGGCTGAAGGTCCTCTTTCTTTACTTTCTGTCCCACTAAGAACATGTCGCGCGAGCTGCGAGGCAGCTTGATGCCATACTGCCCGAAACAGTAATAGACGAAGCCGGAGCAGTCGAAGTGGTTGGGACCGGCGGCCCCGTATTTGTAAGTTGCAATGGGCTTCTTGGCAAAGGCCAGCTGGATGATGGAGTCGATGGTAGGGCAGGTGATGGCCGCTTCGAAATTGGCGGAAACAGTATCCTCTGCGAAGTTGTCCTCCTGGGCGTTGAGAGTGATAATGGTAAAAAACACTGCCAGAGTGAAAAGTATTCTTTTGAGCATTATTTTCTTTTTTGAGGCTACAAAGGTACGGAAAATTCCTGAAATAAACGTAAATCAACTGTTTTTATTGCGGAGACGGAGTACGCTCCATCTCATGGAAAATAGGATGTTTTTCATCCGAAAAGTACATTTGTTTTGTCAAAAAATGCCTTTATTCTTCCGAAAAATGGAGTAATATGTTTCATAAAAAAAGTGAAATCAAAACGGAGTTTTGTGTATGATTCTGATAATCAAATGTTTAATTGATAAAGTAAAATATCTCTGAAAAGGTTGGTTTTTCAAAAAAAATTGTACTTTTGCAAAACAATAGTGCGGGGTAGAGCAGTGGTAGCTCGTCGGGCTCATAACCCGGAGGTCGCAGGTTCGAGTCCTGCCCCCGCTACCTAGAGGTGCAAAAATATTTGAAGAATGTTTTTGCACTTTTTTTATTTTATCACACTATTGTGTCGGAAATGAGCTTGAAAAATAACACAAATTCATCCCGTAAATGGATCGGCCACCTGGCTGCGTTAGCGGTGTATATCATTTTTGGTATCAACCCTAATTGTTCCAAAGCCATTATTCCGGAGTATATCCATCCGGAAGTGTTTACGGAAGTGCGTATGCTGTTCGGGGCAGCGGGTTTCTGGCTGCTGTCATTGTTTTTCAAGCGCGAGAAGGTGGAGAAAAAAGATATGGGACTGTTTGTCTTCGGCGCTGTTGTGCTGGCGGGTACCCTGGTCGCTTTTGCCGAGGCTTTCCGCTATACCTCGCCCAGTTATGTGTCGCTGATTTCTGCCACCAGTCCGCTGGTGGTGATGATTCTGGCTGCCATTTTCCTGAAGGAACCTATTTCCATACGGAAATCCGCCGGTGTGTTTGTGGGTATCTGCGGTGCTCTGATGATTGTGCTTTTCTCGTGGAAAATCGATGCGAATGCCCATCCGCTTGGCCTGCTTCTGTGTTTTGTCAATATCCTGTTTTATGCTGCCTATCTGCTGATTACACGCAGTGTCTCCAAGAAATACAGTCCCGTGACCATGATGAAGTGGATGTTTTTGTACGGCAGCATTATCTGCGCGCCGCTGGCCATATATCATCTTACGCGGGAAACGTGCCCTATCTTTTATGAGGCAGTGCCTGTCTCTGCTTGGCTCAATTTGATGACCATTTTAATCTTTGCCACAGTGGTGTCCTACTTCCTGTTGCCCTTGTCATTGAAAGTGCTGCGGCCTACCACGGTCAGCATGTACAGCAATTTGCAGCCTGTGGTGACTGCCTGTGTGGCCATTGCCTTGGGTCAGGATATCTTTACTTGGAACAAGCCCGTGGCCTTGGTGCTGATATTGATAGGTGTATATCTTGTGACCACCAGCCGGGCAAAGGATGATGCGCCTATTCTTGATGAGAAAACTATTTCTTGACGATGTCGGAAATCTTGTAGGTGGTCACGGTGCCGTTGAACTCCTCGAACACTAATTCCACCGGGATGTTGTCGGATTTGCGATAGGTGATGACAATTTTGGAATAGCCGCGCGGGGCAGTTTTTTTAGCGCTCAACGTCACTACTTTGTTGGCACCCTTCTCAGCGACGGAGGTCTCGGCGTCATTGTCGGTGGCCGCCTGTTTCCATTGGCAGTTGACGCAGTTCATCAAGGTGTTGCGGAAGGTGCGCATGGCAGTGTTCTTTTCGGTGTCCACCACCGATTTCTTGCCCCGGAGGTTTGTGCTGACAGTTTTGCCGTCGATGATGAAATAGTCACCGGCAGGCTTGGTATAGCGAAGCTCCATCTTGTCGGCGGAGAAGAGTTTAAGCTTGCCCTCAGCCTCGATGGTTTTGCCAGAGGCTTTGATGAATTTGGATTCGGTGAAATGGGCCTCCACCTTCTGGGCGGAAGCGGTTAATGCCAGCATGGCAATGACGAGGGTCAGTATTTTCTTCATATTCGAATATTTTTTCTTGTATTAAAAGTCGGCAAAAATACAATTTTTATCTTTCCACTCGGCGTTTCATGTACGGCCATTTCATCAGCCAGCGGAATAACAGCGGTTGCAGGGTATAGGTGATCAGGATGGTGGAAATCATGCCAATCAACGCACAATTGCCAATGGAAACAATGGTTGGGTGTTTGGCGAATAACATTGCCCCCATCACGACAATCAACACGAAAGCGGAGAAGAAAATGGCATCCTTGTGGTACTCTAACAACCGGCTCTCCTCCTGACGCTGTGCCTCAATCAGGCCTTTCATGACGAAAATGCTATAATCGACACCAATACCGAAGATGAATGTGGATATCACGATGTTGATCATGTTGAATGACAGTCTGAGGATGGCCATCCAGCCTTGCACCACATACCAGCTCAGAAACATTGGCATGAAGGCGAGCAACGAGATGAAAATGTCCCGGAATGAGAACAATAGTACCACAAACACAAAGATGGAAGAGATGAGCAATGCCATGTTGAAGTCCTTGTGAATCAGGGAGATCAAACCTCCTGTGTAGTACATGGGATCCACCACTACGGCGTGCGGTTTGGCGGCAACTATGTCATCGACGGCTTTCAATTTTTCTTTGGATAGCTGCGGAGCATGGAAAATCAGGTACTTGCCGTCGGTTTCCTCAATGAAGTTGCAGAGCAAGCCGTCAGGGATGATACCCGATTCGTACAGGTTGCCTGGTTCGTATTCCGCTTCGATCATGGCCTGGAACGGCACGAAGATGTCGGGGGAAAGGTCGTTTCTCACCGCCGCGGTTTTTACGGCTTTCATTGCCTGCGCCACCTTTTCCGGGGTCCAGTAACGATGCCAGGCGGCTATGCGACGCTCTTGTTCCGCCTGCGATTGGAACAGCAGCGATGCTACCGGGGTGTAGGAGAACAATTCACCGGCACTGCGTAACGAATCCAGTGTGCTGGAAAGCGCCATGTTGGCATCCAGTGCTTCGTCCAAATCGGCTGCGGTGATGGCGTAATACCGCTGCATACCGCCTTGGTTGTTTTTCGCCTCATATAAATCCCGGGATTTCTGGAAATCCTCGCTCTCGTAACCGATATGCTTCAGGTCATTGTCAAATTGTACCTTGCCGGAAAAGATGAATCCGATCACAATAATGATACACAATGCTATGATAATGATGGGCTTACGGTCGTACGGATAGTTGTTGATCTTGTTGATGAGCTTGAACGCCTTCTTGCTGTGCTTGGCGTCCTTCACGTTCAGGAAATGGGGCAGGAAGACCAGTGCGAAGAAAGTGCTGCCAAGGAGCGCGAAGGTAGCGAACAAGCCGAAATCCTTCAGCAGCTCACTGTCGGTGAACATCAGTCCGAGGAATGCACCGACGGTGGTGAGGCAACCGAGACACACGGGGATGGCCTCATCCTTCAGCATCTGTTCCACGTCGCCTACAAATCGCTGATGCACAATTATATGCAGGCAATAGCTGAGTGCGACACCCAAAATCACAGAGCCCACGCCCAACGCCATCAGCGACATGCCGCCCTTGATCCAGTACATGCAGGCCAGTGCAAAGATTGTGCCGTATAGAATCGGCAATACATTCTGCCAGATGATGTTGTAGCTTTTGAAACTGAGGCATAAGTAGAGGAGTATCAGCACAAAAGAGATGCCGATGGTGACGGCGATGTCCCGTTTCATGGTGCTGGCATTGTTAGCGGACTCCACCACCGCACCGTGCATCAGTACTTCCACTTCCGGGTGTGCTTTGTTGAATTGCAGGATGCATTCACGGAGATGGTTGATCAGTTTTCCGCCCTCCTGTGAGTTAAAGGTTTGGAAATCTGGGGCAATGAAAATCAATGCCACGGTGCTGTCAGGGCAGAAGAGGTGCCCGTCGATGAGGGTGAACCCCATGCCGCCAGAGATGTCGGGCATCAGGCATTCACGCAGCCCTAAGGGGTCGGTGGAAACCAGTTCCGAGGCCATGCCAGTCTCGTCGTTCATGACCAGTTCGTAGTTGCGGGCCATGGTTTCGTCGGCGTGGGCGATAGCGGAATCGAAGCGGTCGTATATTGTCGTGTCCACGAACGATGGCACATGCATCATGGCGTAGTCAAGCGCGTTGAGTGCCATGTCGGATTCCAGATGGTAGAGCGTGTTGGCAATGCCTTCGTCGTTGGTGAGGATGGAGTCCATCAGCTCATCGACATAGCCGACCATCACCTCTGGTGCCGCTCCCGTCATCTGCATGAAGAGTTTGTCTTTGACTTTCACATTCCCAAACACCAGATCGCATTCCGATTTGTCGGATTTCGGCAGCAGTTTCATCAAGTCCTCCTCGAAATGCGCTTTCGCCGCGAAAAAGGCAAAAACGACACTGCTTGCAATCATAAGTGCGAATAAAAGGAATTTGTGCTGTGTAAAAAAGCGGTAAATCTTCACAAAAAACATATCGAATCTTTATAATTTATACACAAAAAGACCTGCCATTTTAGCGGCGGCAAAAGTACGTAAATTTTGCGTATCTTTTTTTTTCTTTTTTGGGATGCAATGAATCGTGTCCCTGCAAAAATTTATTCGAATGTGTGTGATTCGAGGATTTTATGTATCTTTGTCATTCGGCAAATTGATTGATTTGATGCGATTTATAAATGTTAAAAAAACTGAAAATCAAAAAAATATGGAAATATTCATGACGATTTGTTTTTTTTGATTATGCATAATTTGTTGGTAAAGTTTGCTAAAAATTACTACTAAACATGAAAAATCACCTTCTACAAAACAAATGTGCGCAATACCGGGCACCGCAAATTGCAAAAGCAAATGGAATTTACCCCTATTATAAAGAAATCGAGTCGGAACAGAGCACAGTGGTGAAGATCGACGGCAAAGATGTGCTGATGTTCAGCTCGAACAGCTATTTGGGCCTTTCCAATGACCCGCGGCTGAAAGAGGCTGCCAAGGCTGCCATCGACAAATATGGCACAAGCTGCTCAGGTTCCCGTTTTCTCAATGGTACGCTAGACATTCACGTGGAGTTAGAAGACAAACTCGCCCGATTGGTGGGCAAAGACGGGGCATTGTGTTTCAGCACAGGCTTCCAGGTCAATCTCGGCGTGGTCTCCGCCTTATGCGGCCGCAACGATTACTTGTTGCTCGACAGACTCAACCATGCCTCCATCATCGAAGGCAGCCGCTTGGCGTTCGGCAAGTCGTTGAAATACGGCCACAATGACATGGAGAGCTTGGAAAAGTGCCTGCAACAATGTGAACCGGAATCCGTCAAGCTGATTGTGGCCGACGGGGTCTTCTCTATGGAGGGCGATATTGTCTCACTGCCCGAAATGGTGGCGTTGGCGGAGAAGTACGATGCGGAAATCATGCTCGACGATGCCCATTCCCTTGGCGTTTTGGGACATCAGGGAAGGGGTACGGCCGATCATTTCGGCCTGACCGACAAAGTCGATCTCATTATGGGCACTTTTTCGAAGTCGTTCGGCTCGTTGGGTGGCTTCATTGCCTCCGATTCCGATACTATCAACTATTTGAAACACAATGCTCGTTCGTTGATTTTCAGTGCCAGTATGCCGCCGTCCAACGTAGCTGCCGTCAGCCGGGCTATCGACATTATGCTCGACGAACCGGAACGCATCCAGCACCTGTGGGATGTGAGCAACTACGCTCGCAAGCAGTTCCAGGAGCGCGGTTTTGACACCGGCCGCAGCGAAACACCCATCATCCCGCTCTTCGTGCGGAATTCGGAAAAGGCTTTCTGGCTTTGCTCCCGCTTATTGGAGGATGGCGTTTTTGTCACACCGGTTATCGCCCCTGCGGTACCCGAAGACGACGTGCTGATCCGTTTCGCCCTGATGGCAACGCACACCTATGAACAGGTGGATGAGGCTATCGATAAAATCACCAAAGCGTTCAAAAGCGCGAAAATCTTGTAGTTATGGTTATTTTGATCACTGGCATCTCTTCTGGTTTTGGCATGGAAACTGCCCGGCTGCTTTCGCAGGAGGGACATATCGTTTATGGTACAGTGCGCCGTGACGTGGAGCCATTGCCAGGAGTACATTATCTGAAGGTGGATGTCCGCCATCGTGATGCTGTGCAAAATGCTGTACAACAGATGGTTAAGCGAGAAGGTCGCATCGATGTACTGATCAATAACGCCGGCATGGGTATTGGTGGTCCGGTAGAGTTTGCTACCGAAGAGGAAATCCGGGAACAGATGGACGCCAACTTCATGGGTTTGGTGCATTTCGTGACTGCCGTGCTGCCCATCATGCGTAAGCAGGGGAAAGGCAAAATCGTGGCATTGAGCTCTATCGGTGGCGTGATGGGACTGCCATTCCAAGGTTTCTATTCCGCCAGCAAGTTTGCCATTGAGGGCTATTGCGAGGCGTTGCGGCTTGAGGTCCAACAGTTTGGAATCCAGGTGGTGGTGATGCGTCCAGGTGATTTCTCCACGGGCTTCACGGCCAGCCGGAAAAAGACCGTCAATGCTGATGCAATGCAGGTTTATCGCAGCTATGCCGAATCGATGGGAAAGGTAGAGCACGATGAGACTGGCGGCCTGAAACCGCAGGTGTTAGCGCGAAAAATCAGCCAAATTATCCGGAAAAAGAACCCGCGGCATGGCTATGTTGTGGCCTCGCTCGAGCAACGCCTTTCGGTATTCCTCAAACGTGTCCTGCCTGCCCGCTGGTTTGCGAAAATCCTCGGTAATTATTACAAATTGTAGAGACGCAGCACGCTACATTTCTACAATAGAATCTGTGTCGTGTATTACGAATAGAGACGCAGCACGCTGCGTCTCTACAGTAGAAACCTATGCTGTGTTTCTATATGTGTCGCTTGTACGCCCTTCTGCGCATGAAGGGGTGGGTGGTGTATTCCCCGAATAACGATTGTACCTTGTAGTTTTCCTCCAACTGTGGGTTCATGATGATTGTGTTAATGCCACGTTTGATGCAGTTCTCGTGAAGGTATTTGAACAGCAATACGGGAATGCCACATTGCTGGTATTCGGGCATTACGCCCATGATAAGCGCTTCCAATGTGTCGTTTTTCTTCAATGCCTTCAGGATGTTGATGAAACCGAAGGGGAAAAGACGTCCGTTGGATTTTTTCACTGCTTTGGAGAGTGAGGGCACGCAGAAGAGAAAGCCGATGGGCTTGTCTTGGTCGTTAACGGCCACCGCCACGAAGTCCTTGTCCAAAATGGGAACGTAGGTTTTCAGATATGCGTCTATCTGCTTGTCTGTCAGTGGGGAGAATCCATGCAGGGGCGCGAATGCCTCGTTGTACATGTGGAAAATCTCCATACCGTAGCGTTTGCCCATGTCTTTCATGCTCTTGGGCTGTACCACATGCACGTTCGATCTCTCCTCGATCAGATGGGCGAACTGGAACATGGAAGGCAGCTCTGGACTTACGTCGAGGGTACGTTGGGTCCAATCGACCTCTTTGGTGAAGCCGAGCTTTTCTAACATGGGCCCGTAATAGGGAAAGTTGTAGAGGCAGGTGAATGGACTCAGATGCTCGAAGCCCTCCACCAACAGGCCTTCCTTGTCCATGTCGGTGAAGCCCCAGGGACCTCGCATGTCAGTGCGTCCCCGTTGTCTGCCCCAGTCGGCCACGGTGTCAATCAACGCCTTTAAGACCACTTCGTCTTCGATGAAGTCCAACCAGCCGAAACGGACAATTTTCTGCTCGTCATCAGCTTTGTGGTTGATGATGGCGGCTACGCGGCCCACAATCTCGCCGTCGCGATAGGCTAAGAAACAGTCGGCCTCGCAGAAATCGTAGGCACCGTTCTTCCCGGGATTGAAGGTGTCGTATTCGTCACCCTCCAATGCGGGTACCCAATTTGCACAATCTTTGTACAAATGAAGCGGAAAAGTCACAAACAGCTTCAGCTGTCTGCGACTTTCCACCTTGATAATGTCAATATTAATATTCATTTACAAAATTCAATAACCTGATTCAATAACCGTTAAATAGTAGCATGTGCGCTTATGTAGTCGATCACTTCACCTACGGTCTCGAACTTGGGAGTGCCTTCGAACTTGAATCCGAATTTGTTCTCAACGGCGAGGCTGAGGAGCAGGATGGTGAGGGAGTCGAGACCAACATCACGGACGAGTTGCGAATCCTCAGTCACGGAAGACAGATTCATGGAAGGTTTGATTAGAATCAGGATTTCTTTTAGTTCGTTCAGAATAGCTTCTCTTTTCATTGTTTTATTGATTACGTGATACTTTAAGAGCTCCGGTTCGTTTGAAGTCTTCTTTGCGCACGGTGATTTTGCTGATTTGGTGCGTGCTTGGCAGTGTGGCATTGATCTTGCCGACAAGATCTTTGAAGTAGGCTTCCACTTTTTCCCATGGTTCGTTGCCGAACTCGTCTATGCGTGGCAGGATTTCGATGGCAATCACCTTGCGGCCGTCCATTTCGTCCTCTTTCACGAGGCAATCGCGAAGCATGTTGTCCTTGTAGAACGGTTCCTCGATGCTTTCGGGGCTGATGTTCTCGCCATTGGAGAGGATGATGAGGTTTTTGATGCGGCCCACGATATACATGAAACCGTCTTCGTCGAAGCGAACGAGGTCTCCAGTCTTGACCCAGCCGTCGGGTGTGAGGGTCTCGGCGGTTTTTTCAGGATCGCCGTAGTAGCCGAGGAAAACGTTGTCGCCGCGGAACCACAGCTCGCCATCCACGACCTTGGCTTCCTGCTCCGGATAGAGTTTGCCGACAGATGTGGGTCTGGTTTTCACATCGATGTTGCCAGTGGTGAGGTTGGCGCCTTCTGTCATGCCGTAGCCGCCGAAGAGATGGATGCCTAATTCATCAAATTCGCCAATGAGTTTCGGGGGCACATTGGCCGCACCGGAGATGATGACCTGCAACTCGCCACCGAGGAAGGGCTTGCCGTACATCTTGACGAGTCCGAGAAGGATTTCGCAGATGCCGGGCACGGCTACCATCATGGTGGGTCTGATGACGGGCAGTTTGCCGATGGTGTCTTTGGTGTTGCCTGCGGAATACCAGGAAGCACCTTTGTAAAGTACTGATAAAGTGCTGAAAATCAAGCCAAAAACATGACTGAGGGGCAGAACGCAGGCATAGCGGTGGCAGCCGAGCTGGTGTCCCGGAGCGTAGAGGCCGTTGAGTGCGCCGCGCATCAGGGCACGGTGGGGAAGAATGGCACCTTTGGGTGCACCGGTAGTGCCGCCCGTGAAGAAAATGGCGGCGGGATCATTCTTGTCAACAGTGGCAACCGGAGCGGTGTGGTCGGCAAGTTCCGTGATGGCGATGACCTTGCACGGAGCATCTTTCACGGTTTCGATGAAAGCATTGCCAGCGACCAAAACCTTTACGCCGAACTTCATGCAGCAACCGACGATGGCTTGGGCGGGAAGCATGGAGGGCAAATTGATGGCAATGTAGCCCGCTGAAGTAACCGCAAGGAACATCTCCACCGCATCTGTCGTGGAGTTGTCAAGTATGGCGACTTTGTCGCCTTTTTGCAAACCAAAGCTGTTGAGCAGGGCGCGTCTGCGGGCAACCCGATCACATACTTGGCTGTATGTATATGTGTTCACCGTGTCAGAAAGACATGGGAGGTTTGACCATTTCTGTTCAATCCAAGTTACAAATTCTGGTAGTGTGGGAATGTACTTTACCTGCGCGAGCTCCTCGGCAGGAAGCATTGACGGGAAATAATTGTTCTCTTGCATACTTTTTTGTTTAGTCAAATTTTCAAGCTGCAAAAATACGCAAAATCTTAATATATGTTAATTTTCTAAATTTTATGTATAAGATAATGATAATAAGCTAAATGGATAAATAAGGCGTGAAATTATCGCAAACGTGCCTATTATTTTATCATCTGGTTTGTCTATTTTTCTTAGCAATAATGCGAAAAATCGTTATATGCGATATTACCACTCTCTTTTTTGGTAGTGGAGCATGATATTAGAGCCATTGGGTCTGCATGAGGGGAGTGTATCATGGTTATAGATGGAGAGTGGAGGTGGACATTTTTCCTCTTTTAACAAAAAAAAATCAGCGGATATCCGCTGATTTTTTGCTTTGTAAGACTTTTGGGCGACAGGTCGGATTCGAACCGACGACCCACGGAACCACAATCCGGTACTCTAACCAACTGAGCTACAATCGCCATGTTTGAGAGTGCAAAAATACAAAAAAAATTACTATCCAGCTTCAATTTTTGTATTTTTTCTGTTTTAAATATGTAAAATATTGGTTTTTAATGATTTATAAGAATGCTTTGACATTCCTCATAGCTTAACGCTCCCATCAGGCGTATCTTTTTCTCCTTGAAATGGGGGATCCCCTTGAAATAATTGGCATAGTGTTTGCGCATTTCCAGAATGCCGCTGCGCTCGCCTTTCCATTCCATCTCCAACTTCAGATGTCGCAGACAATGCTTCACTCGTTCGTCGTAATCGGGTGGGGTAGTTTCTTTTCCTTGCAGGTAGTTTTTGATTTGCTGGAATATCCATGGGTTGCCAATGGCAGTGCGGCCCACCATGATGGCGTCCACCCCATAGCGTCGCTTGTATTCCACCGCTTTTTCGGCACTGTCAATGTCTCCGTTGCCGATTACGGGAATATGCATCCTCGGGTTGTTTTTCACCGCTCCGATCAGGGTCCAGTCGGCGGTGCCGCCATACATTTGCGAGCGGGTGCGTCCATGGATGGTGATGGCGCTGATGCCCACATCCTGCAACATCTCGGCGGCTTCCACAATGGGCTTGTCGCTTTCCTCCCAGCCCAAGCGTGTCTTGACTGTCACGGGCAGCTTCACCGCATCCACTACCGCCTTGGTAAGGCGCACCATCTTGGGAATGTCTTTCAAAATGGCCGATCCTGCGCCTTTGGTCACCACTTTTTTTACAGGACAGCCCCAGTTGATGTCGATAAAGTCCGGTGAGGAACTTTCGGCTATTCTGGCCGCCGCTATCAGCGAGTCCTCGTCATGCCCGAAAATCTGTATGCCAAAGGGTCTTTCCCCTTCTTCGAAGTGCATTTTCTTGATGCTTTTCTCCACTTCCCGCGATAGGGCGTCAGATGAGATGAACTCAGAAATCAGTATGTCTGCACCAAATTCCTTGCATATATGGCGAAATGGCGGGTCTGTCACCTCTTCCATTGGTGCTAAATAGACTGGGAAATCGTATTTGCTGAGTATCTCTTGAATGGGGTTCATCTTTCCTAATTGGCTTCAATCGGGCAAATGTACATAAAATTCTTGAATTACACAATGATTCTATCCGCTTTTTTCGTAAGTTTGCTGTAGAAACTTCAAACTAATTCAAACTCATTAATACAATGGAAGATATACTTACAGATGAAGTTCTTCTTCGTTATGTGGTAGTGGACGATAATGAGTCGGTTTACAAGTTTATAAATTGTACCTTGCAGGATTATGGCTGGATTCACTTTGAGCGGAATTTCTCTTGTCTTTCAGATGCGATATGTTTCCTGAAGAAAAATAGGGTGGATGTGGTGTTTCTGGAGTTCGTTTTGCCGGATTTGATGGGGCTTGAAATTTTTGAACAACTGAAGGAATTACCGTATGTTGTGATGTTGACAGGATGTATGAAGAAATATGCTGAAAGTATTTGCCATCATATTGACAAGGGCATCTCGGCATTTTTAGACAAACCGATAGACTCGGAATTGCTCGTTAAGCTGATGGAGAATTTCAGGAGGAAAAAACTGAAATCAGTCTAAGAATGAAAAAATGGAACTTTCAAACTGCTGACGGGCGTAGTCGGCACTTATGCTGATCTTCTTCTTGGAGGAAGAAGGAAATTCATACATGGCGTTGGTCATGATCTTCTCGATGATGGAACGGAGTCCACGGGCTCCTAATTTCAGTTCCACCGCTTTGTTAACGATGTAGTCCAAACTGTCATCATCAAAAGTGAGGGTGATGCCATCCAGCTTGAACAGTCGCTCGTATTGCTTGACCAAGGCGTTTTTCGGCTCCACCAGAATCCGTCGCAGGGCGTTGGCATCCAGGGCGTTCATATAGGTGATGACAGGAAATCTGCCGCACAGCTCCGGAATCAGTCCGAAGGACTTGAGATCATGGGCGGAGATATACTGCATCATGTTCTTCTTGTCGATATCGTGCTTTTTCTTATTGTAACCGATGACATTGGTGTTCATGCGTTCGGCGATAATCTTGTCGATGCTGTTGAAGGCACCACTGCCGACAAACAAGATGTTTTTGGTGTTGACCTCGATGAATTTTTGTTCAGGATGTTTTCTTCCGCCCTGTGGGGGAACGTTAACTATTGAACCTTCCAGCAGTTTCAGCAGCGACTGCTGTACTCCCTCGCCCGACACGTCGCGGGTGATGGAGGGATTGTCGGCACCTTTGCGGGCTATCTTGTCAATTTCATCAATGAAGACAATGCCACGCTCGGCACGGGCCACATCGTAATCCGCCGCCTGCAGCAAACGGGTCAGGATGCTCTCAACATCTTCTCCCACATAGCCGGCTTCCGTGAAAACTGTGGCATCGGCAATGCAGAAAGGTACATCCAATAGTTTGGCTATAGTTCTGGCAATCAGTGTTTTGCCTGTTCCTGTCTCACCCACTAAGATGATGTTGGATTTTTCTATATCCACATCATCCTGCTGGTCGTATAAAATACGTTTGTAATGGTTGTAAACCGCTACGGAAATAACCTTTTTGGCCTCATCCTGCCCAATGACGTACTCGTCAAGCTTCTCTTTGATTTGCTTTGGTTTGAGAAGCTTGATTTTGACGTTCTCTTTCTGTTTCTGGTCTTCCTCGGTTTTGATGTCGCGAAAGACTTCGTTCACTGCCTGGATACAATTCTCACAGATAGCGCCATTCACGCCGTGAATCAGCACTTTGTTGTAAGGGATATGTTGTCCGCAGAAACTACAATATTCTTCTGGAGATTTACTTTTTGCCATTGGCCATTCTGTCGTTTTTCAGCACTTCGTCAATCATACCGTATTCCTTGGCCTCGGCGGCGGTCATCCAATAGTCGCGGTCGCTGTCTTTCCATACCTGCTCGTATTCTTTGCCGGAGTGAAATGCGATGATTTCGTATAGTTCTTTCTTCAGTTTCTGAATCTCGCGGGCTTCAATCTCGATGTCGGAAGCCTGTCCTTGCGCGCCACCCATGGGTTGGTGAATCATAATACGGGAGTGGGGCAGGGCATAACGTTTGCCCTTGGCACCGGCGCACATCAGCACAGCGGCCATCGATGCGGCCATGCCTGTGCAAATGGTCGAAATTTCAGGTTTCAAGTATTGCATGGTGTCGTAAATGCCCAAACCTGCATATACACTGCCGCCAGGACTGTTCAGGTAAATCTGGATGTCGCGTTCTGAATCCTGTGATTCCAAAAACAAAAGCTGGGCCTGGATGATGTTGGCCACATCGTCGTAAATGGGCACACCTAAGAAGATAATTCTGTCCTTCATCAAACGGGAGAAGACATCTAACTGGGTGATGTTCATCGGGCGCTCCTCAATGATGTAGGGAGTGATGTAATCATTCACTACAGAGGAATACTGTTCTAAGCGCAAGCTGCTTATACCTCTGTGTTTGACGGCGTATTTCTGAAATTCGTTCATGCTTTATTCTTCTTTTTTGGTGGATTTTCTGCTGGTCTTGGCTTTGGGTTTCTCTTCGCCTTCTGCTGTGGCTTCCGTTTTCTTGGCTCTGGTGGTCTTTGCTTTGGGTTTGGCTTCACCTTCTTCGCCTTCGGCTTTCTCAGCGGCTTTCTTCTTGGCGGGTGCTTTCTTCTTGGCGGCGGGTTTCTCTTCAGCTTCCTTGCCACTGGTGAAAGCTATGAAATCTTCATAACTGCCGCTCTTCTCCACGATGATGAAGTTTTTGCGGAGCACATCCATAATCTTGGCGTCATACAATTGGTCGTAAATGTTCTTCACGTCTTCTTTCTTTTTCAAAGCGTCATTTACCAAAGTGTCTAATCTGTCTTTGATATCTTCTTCTTTGAAGTTGCTGAAATAGTTGGTCATGAAGAAGTTACGTACGTATGCCTTAACGTCGTCTTGGGTTACATTGAGCTTGTTGTCCTTCACGATTTTGTTTTCGATCAGCTGCCATTTGAAAGATTTCTGATAGTCAGCGTATTTCTCCTCCAATTTTTCAGCAGTCATGTCTTTCTGAGTCAGAAGGATATAGCGTTTGATGAATTCGTCGGGGAAGGTGATGTTGACATTGTCCAACAGCACGCCGATAGCGTCGTTCATAAACTGGCGGTCGGTGTAGTCTTTCCATTGTCTCTCAATCTGCTCGGCGCAGGTTTTTTCCAGCTGTTCCTTTGTGGTGATGCTGCCGTCGGGATAAGCTTTCTTGAAGAAGTCCTCGTTCAGTTCGGCGGGAGTGATGCGGCCGATGCTGCTGATGGTGACATCATACTCATACTGATTGCCTTCTTCCAAGGGCTGGTCTGTGATTCTCAGCACTTTCAGCACGTTTTTCTCGTCCTCGAAAATCTGTCTCAAAGAAACGTGTACCACTTCGTTGACTTTCTTGCCGATGAATGCCTTGCGGCCTTGTTCGTTCAGCTCATTGGCAAAGAAAAAGCTGTCTTTGTCGTCAATTTTGGCTGAGATATAGTCGTCCTCGCCGATTTCTTCAGGAGAGGTGTATTCGCCATATCTGCGTTGCATCTGGTTGATCATGCTGTCGATTTCTTCTTGTGCGGCGGTGATTTTGAAGTTGGTCACCTGTTTGTTGAAGTCAATGTCGAACTGGGGTTGCAGAGCATACTCATATACAAAAACGAAATTGTCGGCGTTGTCGAAATCCACTTTTGATTTTTCCTCAACGGGAATGGGTTCGAGCATGATGTCGATCTTGTTGTCGCCAAGGTATTTGTATAATTCTTGTGACATCATGTTGTTGACCTCGTCGTAGATGGCGCTTTTTTCATACATCTTCTTGATCATGGCCATGGGGGCATTGCCAACTCTGAAACCAGGCACTTGGGCAGTACGACGGTATTTCTTTAAGGCGGCCTCTACCTTGCCAGCATAGTCTTCTTTCGTAATTTCAATCGTCAATTCTTGAACGTCTCCGTTTACTTTTTCGTTTTTAATGTTCATTATTATAAATCTTTAATATTAATATTACTCTTTAAAATTTTGGGGTGCAAAGATACGAAAAAATGTTGAATTGTTGCTTTTTTTATTTGGAGAATCGTTAAGACGGGGAGACACTCGCTTTGCTCGTTCGGGTAGACGCTCACTTTGTTCGCTCGGTAAGACGATTATCGTCTCTCCGTCTCTCCGTCTTCCCGAGTGCACGTAGTGCACGTCTTACCGAATGCACGCAGTGCATGTCTTCTCGTATAACCGAGTGCACGTAGTGCACGTCTCCACGCCTTACCGCTACAACGTTCCCAGTGTCTCAATCGTCTCCCCATCTTTCAGATGATAGGCATTCAGACCGCAACGGCGGGCACCTTCAATGTGCTGGGGCGAGTCATCAATAAACAATGTTTCGGCAGGATTCAATTGCTGCTCTTGCATGATTGTCTGGAAACCCTCCGCTTTGGGCTTGCGGATGTGCAAGATGTGCGAGAAATAGGCTGCTTTGAAGATGGTGTCAAAAAAGTCAAATCCGTATTTTTGGTTCAGATGGGCAGTGAAACAATCGTAGTTGAATTGGTTGGTGTTGCTGAAAAGATACAGATTGTAATGTTCTTTCAGTTTCAGTAAAAAGTCAACCCTTGTTGACGGAACATCAATGAGAATGGCGTTCCAGGCTTCTTTTATCTGCTCATTGGTCAGCGGGACCTCCGACAAATGACGAATCTCGTCGCAAAACTCTTCCGAAGTTATCAGCCCTTCCTCATACTGGTCGATAAAGTCGGTTTGCTTGGCTTTGGAATAAATTTCCATCAAATTGCCAGCCCCCATGCGCGCAAATGCCTCTGGAATGTTCTCATAGCGGATGTCGTAAATCACCCCACCCAAATCGAAAATAATGTTCTTGATCATACGTTTAAATTAGAAGGCAAATTTACGGATTTTTTTTAGTATCTTTGCCCTCTAATAAATAATTCAAAATTCAAATTTCAAAATTCAGAATTCAATTTAAAAATTAACACTATCGGACGCACAGCGTGCGTCCCTACTGTAACCTGAAACCTGTAACCTAACCCCTAATCTTATAACTGTTAATTATTAATTGTTAATTATAAACTGTCATGGCTTTCAACTTAATCGATCGTCCCGAAAAACGGGAATTCAGATACAAACCTCGCTTCTACCAGCGCGAGGAAGACAAACCTATGGACAATTCCGGTGAGAATTACGATCCCGACAAGTTCGCAGAACGGCTTCACCGCAGTTGGTCGTCAAAACGGATGAGCCAGCAAGACCGCAACAAGTTTCCGCTCAAAACGGTTATATGGCTGATGTTCATTGTGGTAATACTCGTTTTTCTCTCTGTTAAATTCTTTGGTAAATAATGACGGATATAATTCATTTGCTACCCGATGCGGTAGCTAATCAGATTGCGGCAGGTGAGGTGATCCAACGGCCTGCTTCTGTTGTGAAAGAACTGCTTGAAAATGCGGTGGATGCTGGCGCTGACAATATCCAGCTGATTGTAAAAGATGCAGGTCGTACCCTGATTCAGGTGGTCGATAATGGCAAAGGCATGAGTTTCAACGATGCCCGTCTGTGTTTCGAACGTCATGCTACCTCCAAACTGACCACTGCTGACGATCTTTTCCATTTGACTACCAAGGGTTTCCGTGGCGAGGCTTTGGCTTCCATTGCCGCCATCGCCCATGTGGAATTGCGCACCAAAATGGCAGAGGATAGCACTGGTACACTGTTGCAAATAGAAGGCTCTGAAGTCAAGGAACATGCGCCGGTTGCCACAGCCGACGGGACTTCCATCTCGGTGAAAAATCTTTTTTTCAATGTGCCGGCCCGACGCAACTTCCTCAAGTCCGACAGTGTGGAGTTCGGCCATATCGAAGAGGAATTCAACAGGGTGGTGCTGACTCATCATGAATTGTCGTTTTCGCTTTACCATAACGGCAAACTGGTCATCCAACTTCAGCCTTCAAACCTGAAACAGCGGATTGTCAATGTTTTCGGCAATCATTTTCAAGACAAGCTATACCCTGTTGAACAACAAACAGATTTCGTCAATATATCGGGCTTTATTGCTAAACCTGAAAATGCCAAAAAGAAAAAAAGTGAACAGTACATGTTCATCAACCGGCGGTATGTGCGTCATCCTTTGCTGAATTATGCCGTGGAAACCGCCTATTCAGAGTTGATACCAGAGGGTTATAAACCGGCCTATTTTATCAATCTTGAACTTGACCCTTCTACCATCGATATCAATATCAGTCCCACTAAGGTGGATGTGAAATTACAGGACGAGAGGCTGGTCTTCGGCTTTCTTAACTCTACTGTAAAAAAATCTCTGGGACAGATGTCCTTGACTCCGCAAATCGATTTTGACTATGAACCGGGAATGGATCTGTCGAATATGCCGAAAAATATGGAGTTGAAGGAACCCGCGGTGACGCACAACCCTAATTTCAATCCGTTCAACTCCCACCCTGCAAGTGGCGGCGGATACTCATCTTCTGGTAGCTCATACAACAGACCGTCAGCCCCTCATAATACCGATTTCGACACTTCCGGTTGGAGTGATTTTTTGCAGTCGCTGAAAACCGAAACCGAGACCGAGACGATAAAACAGGAACAAACGGAAAACCTGACGTTGGATTTGCAGGAACGACAGAAAGAAGAACAGGGTGAAGTGAGTGTGGATGATACTAAGTGTTTGGTAATCAATCAGAAATATATTGTCGCTAATATCGGTAATATCCTTTCTGTTATACATATCGCAAATGCCCGTGAGCGTATCTTATATGAAAAATACTTGACAGCAATCCAACAAAAACCGATAACGGTTCAGCAATCGCTGTTTCCTGAAACCATCACTTTGTCGCCCGCCAAGGCGGATTTGGCACGGGAACTGAAACCGCAATTGCTAAAGTTGGGCTACGATTTAGAATCCATTGATGGCACGCATTTTGCCGTGAATGGCACACCCAATGGGGATGATGGTGAGGATGTGCAACATGTGATAGAGCTGTTTTTGGAAGCTTATCATTCCAACATGTTTCTGCATCATGCCGAAAAAGACCAGAATTTGGCGATGAGCATGGCTAAACAGAAGAGCTCTTCTTTCAAGCCTATGGAAGCAAACTGTGAAATTGTTGATTTTTTGAGACAATTGTTTGACTGTCAGGTGTCTAATGTTAGTCCAAGCGGAAAACCCATTATCCGACAGATTGATGCCGTTGAAATGGAATCGTGGTTTTAGTTGCCTGGCATGGCAATCTGCCCTGATTGCATAGATTTTTGCATCAGCTCCTCAATCTTCTGATTGACAAAGTTTTGTTTTTTCTGTTGGGTCAGCATCATGCGTGCGGCGGCAATCTCCTCTTCCGTCTCGTTGATGGTACGGCGGGATTTGTAATCCAAGAAGACGATAAGATAATGGTAATCAGAATCTTCTGTTTCTATATATTTGTTCTGGCTTAGAATGGATTCCTTGTTTTTGATTTCAATGGGGAATTCATTTTGTATATCGTCCAGATACAGCCAGGTGTTGTCCTCCAAAAAATACTCGATGGAGTCGGCGCAAAGCTCTTCTATGCGCTGTTTTTCCTCTGTGCGCCGGTCGTCGTCGAAAAGCAATTCCTTCAGCTCCTTTATCAGCTTGGAGTCTCTTGCTGTCTTTACATAATTGATTTTGATAATTTCCCGATTGACGGTGTAGCGGCTCTCATATTTTTTGATGAACTGCTCCAATTCATCATCACTCACCGTGAACTGGCCGCTGTCTGAGGTCAGGAAATTGAAATAGGTATTGACGAGCAGGGTGTTTTTGTATTCATCGATTTCTTTTTCGAAATTCTGACTTTTCAAGGGTAGAGCCTGTTTTGCCTCATGCAGGATGATTTGTTGTTTGATCCAATCCTCAATCAGAATCTGTGCAAGTTGTGCGCTGTCGGCAGGACTGAACGAGTCGGGTATTTGGGCAGCCAATTGCGACAAATACAATTTGGCGTGGTATGCTTCCGCAACAACAGTGTCTTTTTGTTTACATGATGATAAACAAAGGGACAGGAGGCACAGCAGAAGGATAAATCGCGGTCTCATGGCTTATTTTTTCAGGATGGTGGCATACACATCCTCGTTGATTTGCACAGGATATTTCTGGCGCAGTTCCTGAAGCCATAATTCATCCAGATGGTTCTGGTATTCAGTGATTACCGTTGCTTTGATTTGGTTGTAAGACTTGTATTCCACTGGATTGGCATTAGGATTTACAGGATAATTTTTCTTGATTTTTTCGTAATATTCCTTCAAGCCCGCAGTGTCTGTGATGGCTTGAGTCCATACCTTCTGGGAATTGATTTCATACAGGATCATGCCGTCGTGGTATTCGTTGACCAATTCTCTGAAATCAGGATATTTGTTGATAAGATTCTCCTTTTCGTATGCATAGAGTTTTTCTTCCACAAACTTTTCGAATCTTTCGTTGAGGAATTTTTCCAGAGAGGTGGTCAGCTCGATACCTTGGAAACGGGAAACATATTTGGCAAAATCTTTAACAGTCAGTTGCTGGTTGGCGTAGGTGGCCATGGGAGCGAGGTTGTCAATGCCGGGCAGCGTGGTGATGTCGGTGCTGGTGGATTGGAAATATTCCATGGGAATGTTGTTGCACAAGAACTTGATACCGGCAGTCTTTCCGCTTTCGTTGTAATTGTATTGTTTTTTCAGTCCGGCTATAAAGGATTCCTTGCTGATAAAGCTACGGTTGTCGCGACCTAATTTTGTTCTGAGTATTGCTTCGTAATCATCATCTATTTTCAAATATTGAATAGAATCAAGTTTGATGAAGTGCCAGCCATAAACGGAAGCGACCGGTTGGGAAACCTGGCCTTTTTGCAGATGAATGGTAGCTGCGACAAAATTGCCGGCACGCTGATTGGGAGCGAAGGGCTGCATGCGTCCTTCTTTGATGTTGGTGGCAATATCGTCGGAATAATCCACTACCAGCTGGGCAAAAGGAACTCCTTGGTTGAGCTTTTGCTGAATCTCCTCGATTTTGCCTTTCGCTTCCTCGCTCATGATGCCGTATTTGGCGTTGGTATCCGCAATCAGAATATGAGCGGCGTAGATTTTGGAGATGGCGGGAACCACATCCTGAACATATATCAAATGGTAGCCGAAACGGGATCTGACGGGCATGGACACTTTGCCGACAGGAGTGTTGTAAGCACCTGTTTCAAAGGGATAAATCAGGTTGAAAACAGTGAAATAGCTGATGTCACCTTTGTTACCGGCTTGCTTTCTGCCATTTTGCGGGTTGGTGTAATCTCTGGCGGATATGTCTTCCGAATATTTGACGGCAGCCTCGTTGAAATCCATGCCTTTCAGCACTTGCTTCCTGATTTTCAAGGCTTTCTTATAAGCGGCTAAGCTGTCTTTTTTGTCAGCATCAGGAGCACAGTTGATCAATATGTGAGAAGCGTGTACGTGCTTCTTGGCACGTTCCACACATTCCTTGAACAAACGCTCTGTGACATTGTTGTCGGTGAGGTATTGCTGGGCAGACTGGTTTATGTATGAAGAAAGCTCGGCCTGAAAAGCTGCGGAAGTATCAATTTGAAGTGCTTTGCCTTCTTTTACTTTCAACTTGAAGTTGACATACAAGTCTAAATAATCACGCAATTCCTTCGCTGTGGTTTTCTTTAAATCGTTGTTTTTGGCAAAAGTATTGACAAATTCTGCCTTTGAAACAGGCTCTCCTCCAATTGTCATAAGTGGTTTTTCGGAGTTATCCTGGGCGTGAACCATGCTGAAACAGCAGGATATGAAAAGGGCTAAAGTGCTGATTACAAACTTCTTCATCTTGTTATCCATTATAAGATTTCAATCTGCAAATGTACATTAATTTTTTTAAAAAAGAAAAATTTGTAAATATGTGTTTTCTATCAACAATTTTTGTATTTTTGCAGTCCCAAAAAACAAGTCTCCTTAGCTCAGCTGGTAGAGCAATTGACTCTTAATCAATGGGTCCAGGGTTCGAGTCCCTGAGGGGACACAAAAGGCGGTCATTTCGACCGCCTTTTTTTGATATAATAAAACCGAGTTTCCCTTTATTTTGCAGTGTTCCCAACCGTTTATTACCTTTTGCTGGTATGGATCTCTTCCGTTACCACGCCAAAACTCTGTCCTTTGGATATTTTACGCTGTAGGTGACTACAAAAGTTCTGGTTTCACCGGCATTGAGTTCCACATCCCAGGTTAATACACCGATTTCGGTCTTGTCGTAAGTGGCAGCAGGTTTTACTTCCGTCACTTTCACCTCGATGTCTTTGTCGTTGGAGATGGGATACTGCTCTTTGAGAGTAAGTTTGGCACTGCGAGTCAGGTTGTTACGGACAGTGAGCAGATAGGAACGGGTCTCGGTGGTGCTGCTGCCCACATGCTTGGTGCTGCAAAAGTCACGTTGTTTTTCACGCTTTACTGTTACGCGTGGCTCCGTGGTGAGGGTCAGGGTAATCTGGTTTTCCGTGTCATTCGGGCGAAGCTTGGTTTTCCCTACGTATGTGTCGTTGAATGTCACATTGGCTTCGCCTGGAAGAAGATTGTATTTCTCGAAGTCGGATAGGGTGGCAACAATGTATGTGGCGTCCGAAAGTTTAGGTGCGCTGTAGTATTTGAAGTCAGCCCTGATGTTGTAATTGTTAAGGTCGATAAGCTGGAACTTGCCATTGCCGGGTATGTCGTAAGGTATGTCGATGTCGTAGTTGACCATGAATTCCTGTTCGTTGACATTGACATAGTCATTCATGGATTGTTCGTCTTCTACACGAATGCCATCAATAATTGTAACAGCACCATCCGATCTGTTTCCTCTCACACTGTTTACGGTGTTGCTGGCAGCTTTTTCGTATGTGATGGTGTTACTTAGAGCACTACTTCTACCTGGTGTAGTGCTATAAGTTCTAAAATTAAGGAACCATGTCTTGAAAACAGGAGCTATAGCAAAACGGTTAGGTTGGGCAGTGGAAAGGGTTAACTTAACATTCTTCCAGTCGAGACCGGTTGTCTGTGCCACTTGTGCCTTGGCCTGCAACACAATGGGTTTGTCCATGGAGGGTATGTTTATGTCGTAGCAGGGTATCCAGCGTGACTCGTTGGTGAAGTATGTGACAGTGAATACGGTATTGACATCCTTGGGAATGCTGACAGATAATCGTACAGCACCTGTTTCCACATCACTGTCCAGCTCATCCTGGCTGATTTGTTGTTTCAGCCGATTTACGTTCTTTTGCAGTTTCTCTATTTTTTTATTGTCTTGATTGATACTGTTTTGCAGGGCACCTGCCTTGGATTTGTATAGCTCCATATTGGCGTTGATGTCGGCAACGCTGACGGAACTTTCCTTTTTCTCCATGTTGTTAAGGGTGCCGTTGGTGAGCATCTTTAACAAATGTTGGTGTACGGTGAGTTCGTCTTTTGCCTCTTGCAGCTCGAGTCGGTCAGTTTTTTGAGGTGTGCACTTTCTTCTTTTGGTGTGATGTAGTCGTTGTAAAATTCAGTGGCAGAAATAAGTACACCGTTGGCTTTCACTTTGAGACTGCTCAGCACAATGTCGGGACTCAGCCCGTTGATGATGACTTCCTGTGTGCCGCTTTTGAGTGTGGTAGAAGCGGTATGGGTAAGTGTCGCCCCATTAAAATATACGGTGGCTTGCTCCAATTTTGCGCTAATCTGTTTCTGAGCCTGTGTCTGAAACGATAATAATAGGCTGATAATCAATATTATCAAGGATAAAAGCTGTCTCTTGTTCATAGTCTGTATATTTAAAATGTATTTTCAATTACCCTTTTTAGACATGTCTTTTTCTACTCTACAACTAACAGTTAATCACCAATTTCTAACTGCATTTATCCTCACAATTCTCTGCCTTCTGTTTCTTCACCTTGAATGTCAAATGCTTGATGAACAGGAACTGGCAGATGGCTGCCAAGATGGTAACAGGAACTGGCAGATGGCTGCCAAGATGGTGGCCAAGAGCTTGCCTATAAAGTCATTCATGCCGAATTTGGTGATGAACAGGAACACTAACAATTGGCTGAGACCATAGCCGATGAGGTTGACAATGAAGAACGACAGGAAACGTTGCCACATTTTGTCCTTGATTTTGAAATTGTACTTCCTGTTCAGGAAAAAACTGGCCACCATGGCCACCTGGTAGCTGATGGTGTTGGCAATCAACTTGTGCATGTTGAAATAGGCAAGCAGGGTGAAAATCCCTACATCGATGGCTGTGGTCACACAACCTATCACACCATACAGAATGAAATTCCGATGCTGCTGATACTGATGATTGCAAAATTGTTGTACGTTTCCCATGTTATGCGTTGGTTGCGATTCTACGCACTTATCAACTATTAATTATCAATTATTAATTATTAATTCGTTCCAGCAACGCCACATTCTCCACATGTTGCGTGTGCGGGAACATATCCACAGGCTGCACGCGTGTTACCTTGTATTGTTGACAAAGCAAGGTAAGGTCGCGGGCTTGTGTGGCAGGATTGCAGCTGACATACACAATGCGCTTCGGAGCAATGTTCAGTAGCTGCTCCACTACCTTCTCGTGCATGCCGGCACGCGGTGGGTCAGTGATGACAATGTCGGGCGTGCCGTTCTCGCGGATAAAGTCCGCCGTGAACACCTTGGCCATGTCGCCGGCAAAGAAACGGGTATTGGTAATGCCGTTCAACTGCGAGTTTTCCTTGGCATTCACAATGGCTTCATCTACATATTCAATGCCCACCACCATTTTGGCCTGACGGGCCACAAAATTAGCGATGGTGCCGCTGCCGGTATAAAGGTCATATACAATATCATCGGGACCGATTTGGGCAAACTCACGGGCAGTTTTGTACAAGTTGTATGCCTGCGGATTGTTGGTCTGGTAAAACGAAACAGGTCCCACCTTGAATTTCAGCCCCTCCATTTCTTCCATCATATAAGGTTTGCCCTTGAATGGAATAATCTCCAAATCAGTGATGCTGTCGTTGAATTTGGTGTTAATACAATATTGCAGCGAAGTGATTTCCGGGAATCTGTCAGCGATGAACTGCATCAGTGCCATGGTCTGCTCGTTCTTGACCGTCATGATGACAATCACCATCAGTTCGCCTGTGGAACTGTTACGGATGATGAGGTTACGCAATACACCTTCGTGCTTTCTTACATTGAAAAACGGAATTTGGTGCTGCAGGGCGTATTCTTTGATGGTCAGACGGATATCATTGGCCGGGTCAGCTTGCAGATAGCATTTCTGAATGTCCAACACTTTGTCGAATTTGCCTGGAATATGAAAGCCAAGTCCCTCTGGCACAATCTTTTCCCCAGCCTCCTGAAGTTGTCTGTCGTTGTCATCTAACCAACGTAAGTCCGAAAAGGTGAATTCCAGTTTGTTGCGGTAGAAATATTGCTTTTCGGAACCGATAATGGGTTGGATTTCAGGAAAATCGAATTTTCCTAAATGCTTGAAATTGTCGTAAACCTGTTTCTGCTTGTAATACAGCTGTTTTTCGTATCCTAATAGTTGCCATTTGCAGCCGCCGCACAGTCCAAAATGCTGACATACAGGTTCTATACGGTCAGGGGAAGCTTTCTTCAATTCCTTGATGTAGCCTTCCGCATAGCCTTTTTTCTTTTTGAATACCTGAACGTCAATAATATCACCAGGAATGGCGTAGGGCACAAAAACCGTCAGCCCTTCATGTTTGCCCACGGCCTTCCCTTCTGCTCCCGCATCGGTGATTTCCAAGTTTTCTATCGTGTAGTATTTCATGTTATTTACTTCGTGTTGGTTAGCTTCGCTGTTGGTTATTTCATGTTATTTACTCCGTGTTAATGAGCTTCGCTGTTGGTTATTTCATGTTATTTACTCCGTGTTATTTAGCTTCGCTGTTGGTTATTTCATGTTATTTACTCCGTGTTATTTAGTTTCGCTGTTGGTTATTTCATGTTGTTTACTTCGTGTTAATGAGCTTCGCTGTTGGTTATTTCATGTCATTTACTCCGTGTTATTTAGCTTCGCTGTTTCTTATTTCATGTTGGTAACCTTATGTCAGCATTATCAATTATTAACTATTAACTATCAACTATTAATTATTAATTATTAATTGTTAATTGTCAATTCAGCCCCCTGTAAAGTCCCATATCCTCCACATACTTCGCCACCTTTTCCGTCATCAGGTATTTCACCGACTTTTTCTCCTGTATGCCTTGCCGTATCATGGTGGCGGAAATGCCTATTTTAGGAGCATTCACATAATGTATGTTCGGCAGCTCCCGTTTGTTTTCGGTTTTGTAATCATCTCTCGGATAAACATATATCTGATAATTGTCCAGAATAAATTGATAATTATACCATTTCTCAATGCAATCCAAATTATCCTCGCCCATGATGAGACAGAATTCTTTGTCAGGATATTTTTCAGCCAGATGGAGCAGCGTATTCACAGTGTAGGAAGGTTGCGGCAGCTTGAATTCAATATCACAAGATCTGAAGCGGCTGTCATCCTCAATGGCGATATTCACCATGTAGAGCCGTTGATGGTCATTAAGCAGACTTTGCTTCTTCTTCAGCGGATTGCAGGGGGAAACCACAAACCAAAGTTCTTTTAAATCTGTATGCTCCACAATATATTCAGCAATAATCAGGTGCCCTATATGAATGGGATTGAAGGATCCAAAGAAAAGTCCAATCTTTTTTTTCATAATATTTTAATTATCATTGAGTTTGATAAAAATGAAGAGCATGGCGGTGAAGGCCCATAGCGATGAACCACCATAACTGATGAAAGGTAAGGGGATGCCGATGATGGGCACCAAGCCTACGGTCATACCGATATTGATGAAGAAGTGGAAGGCGATGATGCCGGCAATGCCGTAACCATAATATCGGGCGTAGGGATTGCGGTTTTTCTCCGCCAGTCGCAGAATGCGGATGACGAGTGACAAAAACAAGGCTCCCAAAGCACAGCTTCCAACAAAACCCCATTCCTCGCCAATGGCGCAGAAAATGAAATCGGTGCTCTGTTCTGGCACAAAGTTGAGCTTGGTCTGGGTACCGTTGAGGTAGCCTTTGCCGAAGAATCCACCAGAACCGATGGCAATTTTGGACTGTATCAGGTTGAAATCAGCTCCTTTGGGGTCAGATGTCTTGCCTAATATGGTGTCGATTCGCTGTCTCTGATGCGGTTGTAAAATCTTGTTATAGCCGATGTTGACCGCTCCGATAAAGACAATGGCGATAGCGTATATGATGATGTTCCTGATAATTTTCTTTTTGTCCTTCCTGTCAATAATCCATGCTATAATCAGGATGACAGTCAGCAAAGCGATAGCGTATATCTCGTTGGTGAGCAGGGTGAAGACAAATAGAAAAACAGCGATGGCACCGATGATGAAAATGATGCCGCTCATACCCTCCCGGTAAAACAGCACGATGAACGAAAAGAAGACAAGGGCGGAACCAGTGTCTTTCTGCAACAAGATAATGAATGCCGGTGTGAGAATAATGCCGAAAGCGATAAACCATATACTTCTTTTCTCGCCAAGGGTTTTTCCTTCGTTGAAGAATTTCGCCAAGGCCAAGGCTGTGGCCAATTTCATGAATTCTGAGGGCTGAATGCTGAAAGCGCCGATTTTAATCCAGACTTTCGCCCCGTTGATTTCGGAGCCCAAGAAGAAGGTGGAAATGACTAATAACAAGCATAGTATATAAAAGTGATAGGAGTAATGCTGGATGATGCGGGAGTCAAGTAGGAGGATAACTACTGCCAGGACAATGGAGGTGCCAATCCAAAGTAATTGGCGGACGTAGGGTAAAGAGAAACTGAAACCTTGGCTTGCGCTGGGGTTATAGGATGTGGAGAATATGGTAAGCCAGCCAATGATGACAAGCAGGCTGTAATACAATATGAGCCGGCCGTCAAATCCTTTGGTTGATTCTTGTTTATATGATAGTGGCATTTCTTTATTTGGTTGAAAGGTTAAGCATGCTTTCTTCTAAGTCTTTTCGTTTCACCTCACCAGTAAGGTATAATTCTGTGATCAGACTGGCTATAGGACAGGCTACAGAAGCGCCCCAGCCTCCGTTCTCCACCAGACAGAACACCACAATTTGCGGGTCTTCAACGGGAGAAATCATGGCAAATACCGAATGGTCGCGACCATGAGGATTCTGTGCTGTGCCAGTCTTGCCAGCTATACGAATACCAGGTATTTGCGCTCTGCGAGCGGTTCCGGCTATGGCGGCCATTTCCATGCCTTGGATGATGGGTTCGAAGTACTCGGGCCTGATGCCAGCATCGACCTTGTCCATGTATTGGGTGTTAAGATTGTCTTTGCTGCCGATGGCTTTGATGACATGCGGGCGGATGTAATACCCTCTGTTGGCAATGATGGCCAACATGTTGGCCATCTGGATAGGCGTTACACACACCTCGCCCTGGCCAATGCCCATAGACACAACCGTATTACCGTTCCACGAGCGGTTGTATCGTTTGTCGAAATATTCGGCGGTTGGCAAGATGCCTTTCTTCTCGTAGGGTAGGTCAGTGTCGAAAGTGGTGCCAAAGCCCAATTTGACAATGTGGTTGCGCCATGCAGTATAGCCCTCCTGGATGGTCGGGTATTTCCTTTTGTTGCTGATAATATTGTAAAAAGCCTTACAGAAATAGGTGTTACAAGAGTGCTGCACGGCTGCTATCAAATTGGTTCCACCCCGATGGTGACAACCGATGATGTGGCTTCCTACCTGATAACCGCCTGGACAGTTGTAGATGGTGTTGGCATCCAATATGCCCTCTTCCTCAGCAATAAGCCCGTTGGCTAACTTGAAGGTGGATCCAGGGGGATACATGGCCTGCAATGCTCTGTTAAACAAAGGTTTCTTGATGGAGTCGCGCCACAACATGGTGTAGTTTTTGCTGCGCGATTTGCCTACCAGCAGATTGGGGTCGTAGCTGGGACTGGATACGATACACAAAATCTCGCCAGTCTTTGGCTCAATGGCAACAATACTGCCTCGTTTGTTCTGCATCAGTTGCTCGCCATAACGCTGCAGTCGCATATCCAAGGTGCTCCATAACGATGTGCCAGGCACCGCCCTGACATCTTCTTCCCCGTTGTGGTAACTGCCGATTTCACGGTTGTTGACATCTACCAATACAACACGTTGGCCCTTTACTCCACGCAACTCGGTCTCGTATGCTTTCTCAATGCCGCTGATGCCTATGTAATCCCCCATTTTGTAGTAAGGGTCGTCCTCAATGGTCTTGTCGTTCACTTCTCCTACATACCCTAAAATGTGGGCGGCTATCGGCTCGGGATAAGAACGTAAGGTTCTGGATTGTACGAAGAAACCGGGAAATTTGTATAGTTTCTCTTGAAGATAACCGTAATCTTCTTTCGACATCTGCTGGGCGAATAGCGAGGGAATGATTTTGGAATAGGCACTGGCTTTCTCAATGCGCTTGATTAAATCTTCTTTGGTCATGTCCAAAATACGACACAAATCCAGGGTGTCGAATGCCCTCAGCTCTTTGGGCACCACCATGAGGTCGTAAGCCGCGTCGTTGAATACCAAAAGCGAGTCGTTGCGATCGTATATCAACCCTCTGTCAGGATGCTCGGTAATCTGTCGCAAGGCATTGTTTTTGGCCGCCTCCTCATAGTCTTTGCTGATTACCTGTAAGCTGAATAGCTTGACTAAATAGATAGCAGCCAAAATCAACATCACCCCGACAATGATGGCATATTTTTGGGAGGTTTTTGGGTTGTTCATCTTATTTGTCCCGTTTTACTAAGGCATTGGCTAAATCACGGAGTTGCTGTTTTTTCTCTTCCGCTACGGATACGGTTTGAAGACAGTCTAATGCGCTTTTGACATATTGGTCAATGGCTTTTTCGGTTTTCTCTTTCACTTGCAAGTCTTCATATATGTTCTTGACAGCCTGTAATTTAATCTCAAAATCGAATTCTGTTGAGGAAAAATACCGAAGCAGGCTCTCACGTTGTTTTTCATCGGCGTCTTGAAGGGCAGTGAGGTAAAGATAGGTCTTCTTGTTTTCTCTGATGTCACCTCCTTTTATTTTGCCAAATACTTGAGTGTCAGAGTATAAATCCAAAATGTCATCTTTGAGCTGGAAGGCGATGCCGATGTTGATGCCGAAATCATATAGCGCTTGCTGGTCAGCATCGGATGCTTTGGCGAAAATTGCTCCAGACTGAAGGCAGCCTGCCAGCATGACAGCCGTTTTCAGTCGTATCATCTTGATGTAGTCGTCAATGCTGACGTGCTCCATGGTCTCGAAATCAAGGTCATATTGCTGTCCTTCGCAAATCTCCAAGGAGGTGCGGGCAAACAAGTCGCTGATTCTGATTTTGGTAGCGTCATCACAAGGGGCTTTCAGCAGTTCTTGCAAAGCCATGATGGCCAAGGCATCACCAGCCAAAATGGCGATATTGCTGTTCCACTGCTTATAGACGGTGGGTTGACCTCTGCGAATAGGCGCCTCGTCCATGATGTCGTCATGAATGAGGGTGAAGTTATGCAGCATCTCAAAGGCTGCCGCCACGTGTCTGACCTCTTCCGCTTCCACACCAAATAATTCCGCTGATAAGCCGACTAATCTCGGCCGAATACGCTTCCCGTCCTGGGATAGGATATAATGTATGGGGTTATAGAGGTTAGAAGGCTCGCATTCTGTTGCAATGCTCTGAAAATAAGTGTCTAAAGAATTCAAGGTAATGATTTTTTTAATCTACAAAAATACAAAAATAATCAATGGGATAATTAGCAAATTAGTAAATTAGTTAATGTGCTGATTTAATTCGTTTGTACGTTAAGACGTCAAGATATGCACGATGTGCATTCGTTAAGACAGAATCCGTCTCCACGTCTTCACGCCTTAACGTCTCTACGAATTAAAAAAAAATCGCTATCTTTGCACTTTATTTTTCATACTATGACCAACGAAAATATCATTTACGGATTGCGTCCGGTGATGGAGGCGATAGAATCCGATAAAACTATTGATAAAGTGTTGTTGCAGAGAGGTTTGCAAGGAGATCTTTTCAAAGAACTTTTCTATCAGGTTCGCCAGCATAAGATTCCCTTCCAATATGTGCCTGCCGAGAAACTGAACAAGTTTACCCGAGGTAATCATCAAGGAGTGGTGGCATTTGTTTCAGCCATAGAATACCAGAGCATTTTCGACATAGTACCTCAAATTTATGAAGAGGGTAGGGTGCCTTTCCTGTTGATGCTGGATAAAATTACCGATGTGCGCAATATCGGTGCCATTGCCCGTTCTGCCGAATGTGCCGGTGTGGATGCCATCATCCTTCCTTTGCGATTTGTCGCCATTCCAATTTGGTGGAAGTGATTAATTTTCTGAAAGATTCTGGTATAGAGGTGATTGCGGTAACGGAAAAAGCATCGCATTTCCATTACCAGAAGGATTTGACCGGCCCGATATGCCTGATTATGGGCAATGAGTACGAGGGTATAGCTTGGGATTATCAGCGTATATGCAATGATGCTATCAATATTCCTATGGTGGGCACCATCAAATCACTGAATGTTTCAGTAGCTACGGGTATAGTGCTGTTTGAGGCTGTAAAACAAAGATTATGAAGAAGATAGGAGTCCTTTCTGATTCCCATGGCTATATCCATCCTGAATTGTTCACTTTCTTCGAGAAATGTGATGAAATATGGCATTGCGGGGATATGCTAAGCGATGACATTATTTATGATTTGCAAACGATAGCTCCCGTAAGGGCGGTATATGGCAATTGTGATGGTTGGGATGTGCGTGGTCACAATATCCCGAAAGTCCAGATTTTCCAATGTGAGCAATTGAAGGTGGTGATGAGCCACATTGTGGGTAAGCC
>CACXXY010000007.1 GCA_902771655.1 uncultured Bacteroidota bacterium | reverse complement strand
CTTGATGAAAGGCACAATCTTGACATTTTCGTTCTGCCGTGCCAGCAACTCCGGAGAAATAGTCTTGTAAAATGACTCACCTGTCTGCCAAAGCAGCTGTACATTCATTTCTTTCAGTCTGTCAAGACCTTTTTCCATACACTGGTTGATGGTACGGGCACCCAGACTGCCACCCACCACCAAAATGGTTTTCTTTTCCTTGGAGAAACCGAAGAATTCGTAGGCCTTACCATCTTTTCGTACCATATTGAGGATTTCGGCACGTATGGGGTTGCCTGTCTTAACAATTTTCTCTGCCGGAAAATACTTCTCCAATATTTTTTTCGCCTTGGCCGAAAGAATCTTGTTGGTAACGCCAGGATAGGAATTCTGTTCCTGCAAGAGGGTAGGAATTCCCAGACTGCTGGCTGCTTGCAAGGCTGGACCGCTGGCGAAGCCCCCTACCCCAATGGCCATATCAGGATTGAAATCCTTGATAATCTGTTTGGCCCGGCGCATGGTCTTCATCAACAAGAACGGCAATTTCACATTGCTGACCAAGGCCTTCAGCGAGAAACTGCGGTTGATACCGTAAACATCCAATCCCTCAATAGGATAGCCTGCTTCGGGCACCCTTTTCATTTCCATTTTACCATTTGCCCCTATAAACAAAATATCAGCATCAGGGATAGCCTTTTTCAAACCATTGGCAATAGCGAGAGCCGGGAAAATATGGCCTCCAGTGCCTCCGCCAGAAATAATGAAGCGTTTCATTGTTTTTTTATTTTTCGTGGAAACGAGGCAAGCCTTGTCTCCACATTAATTATCAATTCCCGTAATTTATTTGAGACGGTACCTGCACCATCTCTACAGAATTCTCACTTTCAGAGACGCGCCACGGCACGTCTCTACATTTTACTCCCACTCGATCGTTGCGGGTGGTTTTGAACTGATGTCATAGCATACTCTGTTCACGCCCTTCACCTTGTTGATGATCTCGTTGGACACTTTCGCCATGAATTCGTAGGGCAGATGAGCCCAGTCGGCAGTCATGGCGTCAGTGCTGGTCACGGCACGGAGGGCTACAGCACGCTCGTAAGTACGCTCATCGCCCATCACGCCCACGCTCTTGATGGGCAGCAGAATCACACCGGCCTGCCAAATCTGATCGTATAAAGAGACCTCTATTTCGCCATTGCTCATATTGGCGGGCACACCGGCGGCCAATACTTTGCGGGCATCCTCGCCACTCAGTTTTACCTTCCAATCGCGAAGCCCTTGGATGAAAATATCGTCGGCATCCTGCAGAACCCTCACTTTCTCAGGAGTGATGTCACCCAAAATACGCACGGCCAATCCTGGGCCGGGGAAGGGATGACGGGTAATCAGATGCTCGGGCATACCCAGTTGGCGACCCACACGGCGCACCTCGTCCTTGAACAGCCATTTCAGCGGCTCGCACAGTTTCAGGTGCATCTTTTCGGGCAGTCCGCCCACATTATGATGGCTCTTGATAACCATGCCTGTGATGCTGAGACTTTCGATTCTGTCGGGATAAATGGTGCCCTGCGCCAGCCACTTGGCATCGGTAATCTTCTGGGCTTCCTCGTTGAACACATCGATAAAGCCGGCACCGATAATCTTGCGCTTGCGCTCGGGATCGGAAACGCCTTCCAATTCCTTGAAGAACTTGGCGGAAGCATCCACACCGATGACATTCAGGCCCAAGCCCTCGTAATCACGCATCACATTCTGGAATTCATTCTTGCGCAGCAGGCCATGGTCCACAAAAATACAAGTCAAATTCTTGCCAATAGCACGGCTCAACAGCACGGCACAAACGGAGGAATCCACGCCACCGCTCAGACCGAGAATCACACGGTCGTTGCCAATCTGCTCTTTCAACTCCGCCACCGTAGTGTCCACGAAAGATGCCGGGCTCCATGTTTGGTGGCCGCCACAAATACCCACCACGAAATTCTTCAGCAGCTGGGTGCCTTGCACGGTATGGAACACTTCGGGATGGAACTGCACACCCCAGACATTTTCATTGTCGAACTGGTAAGCGGCAAATTCCACCTTGTCAGTAGAAGCAATCTTATGACAATTTTCCGGCAAACGGGTAATGGTATCGCCATGGCTCATCCATACTTGTGAATTGGCGTGGAAGCCTTTGAACAGTGGATTTTCCTGGTCGAAAGAAGCCAGATTCGCGCGGCCATACTCGCGACTGCCGGCGGGTTCTACCTTGCCCCCGTTGGTATGTGCCATATACTGGGCACCATAGCAGATACCCAAAATCGGATATTTCCCGCGAATTTCTGACAAATCGAGTTTGAAAGCCTTCTCGTCGTACACGCTGAAAGGCGAACCGCTGAGGATAACACCTATCACGTCAGGGTCATCTTTCGGGAACTTGTTATACGGCATAATCTCGCAGAACATATCCAGCTCGCGCACTCTTCTGCCTATCAGTTGGGTGGTTTGTGAACCGAAGTCCAGGATGATGATTTTTTCCATAATTCAAGCGAATTAATCAATTGGATTTTTGCGACCGAAACTGCTGTATTTTTCAGTCATGGCCATATTTTCATGTAGCTTAAGCCAAAGGCTTTATTAGCCAATGCCTATGATTGTATTCAACTAAAGCTGTCGCTCTTATTTCGCCAATGCGGCCACAGCGATAGAGTACAATTTAGTCTTGGTGGAGTCGCCACGGGAAGAAAGCACGCAAGGAACCTTGGCACCCATCACGAAAGCAGCGATTTCAGAGTGGTCGAACTTGGTGCAGCACTTGTAGAATACATTGGCACTTTCGATGTTCGGGAAGAGCAAGCAATCGGCATCCCCGGCAACCTCACCTGCCATTTTCTTGATTTGTGCAGCTTCTTTGTCGATAGCCAAGTCAAGAGAAAGCGGGCCGTCGATAACAGCACCTGAAATCTGACCTCTTTCGGCCATCTTGGCCAATAAGGCGGCGTCAACGCAAGCCTGCATACCTACTGACATTTGTTCGGTAGCAGCCAAAATAGCCACTTTCGGTTTGGCAATCTCCAAAGATTTTGCCGTGCTGATCAATGAGGAAAGAATTTTTTGTTTCTGTTTGAAATCGGGAGCGGGAATAATAGCACAGTCGCTCACGCATAACAGCTTATGATACTGTGGGTTCTCAATTACAGCCATGTGCAACAAGGTGGCATTGGGAGGGCAAAGGCCACGCTCTTTATTCAGAATGGCGCGCATATATTTGTCGGTTGGCAGCAGACCCTTCATCAGGATGTCGCCCTCGCCGGCATTGATCAAGTCGCAACTCTTGGCAGCGGCTTTGGTATCCACACTTTCGTGCACGATCTTGAACATATTGATGTCAATGTTCAATTTTGCGCACACTTGTTTGATAGTATCTGTATCACCCACCAAAGTAGCGTCAACAATACCCAATTCCACCGCACGGTGAACGGCATCGATAGTATGTTCATCGTTAGCGTATGCAGCCACTAATCTTTTTTTCGGTTTTGACTTTACCAGTTCGATAACTTGGTCTAATTTTGTAATGTTCATAGTATCAATATTTTTAAGGTTTTCCATTTGAAAGTGCAAAGTTACGATTTTTTTCGTATTTTTGCACCGCAAAAGCAAGCCACTTTAGCTCAGTTGGTAGAGCAACGCATTCGTAATGCGTAGGTCGCGAGTTCAAGTCTCGCAAGTGGCTCAAAAAAGGCGGTTCTCACCGCCTTTTTTTATTCATATCTTACCCATTTCCAAATTTCCTTCCAACTTACTTTCTTTCCATACATCAAGATACCAGTTCTGTAAACTTTGGCGGCAAACCACACCACAAAGATAAAAAACAGTACCATCAGCACCATCGACAGCAGCAGTTCCCACAAAGGCACACCGGAAGGCAATCGCGTGAGCATGGCCACCGGCGAGGTCAACGGAATCATAGACAACCAAAATGCCAACTTTCCATTGGGATTGTCCGCAATGGGCATCACCATGACAATCGTCAGCAACAATGGCATGGTGATAGGCATGGTCAGTTGGTTGGAGTCAGTTTCGTTATCTGCCGCCGATCCCACCGCCGCAAACAAAGCAGAATAGACCAGATAGCCCGTCAAGAAGAAGAAGAGGAAGCATAAAATCATTTCAGTGAAAGAAATGGGGAAATAATTGCTGATTTCAGCGAAAATATTTTCCTCACCCAAAGCTTCTGTCGCTAACTTACTGTTATTGACCGCTTCAACCATTTGACTATCCTTGACTGATTCCATCACCTGTTCTGTATTCACTCCGCTCATCTCCATAAATTTGTCAGGCATAGCAAATTGCACACCCGTCAGAATCACAAGGGTAAACACAATCCATATCAGGAACTGCGTCAAGCCCACCAAAGCGATACCGATGATTTTGCCCAAGAGCAATTCAATGGGTTTGACTGAAGAAATCAGCACTTCCACAATACGGTTGTTTTTTTCTTCAAGTACCCCTCGCAAAACCTGACCGGCAAAGAGGAAAATGAAGAAGTAAATGACAAAACCGCAAATCATACCAATAGTTTTGTTCATCTCGGCCATACTTTCCTTCTCACCGCCGTTTTCATCAATCTGAATCATGGTGATTTGCGAGCGTGCCAAATCTTTGATGGTCTTATATCTGTCCAAATCAATATTGAAAGTATCCTGCAACACATGGTCGAAAAACATATTGTTGATTTGGCTTTCCAGCTCAGAGCGCAAGTACATGGAAGGTTCCTCATTGTAATACATGTTGGCATTCACTTTCTGCGAACTACGCGGAAAATACAATACCACATCATAATCGCCAGCCAAGGCTTCCTTTTTGATTTGCTCAATATCTCCAGAACGATAGGAAAATGAAGTTTTATCGTTTTCAACAAAATTATTGATATAAATCTCATTATCATCCACCACCATCACATTCACATGCTCGCGGCCCTTGGTGGCCAATAATACCGGCACCACCATCAAGGCGGCGAAAAGTATAGGCACTACCAAGGTGAGTATAATAAAGGACTTTTTCTTTACGCGAGTAAGGTATTCGCGCGATATGATTAGCAAGGTGTTATTCATTGTTGATTTGTTTAATCGTTGATATGTTTAA
Organism: uncultured Bacteroidota bacterium; assembly: GCA_902771655.1. GTDB lineage: Bacteria > Bacteroidota > Bacteroidia > Bacteroidales > WCHB1-69 > RUG11690. Next base: position 22,772 of record CACXXY010000007.1, on the reverse strand, counting down.
TCGTCAAGTCGCTCACTTTGTTCGCCCATGAGGACTATAATCGTCTTCACATCTTTCTCCTTCACAAAAATAATTATCAATTATTAATTCCTAATTCTTCATTGTATTTCTCCACTTGTTGAATGAAAATATCGTTCATTGATGGCAATACCTCATTGAAAGACATAACATTGCCATACTCCATCACGAACTGCAACAGCTGGTTCGCACTGCCTCCGTCCAGCACTTTCACCACATAATGATGCTGATTGACAGCAGAGGAAGTCTCCATCACACTGAACTTGTCCGGAAACGCTGGTATCGCACATTCACCATTCAACGTAAGGCTATAGACATTTTCTTTGAAACGCTGTTTGATTTCCGCCAGATTTCCTTCCAAAATCTTATGTGCCTTATTAATCAGACATATTTCATCACAAATCTCTTCTACGGAAGCCATATTATGGGTAGAAATAATGATGGTTGTACCTTGTTTTTTCAGTTCCAGCAATTCTTGCCGTATCAGATTGGTATTAATGGGGTCCAATCCGCTGAACGGTTCATCCAAAATCAAAAAATCGGGGCGATGGACCACCGTGGTGATAAACTGCAATTTCTGCTGCATACCCTTGGAGAGTTCTTCCACCTTCTTGTTCCACCAGCTTTGAATCTCAAACTTGATGAACCAATATTTCAGCCTTTCCAAAGCTTCCTGTTTAGAAAGCCCTTTCAGCTGAGCCAGGTACATAGCCTCCTCCCCTACTTTCATTTTTTTATACAAACCACGCTCTTCCGGCAAATAGCCGATTTTCTCGATATCCCTGCGAGAAATAGGGTTGCCGTTGAAAAGCACCGTGCCACTGTCGGGAGCGGTAATCTGATTCAGGATACGAATCAACGTGGTTTTGCCGGCGCCATTGGGACCGAGTAAACCATAGACCACACCTTTCTGAATCGCCAAAGAAATATTGTCCAATGCGAGATGATTGGAATATTTCTTTGTAACATTCTGAACTTCAATTATATTCATTTATCTATGCTTGATTTTCCTTATTTTTTTTCTTTTTCTTTTTCTTCTTCTTGGCATTCAGTGGCTTATTCTGATTCGCTGTTGATGTGTTTTTCAGAATATCCTTGGTTGAATCCAATGAGAAATCCTCCGGCAGATTAATACGTCCATTGGACATTTCATTCAGCTGGTCAACAATCAGCTTATCATCCACAGACTCACGATTGTACGTCAAGTACAACTTCTTCAGGTGGTTGGCCAAGGTTTTACCCATCGTATCCCGCTGTCTCTCAGGATAATCCGATACCGCCTTGATGATATTCTCCATATTTCTGCCGTAGGTACGGTATTGGATTTTATGCTTATTATAGTCTGGCTTTTCGAAAACAAAATCCTCTTTTTTAGGTTCCGGTTTCGGGAAAGGAGAATCCACATCCAACTGATAATCAGACATTATGAACAGATGATCCCACAGTTTATGCCAATAATCCAAAGATTCCTGCTGATTTTTGTTGTCCTTGTCCTCAGGATTGATAAGGGCCATCATGCGGACAATAGCTTTTGCCTTCTCACTGCGCTTCGCATAGTCAGGTTCCTTCAGAGTGTCCTCAATCATCTTCTGGATATTTCTTCCGTACTCCCTGATTATCAATTGATTTCGATTTACATTATATTCAAACATGAGGTCAAAAATTAGAAGTCAAAAATACAAATAATTTTTGGAATAAAGAAAATGAAAAATTTTTATGTGATAGCGACGAAAAATAAAGGTATTCGCTTTTTGTTTCCAAAATTAATTATTAAGTTTGCAAAAGGTAAAAAGAAATATTATTTACACTCATAATATTGATAATCAATTAATTAAACATATCGCTTATGGAAAAACTTTTGGAACAACTGTCAAAAATCGGGATTAGCAATCCTCAGAAAATTTACCACAACTTGTCTTACGACGAATTATACCAGCATGAAACCGACCCGTCACTGACCGGTTTCGACAAGGCATACAAGACCAAAAGCGGTGCTTTGTCTGTGGATACCGGCGTATTCACTGGCCGTTCTCCCAAAGACAAATATATTGTGATGGACGATGAGACCCGCAACAACATCTGGTGGGCCGGCGAAGGCAAGAAAGGCTCCGACAACCACCCCATCAACCACGAGATTTGGGAGCACCTTAAAAAATTGAGCCAGAAACAGTTGAGTGGCAAAGACATTTATGTAACTGATGGATACTGCGGTGCTAACGAGAACTCCCGTCTGAAAATCAGATTTGTGACGGAAGTAGCATGGCAGGCCCATTTTGTCAAGAACATGTTCATCCGCCCCAGTGAAGAAGAGTTAGTGGGTTTTGAACCTGATTTCGTGGTGCTGAACAGCTGCAAAACCACCAATCCCAATTGGAAAGAGCAAGGCTTGCACAGCGAAAACTATGTAGCTTTCAACCTGACCGAGCGTATGGCTTTGATTGGCGGCACCTGGTACGGTGGCGAGATGAAGAAAGGAATCTTCTCCGTGATGAACTACTTCCTGCCCTTGCGTGGCATGGCCGCTATGCACTGCTCCGCCAACCAAGGCAAGAAAGGCGATACAGCCATCTTCTTCGGCCTTTCAGGCACTGGAAAAACCACCTTGTCCACCGACCCGAACCGCGCCCTGATTGGTGACGACGAGCACGGCTGGGACGAAAATGGTGTGTTCAACTTTGAGGGTGGTTGCTATGCAAAATGTATTGATTTGAGCGAAGAGAAAGAGCCCGACATTTTCCACGCCATCAAGCGCGACGCATTGCTGGAAAACTTAGTGGTGGATGCCGAAGGCAACATCGATTTCACCTCAGCTGCCAAGACCGAAAACACCCGTGTTTCTTATCCGATTTACCACATTGACAATATTGTGAAACCTGTTTCACGCGGTACTCACCCCAAGAAAGTCATCTTCCTGTCTGCCGATGCCTTTGGTGTACTGCCTCCGGTATCTGTGCTGAACAAAGAACAGACCATGTACTATTTCCTGAGCGGTTACACCGCTAAATTGGCTGGTACTGAAGTGGGTGTTGTTACACCTCAGCCCACCTTCTCTTCATGCTTCGGAGCTGCTTTCTTGCTGCTGCATCCGACAAAATACGCTGAAGAGTTGGCCAAGAAACTGACCGAGCACAACGCTACTGCCTACTTGGTGAACACCGGTTGGACCGGCGGTGGTTATGGTGTGGGCAGCAGAATCTCGCTGAAGGCCACCCGTGCCATCATTTCAGCTATCCTCAACGACGAGTTGATTGGCTGCGAGACCGAGATTGTAAAGCCCTTCAACCTCTCCATCCCGAAACACGTGAACGGTGTGGACGACAGCATCCTGAACCCGCAGAACAGCTGGACCGACAAGGCCGCTTACGCCGCCAGTGCCAAGCAGTTGGCCGAGTCCTTCATCAAGAACTTCAACAATTTCACTGAAACCGAAGAAGGCAAGAAATTAGTGCCGTTTGGACCGGTATTGGAATAATACATAAGAATTTTTCTAAAAAATAAGGGACGCAATAGCGTCCCTTATTTTTTGTGCGGATAGGGGGACTCGAACCCCCACGGCTTTCACCACTAGATCCTAAGTCTAGCGCGGCTACCAATTACGCCATATCCGCTTTCATTATTTCACCGTGCTACCCGGTTTCACCGGCTTGGCAGGCTGCACCAGCGACAATTCGCCGTCGGCATTCTCAGCCATCAGCACCATACCGTGAGAAGCAACACCTTTGATTTCTTTGGGTGCCAAGTTGATAAGCATCAGCACCTGCTTACCCACCAAATTCTCTGGTTCGTAATATTCTGCAATACCTGAAACAATCTCACGCTGGTTCACCCCCGTATCCACCTTAAGTTTCAGCAATTTCTTGGTCTTTGCCACTTTCTCTGCTGCCAGCACCGTGCAAATGCGCAAATCCATCTTCTGGAAGTCATCGTATGTGACATCTGGCTTGGCTTCTACTGCCGGAGCATTCTGCATCTGATTGGCTTTCTTGGTGTCTTCCAGTTTCTTCACCTGAGCGGCCACCACCTCATCTTCCACTTTCACAAACAAATACTCTGCCGGATTAATGCTGTCACCAGCTCTCAGCAAGTCGCAACGTCCGCCTTCGTTCCATTCGTGAACATCCATGTTCAGCATCTTCTGCAACTTCTGCGAGGTGAAAGGCAGGAAAGGCTCGCACAACACCGCCAAATCAGCGCATAACTGCAGCGACAGATGCATCACGGTCTTCACCCTTTCAGGATCTTCTTTCTGCTTCTTCCAGGGCTCCATGTCGGTCAGGTACTTGTTGCCCAGACGAGCCAAATTCATCAGCTCGGCCTGAGCCTCACGGAAGCGGTATTTCTCGATGGAATTGCCTATCAGAGCAGGAAATTCCTTCATTTTCTCAATCACTTCCTTCTCATAATCGGTCAGCTCGCCCATTTCGGGAATAACACCACCATAATATTTGTGCGTCAGCACAATAGTTCTGTTGACCAGGTTGCCGAAGATGGCCAGCAACTCGTTATTATTCTTAGCCTGGAAATCAGCCCAAGTAAAATCAGCGTCTTTAGTTTCGGGAGCGATGGAAGTCAGCGTATAGCGCAGCACATCCTGCTTGTCAGGAAATTCTTCCAGATACTCGTGCAACCACACGGCCCAGTTGCGGGAAGTGGAAATCTTATCGCCTTCCAGATTCAGGAATTCGTTAGCCGGCACATTGACAGGCAAAATGTAACTGCCTTCGGCCTTCAACATGCAGGGGAAGATAATACAATGGAACACGATATTATCCTTGCCGATAAAATGCACAAGCTGGGTATCATTATCCTTCCACCATTTCTCCCAATCCTGGTTGTGGGCAGCGGCCCATTCTTTGGTAAAGGAAATATAGCCGATAGGAGCGTCAAACCAAACGTACAGCACCTTGCCGGCAGCCTCTTCCAAAGGAACCTTCACGCCCCAGTCGAGGTCGCGGGTGACGGCACGCGGCTGCAAACCCGCCTCAATCCACGATTTGCACTGTCCATAGACATTGCTCTTCCAGTCTTCCTTATGGCCTTTCAAAATCCATTCTTTCAGCCAGGGTTCGTATTCATTCAAGGGCAAATACCAATGCTTGGTTTCCTTCATCACGGGAGCGTTGCCGCTCAACACAGACTTAGGATTAATGAGGTCGGTGGCGCTGAGGCTAGTACCGCAAGCTTCGCACTGGTCGCCGTATGCCCGCTCGTTGTTGCAGTGAGGACAGGTACCGGTAATATAACGGTCGGCCAGGAACTGATGAGCCTCCTCATCGTAATACTGCATGCTGGTCTGCTCAATCAGCTTACCCTCGTTGTACAACTTGGTGAAGTATTCGGAAGCGGTTTTATGATGTTCTTGACCTGAAGTTCTGGAATAAATATCGAAAGAAATGCCTAATTTTTCAAAAGAATCTTTGATGATATTATGATAGCGATCTACAATAGCCTGCGGAGTTGTATGTTCTTTTTTAGCCTTCAAGGTGATGGGCACACCATGCTCATCGGAACCGCCGATAAACAGCACCTCATTGCCTGTAGCTCGGAGATAACGGGCATAAATATCCGCGGGAACATACACGCCAGCCAGATGCCCAATATGCACGGGACCGTTGGCATACGGCAAAGCCGATGTAATCGTATATCTTTTTTTATTGGTATTCATCGTGATTTTTTTGAGGGTGCAAAGATACGGAATTTTTCAATGTGCCAATTAGCAAATGTGCTAATGTGCTAATTTCACCAGTTGTCCACAGGCGGCGGCGATGTCTTTGCCACGGCTGCGGCGGAGGTTCACCACCATGTTGCGGCTTTCGAGGAACTGGATGAATTTTCGCACATTTTCCGGCTCGCTCTTTTGGAATGGCGAGTCCGTGGCGTTGAATTCTATCAGGTTGATTTTCACAGGAAAAGCTCTGCAATAAGCTGCCAAAACCTCAGCATCCCGCTGCGAGTCGTTGATGCCGTTTAGCAACAAGTATTCAAAAGTCACTCGCTCACCAGTCTTCTGATGATAGTATTTCAGTACTTCCTGAAGTTTATCCAGGGGGTTGCTTTTTGTGACCGGCATAATACGGAGTCGTGTCAATGGATCGGCACTGTGCAAGGAGACAGCAAGACCTGGTTTAAAGCCCAAATCTGCCAGTTTGCGAATACCTTCAATAATGCCTGCCGTAGATAAAGTAATGCGTTGAGGCGATAAGCCCTGCCCTTCTGGAGAAGTAAGTAAGTCAATGGATTTCAGCACATTCTGAATATTCAACAGCGGCTCTCCCATTCCCATATAGACAATGTTGGAGATAGGATTTCCGTAATATTCTACGGCTTTCTGGTTCATCAGTATAAACTGATCAAAAATTTCAGAAAAATGTAAGTTTCTGATGAATCCCATTTGTCCGGTAGCGCAAAAGGCACAGTGCATGGCGCAACCCACCTGGGTGGATACGCAAGCAGTCACCCGCTGTCCCGCAGGAATCAGCACTCCCTCAATCATCTTGTCATCATGCAAGCGAAAACCGAACTTCACTGTTTGGTCGCCACTTTTGGCTTCCACCTCGATGCTGGCCCGATGAAAACTAAAACTTTCCTTCAGTTTTTCTTGTAAGCCTTTGCCAATATTGTTCATTTCAGCAAACGAGCCTGCTCCTTTTTTCCATAGCCATTCATTGATTTGCTTGGCCCGGAAGGGTTTCTCGCCTGCCTGAACGACAAACTCTTGAAGTTCTTCTGAAGTGATGTCACGGATGTCTTTCATTAAACTGAAAACAGAAAGTTATTAATTATAATCACCAAGATAATATTCTATAGTATTGACTATAAATTGTTTAGTCAATCTGTAAAAATCATTAATAGATAAAGGGGAAGACTCTTTTCAGTTTTCTGCCTTTCATTTCCTCAGCAAATTCTTCCTGATAACGTTTGTAGATTGTGCGGGTTCTGGGCACCAGATTGGCGAAAGTCCAGATGAAAAATACCAAACCCGACACCGACCAAGTAAGAATAGCAAAACCAAGCCATTCCATCAATTCTCCGAAATAATTGGCAGAAGTCACATAATTAAACAAACCGCCTTTTGGCAGGTAATGTTTGGTATCGTTATCATCTTTCCTCAAGTGACGGATAATATAATCGGAATGGAGGTTGATGACAAATCCTGCAATGAACAAAATAGTACCGATGATAAACTGCGGTGACCACAACCATTCAATATCCGTATATCCTATACCAAATACTTGATAACCAACATTATATGATTCAAAGAAAATCCAATAGCCCTGCATTACCGCATTCAGTATGTTGAAGCAGATACCCATGATCATAATTCCGATAGGCATTTTACTCTTACCCTTTATAATCCATGGAAATATAAGGGCTCTTTGGAAATAGTGTGTTTCAAAAATTAGCAGGAATACACAGGGCACAATATCAAAACGATGGGGAGAGCATGCCCAGATGATAATCATAACCAAAAAAACAGGCAGTTCCATAAAGAACCACGCCACTTTATTGTTGATAGCGGGTCCTAATCTCAGCGTATTGCTTCCTTTTTGCGTGTAAAGCAAGCCATAACCTGCGTTGAAAAACTGCAGTGCGACAAAGACAACCACTGCAAGGCACACCATCACCCACAGATAAATGTGGAAGGCGTTAGTTAAAAAAGTAGTATCCATTATTCAAACTGTATTTGCATCGGCATCAGAGCTTGAACGCCTTCGGCATTTTTCAACTGTTGCAATCCTTGGTAAATGTAATACTGGTCACCCAATTCCTGTCTGATAACAGCCTGGATATTGTTATCCCCGCTGGTTTTCTCCATCAAGGTAGTCCAGAAATCTTTCTTTTTAGGATAATAAGTCACTTTGTAATTGTCCAATTTGGCCAGTTCAGCAGCTTTGGCGATAGCATCATCCATATTGCCCAGGGCATCCACCAGACCAATTTTCAACGCATCAGCACCAGCCCATACACGACCTTGACCAATCTCATCCACTGCGGATTGCTCCATACCACGGCCATCAGCCACACGCTGGGTAAAAATACCATAAAATTCATCAATGAAATTCTGATACACCTCCAATTCTTCTGCATTCAGCGGACGTAAGGCACCGCCAGCATCCGAATGTTTGTTAGTAGTAACCCCATCAATAGTGACTCCCAATTTGTTTTTCAATGCTCTTTGGAAAGAAGGAACCATACCAAAAACACCGATAGAGCCCGTCAACGTGTTGGGCTGAGCAATGATATAATTGGAATTGCAAGAAATATAATAACCACCGGAAGCGGCATAGTCACCCATGGAAGTCACCACCACCTTGCCAGCTTTTTTAGCTTGCTCAATTTCATTCCAGATGATGTCAGAAGCGGTACCGTCACCACCGGGAGAATTGACACGCAAGACGATAGCTTTCACATTTTCAGATGTATAAGCATCTTTGATAAGTTTAACCATAGTTTCCGATCCCATAACATCATTACCTGATTTTCCTCCTGTGATTTGTCCCACCGCATAAACCACGGCAATTTCGTCTTTTGCCGAGTTCGTCTCGGCTTTGACTGCTTTTCTATATTCAGACAATCCAGTGATATTCAAATCTTTGTCCTCTGCCAAACCCACCAACTTTTTCAAATCTTGAGCCACCTCATCTTTGTAACAGGTTTTATCAATCAATTTATTTTCAACAGCTTTGGTAGCCGTTCCAAAAAACATATTATCGGCAATCTGATTCAGTGTTTCCTTATTCAGTTTTCTTTCAGCAGCTATATCATCCACCATCGTATTCCATATAGTATTAGCCAACAATGTCATTTGTTCGCGGTTAGCTTCGCTCATCTTGTCCATCATATAAGGTTCGACAGCACTCTTAAATTTACCATGGCGGATAATCTGCATATCCACATCCAATTTGTCGATAAGTCCCTTATAGAACATCACCTGTAAAGCCATGCCTCTGAATTGCAACAAACCTGTAGCGCTCATCGTGACATTGTCGGCCACAGATGCCAGATAATAAGCGCCCTGTGTGTAATTGTCGGCGTATGCATAAATGAATTTTCCTGATTCCTTGAATTCCACCAATGCGTCATGGATTTCCTTGAGGGTAGCAGGAGAAGCGCTAATGGATTCAGTATTGATGTAAATACCTTTTATTTTTGAGTCTTTGGCGGCCGCTTTGATACAGGTCAGAATATCATCCAAACCTATACCGGATTGATAATATTGGCTGAATTCATCGCCGAACATGTCGAAAGGATTATCCACAGCTTGTTCCTGAATAGGTTTTTGCAGATCCAACTTCAGAATAGTATTGTCTTTGATAGCCACAGTGTTGCTACTGCCCATAGAAGCTATCATAGCCACAAACATCAACGTGGATAAAATGGAAACAATGAGGCAGGAAAGGAAAAATCCCACCATGGTTCCGAACACTATACGCCAGAATTTCTTGGCACCAGTTTCTTTTTTCTTGGGTTTGAAAATGTCTTCGTTGCTCATAAATTTATATTTTTTGATTAATATTCAATTCTCTGCATTAAAAAATGCAATATTACGAATTTTTTTCATACCATGCATATTTATTTTGACTTGCTCCAAAACAGGCTGCAGTAAAGACATACCAGCACCTCTCAACAAATAATTTGCGAATGATGATGTGTATTTCAATAAAATCGTGTAACTTTGCAAAAATTTCAAAATCTAATCATGAGAAAAATCATATCTATCATTATCATCGCCTTTCTTTTCGTATCCTGCAATGGAAGGTACGAGCATGATACTATTCCCAATGTGAATTTGAGATTCACCATATATCCGAACAGTCCAAATTACATCAATTTGAACTATTACGGTGGTTATGAATATTTTACGGGAGGCGTTGCAGGTGTGATCGTCTATCGTTTGGATGAGTCCACTTTTTTCGCATACGACAGGGCTTGTCCTTACGACTGGCAAGATCCGGACTCCTGGTTATGGGTTGACGAAAGCGGCATTCTGATTATAGACAGTTGCTGTGGAGCCAAATTCAACATTTTGGATGGCAGTCCTGTAGCAGGACCAACCTCCTTGCCTTTGAAACATTATAAATGCAGATATGATGGTGCTTCGCTATTGGTTTATAATTGAGGCATCATCTCATAGACCACTTTGACCATACGGGGACCTGCCGCATTAGCTTCTTTCAGCACCTCCTCGTGAGAAGCTTTCTCAACAACACCTTCTACGCCTAAGTCGGTAATGACCGAAAAAGCGACCACTTCCATGCCGCCATGACGGGCCGCAATGGTTTCCGGAACAGTGGACATGCCTACAGCATCGCCTCCCAAAATGTGGAACATACGGTATTCCGATGGGGTTTCGAAGCACGGACCAGTTACTCCCACATATACGCCTTCTTGTAGGTGAATGTTGTGTTCCTTGGCTGTGGTTTGGGCGATTTTTCGAAGACGCTTGGAATAGGCCTCGCTCATATCCGGGAAACGGGGCCCCAGCTCATCATAATTCGGTCCCATCAGGGGATTGTTACCAAATAGGTTAATGTGATCTCTGAACAGCATGATGTCGCCCACCTTGAAAGCGGGGTTCATGCCGCCGGCAGCATTGGATAATATCAGCACCTCAATGCCCAACTCTTTATATACGCGTACTGGGAAGGTCAGCGTTTTCATGTCATAACCTTCGTAGTAATGAAAACGTCCACTTTGCACCACCACCTCAACATTGTTCAATGTTCCGAAGATTAGGGCGCCTTTGTGTCCTTTCACTGTGGAAATGGGAAAATTGGGAATCTGTGAGTATGGAATTTCTTTCTCTATTATCAAACTGTCCACCAGTCCCCCCAGACCTGATCCCAATACTATGGCAACACGGGGATTCAAAGTGGTTTGTCCTTTCAAAAAAGCGGCGGTTTCCTTTATTTTAGCGATCATGATGTTTCTTTTTTTAATGTGCAAAATTACATAAAATCTATGAATTGTGTGCAAGCGGGTGAAAAATAACCACAGCAAATGTATGAAACAATATCAGTTTATTGATATCGATATTGATGTAAAAATCGTTCCTCGTCTTGAAACAGAAAGTACGGTTCAATGGGAAGGGAAAACAAGGGAATGGTTTCCAAGTGTTTGGAAAGAGTGCCATAAATCAACCGCATGCTGTCTTTTTCGGTGGTGACAAGGATGCGGTTCTGCTGGTCCCCCAAAAAAAATCTCTTTTGAATTTCCTTTATTTCTTCCCCTGAAAAATAATGATGGTCAGGGAAACGATAATGATGGATGATATTGAACTTTTCAGACAGATATTTAATCATTGGCTCGGGGTGGGCGATGGCAGTAAGCAATACCACCTCGGTTTGCGGACTTATCTGTAGCTGTTTCCCGCACTCGTTAAGGGCGGTCAATTCTCCGTAACGCATGGTGGTGAAAAACAGCTGTTGATTATCTTGCAGTTTCAGCAACTCCGTCATTTCCGCACGTTGCTGTTCGGTCAAATTTTCGGGGCATTTACTTACTATAACCATATCGGCATAGCGGGCGGCACTGCGAAATTCACGCAAGCGGCCAGCCGGCAGAGGATAGTCTAGAGCGTATGGAGCAGCGTATTCAGTAATAAGAATGTTCAGATCAGGTTTAACCTGCAAATGCTGATAACAATCATCCAAAATAATATACTGCAAGTCGGGAAAACGTTGCAGCAATTGTTGGATGCCTTCTGTTCGATTTTCGTCAACAGCAACCTTGATATGGGGGAATTTGGTAAAAAACTGTAAGGGCTCATCGCCGATCATTTCCGCCGAGAGTTGCTGAGGGTCAATGTCGTTGGCCAGCACAAAGCCTTTGGTTTTGCGCTTGTACCCGCGACTTAGGGTAGCAATTTTATAATGTTCTGGTAAAAATCGAATGATGTACTCCACATGTGGAGTTTTTCCTGTGCCACCTACTGACAAATTTCCCACACCGATGGTCGGAATGGGGGCCTGATAGGCTTTCCTCAATCCACGGCGGTACATCCAGCGGCGAAAGGCCGCCACGGCACCATATATCAATGCGAAAGGGTATAATAGTTTTTGAGGACGCACTTTTTGTTGATTTGTATATTCGTTTATACGGTTATGCGGTAAGACACTCACTGCGTTCGCTCGGAAAGTCGCTCGCTTTGCGAGCTCGAAAATAATGTCTTCCCGTCTTCCCGAGTACACGTTAGTGTACGTCTCTCCGTCTCTCCGTTTCTTCGTTTACTCACTAACTTCCTTCTTCTCCTGTTGTTTCGCTTCCTCCCATTGCTCAAAACGCTGGATGATTTTGGTCACCAACTGGTGGCGTACCACATCGCCATTGTCCATGTATATGAAATCAATGCCTTTAATGTCTTTCAACACCTTGCCAACATGAATCAGGCCTGATTTCTGGTGCTTCGGCAGGTCAATCTGAGTAATATCGCCCGTGATGAAGAACTTGGCATTGCGGCCCATACGAGTCAGGAACATTTTAATCTGGCTTTCGGTGGCATTTTGGGCTTCATCCAGAATCACGTAGGCGTTGTCGAGAGTACGGCCACGCATAAAAGCCAAGGGCGCAATTTCAATAGTCTTGTCGTCCAGATAAGAAATCAGCTTCTGCATGGGCATCATATCCCAAAGGGCATCGTAAAGTGGTTGCAAATAGGGATCCAGTTTATCGCGCAAGTCTCCAGGCAGGAAACCGAGATTCTCGCCAGCTTCCACCGCGGGACGAGTTAAGATAACACGACGTATCTGCTTGTTTTTGAGCGCTCTAACAGCAAGTGCCACTGCGGTATAAGTTTTCCCTGTACCAGCAGGTCCGATGGCAAAGACCATGTCGTTAGTCGCGGCACTTTCCACCATTTTACGCTGGTTGGGGGTAATGGCTTTGATAACACGTCCTTCACGGCCATGCAGGATGATATTATCCACAATACCGCTGCTATCCATGCGATAGAAGCTGTCATCCTCGGAAGCCGTTATATTCAGAATATCGTTCTCATTAATCTTGCCAAACTGTTCGAAATGCTTCAGCAATAATTCAAAACGTGAGGTAAACAGTTCAACTTCACTGTCCTCACCTATAACCTTTATCTCATTACCCCGAGCTGTTATCTTCAGTTTAGGATAAATGTTCCTCAACAAATCAATATTGGCGTTATGGTGTCCGTATATGCCAATCACATTGGCCGGATCAAGCGTTATAAGATTTTCCATATTGGAAACTATTTGATGACTATATAATCTAAAGGATTGACAGGAAAACCATTATACCACAACTCAAAATGCAGGTGTGAGTCTATCATACGCCCCTGTCCGCTACTACCCATCTTGGCTATTGCTTCTCCCATATTCACCCTTGCACCTACCGACTTCAGCAACACCTCATTATGCTTATAAATTGAGATAATGTTGCCCGGATGCTGGATTACAATAGTATTTCCGTTGGTCGGGTCAAAACCGGTATAAATAATGATTCCTTCCGCCACACTGGTAATGACAGTATTCTTTTTATTCTGAATATCAATGCCATAATGATTTCTGGCCAGGTCAAAACCTTGAATCAGAATACCTGTCGCCGGTGCGGAAAGCATTATGTTACTGATGTCGGCCCTATGGCTGACTGGCAATTTACTGTTTTCTTCTTCTGTACGCAAATAATTGGTTAACAAATCATTAGCTTGCATATCAACCTCTCTCATCGCCTCCATCTCCTCATCATTTCTTTCTTTCAGTTCATGGCTTGCCATGCGTGATTTATCCATCACCACACTATTCTCGTCCTCAATATTTTTTTCATTGATAACATTATAGAAATTATCAAGATATTGCTGGTTTTGTTTTACTAACTGCGAAATGGAATCCACCTGGGCAGACACCTGCAGGTACATGCGATGTTCTTCCAAGCTGGTATATCCAGGAATGTAATACTTCAGCGGGGTAACACTGATAATAAACGCGGTAAAGGCTATCAAGAGTACAGCCGCTGTTGCTGTGACCACAATAATACGCTGAGGTGTCAATATAAAATTGAATTTCTCTTCATGGTTTTCCTCGGCATTGATTGAGAAACGATACCGGGTTTTCCAGTTAGAGAACAGCTTTTTCAAAAACTGTTTGATTTTACCAAATAGCTGGACGATAGACATTTTCAGGTTTCAGGTTATAGGGGTCAGGAGTCAGTGATCAGGGGTTAGGGAATAGGGGATAGTGATTCAAATTTCAACTTTCAGTTTTCAATTTTCAGTTTTCAGTTTTTTAAGATAGTGCTTGGTTGACGATTTTGGAGGATTCGAGGATAGCGTCATATTCCTCGGGGGTGATATCATCGAAGAAATAGTGTACAGGATTCACCTTAACACCGTTTTTGATAACTTCATAATGCAGATGGGTACCGAAAGACAAGCCAGTATTTCCCACATAGCCAATCAGTTGTCCTCTTTTTACTTTTTGTCCCGGTTTCACCACTTTTTTCGACAGATGGGCATACAAAGTTTGATAAGAATACCCATGATTCAAAATAACCACAATTCCATAGCCGCTGCCACCTTTTTCTCTTGACACCACTCCATCGGCCGTAGCATATACCGGTGTTCCCTTCGGGGCGGAGAGATCCACCCCCGTGTGCATACGGATGGTTTTCAGAATAGGATGATAACGGCCGCCAAAACCGGAAGAGATGGTTTTTACACCTTTCAATGGACGAATAGCGGGAATAGAAGTCAGCATATCTGACTTTCGCTGTGCGATTTCAGCGATGGTGTCGAAGGAATGCGACTGTGCCGACAAACGCACAATCAGTTGGTTGGCCTTGTTAGACACATCCTGCAATAAAGCCAATGCGTCGGTACCGCCCACACCCGCCATATTCTGCTCATACAGTTTCGGATACCGTTCTTCCACCGGCATAGGATCGGCTTCGAAAATAACACGGTAAATATTGTCATCCCTGTTTTCTATATCCGCCATAGCCTCCGACATCAAATTCAACTGATTGTCCATCTCCTGCAATTGCTCTTTCAACTGTTCATTCTCCTGCTGGAGCATTTTTTCCTTTGGAGAATCAATCAGGTAGAAGGCAATCCATATAAAAATGACCGCAAACGTCAAGGCGCTGGCAAAAAGCCACAGCACGCGCTTGACAATATCTTTAACGCTCAGCTTTACCTTCTCGAACGATAAGGTGTTGGTGTTAAAATGATAAAAGGTTTTGGCCATGAATTCAGGGATCAGGGGTTAGGGATCAAGGGTCAGTGAATGGTTTTATTTGCAGTCAATGCAGATGAGTGAGCCGACGGTGAAGCCCTCTGCCGGCTGCTGGTTTCTTTTTGTCAATAATTTCAGTTGGATAGCATATTTCTGTGACAGATAGCGGAAAGAGTCTGCCATTTCCAATTTGTGATAACTCACATCCGATTTGGTGTTTTTCATCTGCAGATAGACCACCTCACCTTCTATGGGTTCATACTCATCAAAGGCATCATTATAATATCGCAAGTCAGACTCCATCAACTGTGTCTCGCGGGCAATTTTTGCGTAGGTCTCCCCCCTTTGGGCAATCACAAATTTTATCTTATTGTTCTCATAAACATCTCTTTTGGTGTAAGGGAAATAGCTCACCTTGTATTCATTCGGTTTAGCCGTGAAAACATTCATAGTTATGATAGGTTTATTGCCAGCGGCAGCGGCAGAAGGTCTTTTACCCCGCTGAATATAAACCTCGATGCCATTAATTATGGTATCCGGTTCCACATCATTATTGTATGTGTTTCTGGTTTGCGGGACGACTTGCTGTTTTTGTTCTTCCTGCTTATTTGCTTTTTGTTTGTTTTTTTCATGTTTTGGAGCCGGTGTCACCACAGCTGTTTCCGTTCGGGTTTCCATAGGTTTCTGTTCAACTGCTTTCGGCTCAGCCACTTCCTGTTTTACCGGCAACGGTTCGGCGATCTCGTTTTCTTGATTTTGTTGCAAGCCTTGTTTATCGAAACGGGTTAAAGTGTATTTTTCAATAATATTGATCAGACGCTGGGCATATTCAGGATTGATAGAATAGCCACATGCCTGCAAGCCATTTGCCCATGCCCTGTAATCTGTAGGGGATAACTGAAACAGTGACTCATAACGCGGACGAGTGGTCAGAAAAATATTATGATCCTGAAAAGACTCTGCGACAGTGTTATACGTTCTGTAACAATTTCCACTTCTGTCGGAAGTCTCATAATACTGCTCGCCCTGATATTCGGTATTGCACAACAGACCGAAATGGTTCCGAGCCTCCTTAGCCACTTTGCTTTGTCCCGCATTGGAAGAATAAATGGCCTGCGCCAACTTCACGCTTGCTGGAATTTTGTATGTTTTCATAGATTGCACCGCCAACTTGGAATAGTTGTCGATATAATTCAACACATCTTCCTCTGCATATTGAGAATATGCATAAATTGCTGATAGACAAACAAATAATAAAAATATTTTTTTCATAGCTTTTAATGTTTCAATATGATAATATCATTAGGATGAATAACTGCGTTTTCGTTCAAATTATTGTATTTGAAGATGGAATTAAGCTGTACCGCATATTTTTGGGCGATATAAAGTAACGTTTCACCGGCCTCCACCTCGTGTTTTTTTTCTTTTCCCATTTTGGCTTTCATGCCGATATATACAACTTCGCCCACCATTGCCTCTTGGTTTTTATCCAGAATATCATTATATCTTCTGATATTTTTCTCTGAATCCTGAACATCTTTCGCGATGGAGGCGTAAGTGTCACCTTCTGTTGCAATGACAAAATAAACGCGGTTGTTCTCAAAAACTTCCCGTTCAGTGAAAGGATATTTCACTTTCGGATACTGATTTGCTTTCGCGGTAAACACCTTCGATGTTGAGAACTGTTGACCCACATTCGAAGAAACCTCTGCTCGTGAATCGATCCCAACCCTTGTACCTTGATCACTGTCACCTGTAACCTGTCCCCTATTTTCTGTAACCTGTCCCCTGTCACCTGTAACCTGATAAGCTGCCACCTGAGCTTCTGCCCAAGCGATGTTTTCTGCGGTAAACCAGTCACTCTCGGTACGTTGTTGGCAAAGGGTATCCCACTGGGCAATATTGAATCGTTCTATCAGGTCAATCAGACGGTCGGCATACTTAGGATTCGTAGCATAGCCGGCGGCTTTCAAACCACGGGCCCAAGCCTTATAGTCCATCACATTCAATTGGAACAAACCCGCATAGCGGGGACGTGAAGTCAGAAAAAGGGAGTGGTCGTTGTAGGAATCCTCCACCCTATCGTATTTTCTGAAACATTCCTGGAGTTCGTCATCGTCAATTCTCACGGTATCACCAGTCCATTCCTTATGGCATTTTATGCCGAAATGATTTTTCCCGTCACGGGCCAATCGACTTGTACCACAGGCACTTTCAAACACGCCCTGCGCCAAAGTGATGCTGGCCGGGATCTTGTATTGGTACATCTTCAGGATGGCCAGTTCTTTGTATTGGTCGATATAGCGGGCAATGTCCTCATCGGTATATTGAGCGGACAATTGCAGACCGATTAGCAAGCATAGAAGAGCAACTATTATTTTTCTCATCATTTTTTCCATTTTAAGCTGAAGGCTTCGCCTCAATGCTTACGTCACTACCCCGGCCTTCGGCCACCCCTTCTAATAGAAGGGGAATTATCAGTTTTCAATTTTCAGTTTTCAGTTTTTTAAAGCGTCCATCACCACACTGGTGTAAAAATCCTTCAGGTCCATATTGCAGGCCGTCAACTGTGCCGGAATGATGCTCATCGCTGTCTGACCCGGAATGGTGTTGATTTCAATAAAATAGGGTATTCCGTCCGGCGTGATGATATAATCGACTCTCACAATTCCGCCGCAGTTTAAAAAATGGTAAATCTGTTCCGAGTATTTCAGCACCTGCTCATAGCTTTCTTTCGGGATGCGGGCGGGGGTGTACATGTCGTGCAGACCGTCGGTGTATTTGGCCTGATAGTCGTAGAATTCGTTTTTGGGACATATTTCGGTCACGGCCAACGCTTTGGGCTTGCCATCCACCAGGGCCACACCGCAGGCCAGTTCCTGTCCCGATATCATTTTTTCAATCATCAGTTGGTCATCATATTTGAAAGCCTCTTCCACTGCCGCTTTCACCTGACTTTCATCATGCACTTTGGTTACTCCCACGCTGGAGCCCGAGTTACACGATTTGATGAAGCAGGGATAGCCACAAACTTTCTCTATCTCGTCCATGTCGATTTCATCGTCGTGGTAGTAATGCAGCGACGGAGCAATCGGCACATTCAGCTCGCGCACAGCCAGATTGCAGAAATATTTGTTGAAGGTCAAAGCCGAACAGAAGCAGTCGCAGCCAGTATAGGGGATGTCGAGCATGTCGAAGTAACCCTGGAACTTGCCGTTCTCGCCAGGGTTGCCATGGATGGCGATAAACACCACATCGAAGATGATTTTCTGTCCGTTGACAGTCAGCGAGAAATCGTTTTTGTCAATCAGGTGTTTCTGATTTTGCTCATCCGTATAGCTCCATTCGGTGCCTTTCACATGGATGAAATAGGGATTGAACAAATTTCTGTCCAACTGCGACATGATATTGTCGCCGCTTCTGAGGGAGACCTCATATTCGCCGGAATTTCCGCCAGCCAGAACTGCTACATTTTTCATATTTACATTATTATTCATTCTGGCAAAGATACAAAAATCAATCCCATCAATTTCTTGCTGCGGGATTACTTTTGAACAGTAATAAGTTAATTGCACAAGACCTTGTCAATATATTTTTTCACTATGCCATAATATTTCATATCTTTTTCGTAAATTTGCAGCATCAAAATCAAAGACTATGACAAAGGATCTGATCAGAAAGTACATTTGGTTGGTGGACACCGTCAATATGGCCGGTTCGAGAGGCATCAGTTATCAGGATATCTCCAACAAATGGGAGCAAAACACCGAGCTCTCTGGCGGCAATAAGTACAGCTGGCGCACCTTTATGAATAACCGAAAGGACGTTTTTGAGATTTTCGGTGTTGAAATTGCCTGTAACCATGGAGATAATACCTATTATATCGCAGACCGCAACGAACTGAAAGAAGCATCCGGTTTCAAAGCCTGGATTCTCGATGCTTTGTCGCTGAGCAACCAGCTGAACGAGAGCATGGCACTTCAGCATAGGATTTTGTTGGAGGAAAATCATTCCGGCAAGGAGTTGTTGCCAGACATTTTGGAGGCGATGCGAGAGAACAAGATGCTGACTTTCACCTATAAGCCATTCTGGGTGGAAAAAGAGGAAGGGTCGAATCTGTTTCATGTGGAGCCTTACGCAGTGAAAGTGTTCAAGCGCCGCTGGTACCTGCTGGGCAAATATGGAGACAGTCCGTTGAAAATCTATGCGTTAGACCGCATTTCAAACCTGGATATTGAGTTTGAGGATTTTGTCATGCCTGATGATTTTGACGCAGAAGCTTTTTTCAGCAACTGTTTCGGCATAATCGTCGGGGACAAAGAGCCCCAGACGGTGAAACTGAAAGTGGGCAGTTTCCAAGCGAAATACCTGCACACGCTTCCGCTGCACCACTCGCAGAAAGTGCTGGAACGCAACGACAAATACACTGTTTTTTCCTATTTTGTCAGGCCCACCTTTGATTTCAAGCAGGAATTATTGTCCTTGGGTGACACGATAGAAGTAATGGAGCCCCTTTCACTGCGCCGTGACATAGCAAGGATAGGCAAGGAAATGAGCCGCAAGAACGGGGAAAATCCATCCGACCACCGGTGTCAGCGAAAATAAGCGGCAAAGCCGGTCATTGGTGATTAGTGATTGGTGGTTTTCACATACAACGACGAGCACCCTTGTTTTGGATGTTCCATAAAGCTTATTTTTTCACTGAGATCATTTTTTTCATAATAGCTTCTTTCTCTTGTTCTACAAGACATACCCACAATCCGGAGTTTTCCAGCTTGTCAACAGGTATATACTGCTTGTACCGTTCAAAGAAATCTTCATTCAGGAAAACCATCTTTTCTTTTAAATAATCGAAACGGAATCCTGGCGTATTCTGATTTTGATTGATTAAAGCCGACCAATCCCATCGGTCGATATATTTGTCAACAAGTTCGTATGTAAGAGGCAGAGCCGGGTTGCGTGAAAGTTCATGCCAGTCCCAGTAGTCTTTGAATTTTTCGATTAATTCAGCGGTAATCAGGTAACTGTAAGACCAGTTTTGGGAGAAGGCTTTCCAATCAAGAAAGTCCTTGAAACGCTCCATAGTAAAGACATCCCAATGAATACTTGTGTTCTTGGAGACCTCCGTCCAATTCAGTTTATTTTGGAAATGAAACAACAAATCAGTTGTTAGTGGATACCTGCGTGAAATCTCATCCCATGCTTCTTTCTGAATGCGCTTTTTCAGCGTTACGTTCGTAAAGTTTTGATTTTCCATCTTTTATTTTTTTGATTGATAATTTGAATTAAGATGGAGCAAAAGTAATGCACGGCTATGCCAAACCATGGCATAGAGACAAAGATAATTACATCGATTCGTAGCACTCCACACCCTTTAGATCTCCGCTTCAGACATCTCCCACATCGAGCGTTCGCAGATGTAGGTGGTCATGCGCAGGAGGTCGGGGATGCTGTAGCGCAGGTGCGTGCAGAAGGCGTGGACGAGGTAGCAGACGCAGATGTGTTCGAACTGCGGGATGCGCAGCGGACCTTCCGCCCAGGTATAGCCATCGTCGAGTTTGTTGGATTCGTCGTTGTGGATCGTGTGCGCATCCATCCGCGAGAGCGACGACACCGCCCACAGCATCTCGTTCCAGTGCGATCCGTAGAACGCATCTTCCTCCATCGGGAAGAGCTTCGGATCCTCATAGTCGTGACAATAGTTGATTTCCCCGGCTAGATGGAAACGGTTGACGCTGTGCTCGCCGATGTCGGGAAGCATATCCAACTGCCGCTGAAGTTGTTGTTGCTCTTCGTGAAAGCGGTTCATCATTTTCAGCATGCCTTCGTTTACGTGCTCAAAGCGGCGCACCTCGGCCTCGGTGCAATGCAATTCGAACATCCGGTTAAGGATACAGGCGCGCTCTTCCAATAGTCGGTCGAGCACTTCCCCCGTGGGTGTGTCCCAGTCTAGGTCACCGTCGAAGGGCTTAGCCACGCGCAGGATTTCCTTTTCGGTGACAACGAGCAATTTGCGGAGCATGTCCGTGTCCGAGATTTCCCTAATGTTGCATATCATTTTAAACGAGATGTCCCACATCAGACAACTCAACTGCAAGTCGGGGAGGCTGTCTTGGCTGCACTCGGTGGCAAGCACCTCCATCAAATCCCGTTTGCCGCCGACAATATGGTAATAATCGTCGCGGTATAGCAGGCGCACATCGTCCACCCATTGTCCAATACGATTCCAATTGGGCAAGTCTTGCAGGGTGGGACGGAGGTCATCACGCATCTCCACCGTACGCATAAGCTGTATGAGTACGATGACGGCTACATGGAGATCTTCAGCCATGTTCTTCAACTCCTGGATGATATGAGCGATCTCGCCCTCGCGGTTTGGGTACAACTGCGAGGAGGTCATCAGTTGCAAGTAGTCGATGATGACCCATCGGATGTCGTATGTTTCCCGCAGTTGGCGCACCTTCTCCCAGACAGAATCCACCGTCAATGTTGCCGTGTCGTCAAGGTGGATCCATTCGGGACATTTGCCGTTACCGTAATGTATCAGCAGCTGGTCACTTCTCATTTCAAGGGAGAAATAGGCGGTGGGCAGCTGGGTTTCCGTCACAAGTTGAAAGGCGAGAGTGGTTTTGCCCATGCCGGGGCGTCCGCCGATAAGGTTGAGCGTGCCGGGCCGGTAGAGGGCGGACAGTTGGGCCAGGGCGCGTTGGTTCTTTTCGATTGTCATACTCTTGAATTTTTTTGCAAAAATAGTGTATGCCAGCGAGCGGAAAGAGATTTTGCTACTAGCAGAAACGATGGCAAAGATAGGACAAAGGCATGCAAGAGTGTGGCATAGCGGCACAATCACGCAATCGGATCCCCGCAGTACTTCCGCCGCAGGCATTTCGCGCAGTGCAGTCCCATCCATACCTCGTCGAACTGCTGCATGGCCTGGCGCACCAGTTCGGGCTCGTCGGTGAGGAGGCCCGCCTCGAAGTTACGGGTGTTGGCCCCTTTCATCCCGATGCCCGCGCCCGTGAGGTTCGCGCTGCCGAAATAGACCGCACTGCCGTCGAACACCAGCATCTTGAAGTGGACCCGCGGGCAAAGCACCCGCTCCAACCCACTTGCCAACGACGGGTACTTGTCGAAGTCCTCGCGGAAGGCGGGACCCGGTTCCTTGGCGTGGATGAGGCGCACCTCCACGCCCTTACGCACCAACTTTGCCAGTACTGCGAGGAACGGCAGCGTGCCGTCCCCGACTTTCACGTAGAGGTCCTTGATGTCGGCCGTGCCAATCCACAGCGACTTCCTGACGGAAGCCACGCGGGAAAGGACGAGGTTGTAATGGTCGGTGTTAGAGATGTAGGTGAGCATAATACAAGTTGGGGTTATAACAGAGGTGTCATGTAGATCGGATGTTGTGGCGGTTGGCACCATCCTGCTCATGCTTCCATTGTACTAATTTGTCATAGATTTTTCGTTTCATAAATCACGTTTCCTAAGTTTTTCAAATAGGTGTTTCTACACCTTTCCAAGATTTTTGAGAATGCAAAAATACACATTTCCGCG
>CACXXY010000006.1 GCA_902771655.1 uncultured Bacteroidota bacterium | reverse complement strand
CGATGTAACTCTCGGCGGAGCCGCCTGTCGAGTCGTTGGCTGCGGCAACACCTGCGGGAAACACTTTCAATGAAAGTACTGCGCTGTCCTCACTCACTACCAGCGAATCCTTAATGTCACTACTGAAGGTCAAGTCCTTGGAATGAACAACAGCCTGATTTTTCAGCATTAAGTCGATATTGATATTATTATTGTCGCCATCGAAGAGCACCACCTGGGGTTTCACCGAATCTTTGGGGGCAAATTTGTAAACATTCTTGAACTCAACACGTTTCAGGTAGCCACCTTTGCGGGCGAAGGAATAGATAGCCTTATTGGTCACCACCTTGAAGTCACCGTTGGCCGCATCTGCCGGCATTTGGAAAGCCACTGCGTACAAGGGCAGTTTCTTCGGTTCCGCTGTTGAACTGGCATCGTCTGTGGCAGAGCCTGTTCCGGAGGTGTTCGTAGTTTCAGTTTGACTTGTCATGGAGGCGGCCACAGCGTTGGCGATGGAATCTTCCCGTGCTTTCTGTTCCTGCTCCAGCATTTCTTTCTGCACTTGCTCTTGATGTTTGGCATTCTTCTGTGAGGTATAGAAGCTGAACCCCATAAACAGCGCGAAAATCAAGAGCAATCCAATAATCGTATTCTTATCCATTCTATCTGTTTAAAATTAGCTTTAAATGTGCTAATGTGACAATTAATTTTAAAGAGGAGTTTCGCACTTCGTGCTCAAGGGGAATGATGCTACGCATCAGGGGAGTCTCGCTGCGCTCAAGGGGAGATTATAAATGTGACAATTGAACTGAAAGTTGAAAACTGAAAACTGAAAGATATTCATGACCTCGAAGAGGTTGTACGCACGAAGTTCAATTAACCCCCATATTAGCGATAGCGTAATGTGGGGCTGAAGGCATCTCAGCCTCCTTTGCGCAGCGTGGGTGTCACTTGCACTGAAAATTATGACGAATCCGCTGCGAAACGGGTACACCATAGCTGATGAGAAGAATTGAATGATTCAGGTATTTTATGTATATTTGCCGAATTAAAAACAACAACATGAATCCTGGCAAGAACAGATGTGAGTATCTGAAGAAAGTGCGGCGGCGAATTGCCGAAGAGAACGGCATTCCATTAGAGCAACGCAAATGTACCTACCAAGGTGAGTGTTCCGGCACCTGTCCCTTCTGCGAGGCGGAACTCCATTACCTTGAAAAGGAACTTAACAAGCGTAAGTCACTTGGCAAGGCAGTGACTGTGGCAGGTATTGCACTCTCCTCGTTGATGATAGGTGCTTGCGAAACATCTTCGCATTATACTTCGTTTGGCGGTACCATAGGTTATGCACCGCCCAGTTTTGTCACGGAAGCAGATAGTTCCGACCCGACAGCCATGCGATCAGAATATGAATCGTGTTTCGTTCAAATCAGAGGCAACACAGGCAATAATGCTATCATAAAGGATGGTGTTAGAATGAGATATGTAGATTCAGATATATGGCCAGCCAAATTTCCAGCAGAACACAGGTCTCCAGTACAATGGTTAAGTCAAAGGCTACGTTCCTATAGCACATACATGAACAATGAACTATTGAACGAAACCATGATTACATTCGTGATAAACACGGATGGAACCATTTCTGACGTAGAACTGATAAACATGCCTGTAACGGGGTCTGAGGAAGACTTCAACTTCCAGAACGAAGTCCGCAAACAGATGAGCATGATGCCCCGATGGAAACCGGCCACCAAAGATGACACCCCAGTCCCCTATCCTGTTGCCATTGCGATAAGCGATTTAAGGCACTAAATTGGCGAAGGTTTAAAGTAGAACAGCATGCAAACCGACACAAAATTTGAAGCTCCTTTCATTGGCATCAACCGCCACCGTATCGGTGTGGACGGCGAGGGTGTCACTACACTTGCGGCTTTTCACGGATGTCCTTTGCATTGCCGTTACTGCCTGAATCCCCGTTGTCTGGATCCGGAAGCCTCTGTCCAGCGATATACTCCGGAGAGTTTGTACCAAAAGTTGCTTATCGACAATCTATACTTTATAGCAACTGGAGGTGGTGTGTGTTTCGGAGGGGGCGAGCCTCTGCTACGTCCAGATTTTATCCGTCAATTCCATGCTCTATGTGGCGAACGATGGAGAATCACGATAGAGACCTCCTTAAACGTGCCTATCGCCTCTGTGCAAAAGATTGTTCCCTTGACAAACGCATTCATTATTGACATCAAGGATATGAATGAAGCTATATACACCTCATACACAGGAAAATCCAACTCCCAAGTGATAGAGAATCTGAAATGGTTATCAGCAAATTTTAATCGGAGCAATATCATAATACGTGTGCCGTTGATTCCAGAAAACAATAACGAAAATGATGTGGAACGAAGCATCAAGCAGCTGCAAAAGTTCGGTTTCACCCGTTTTGACCGCTTTACTTACATCATACGATAAAAGCATTAAACAGAATCAATCGGACAATGTGAATCGAATCGGAAGGTTGAAATAACACCTTACAGGCTTCCCCATACTGTATCCAGGCTTCCATTTTGGCATAGACATAACACAACGAAGCGCCTCCACATCACAGTCGGGGAAGAGCGAAACTAACACTTTTGCATGACTTATACGTCCGTTACGCTCTACCACAAACTCCACCAAGACAGTTCCTTGAATACCATTGTCAATTGCAATTTTAGGATAATCAAGTTCCTTTTGTAAGAAAGAATACAGAGAATCGAGTCCTCCAGGGAACTCGGGCATAATCTCTGCATACCTCAAAGGAGCATCTGGTTCATCCAGCGACTCCTCTTTATCATAATACTTCTTCGGGACTTTCTGTATATCTTCCACCTGATGAATATCTACCTGAGCCATACCTGGCATATAGAACAGCATGCTTAGCAGGCAAAAAACAAGTATGTGTTTCAAGAGTTTCATCATTAAGGTCTTTTTTTTCAATGCAAAAATAAATATTTTTCTTCAAAAGTATGACAATTCGATTGAAAAATATATGTCTTTCCTCTATATTTTTTGCGGACGCGATGAATCGCATCCCTACAATAAAAATTTATACGTCTGTATGTAATTCGGGAATTTTATGTACATTTGCACGTTCAAACACTTGATTATGAACAGAGGCAAAAGAACTTGTGAGATTCTTAAAGAAGTACGGCGGACTGTCGCACGGGAAAACAACATCCCGCTGACAGAGCACGAGTGTACTTTTGAAGGTGAATGTAGAGGCACTTGTCCCTATTGCGAAGCCGAAGTGCGCCATCTTGAAAGGGAACTCCAACGACGCATAAGTCTCGGCAAAGCGGTCACCGTGGCAGGTATCGCGGTATCCTCTTTCGTGATGGGCGGCTGTCAGTCACCAACCACATCCAGAACCCAAGGAGAGATGGAGCAACAAGCTCAAATCACAGAGACGCAAACTTCAGAATCATCCAATTCCTCAGAAGACAGCAATGGCGAAGAATCCATAATAATTGGTGAAGATGAATATCTTGAAGTAGGTTTCGTAGAAGAAGGTGAGAAAAACGAGACTCGTCCCTCATCAGGTAATAGAGACAGCTGTAAGTTTAATGACAACGAGCATTTTGTTGAAGAATATATATATGAAGGAATCATTGAGGAGATTGAAACCCCATGTGCATGGGAAGACGAATGGATACCTCCAATTGACGGAACACTTGCGGAATATTTGAGACCCCGCATGAAAACCTCTTTGGACTTTCTTCGTGAACCAAAATTCAACAATGTGTATTTGGTGCTCATTATCAATGATAAAGGAATCGTTAAAGAAGTATTACTTCAACCAAAAGTAGAACTTTCCACCCCCAATGAGAAGGCTTCTTACGAGGAGATGACACGAATATTAAAGTCTATGCCCCACTGGAACGGTCCGCAAGTTGCTGGCAGCTATGAAATCCCAATCAAAGAGCTGAGATAAGTTTATTATATGAAAAAGCTATTGTCCCTTCTTGGTTTTCTTGCCTGCTCTGTCTTTCAGCTTAGTGCCCAAGATTTTCTTACGCCATGCTCATACGGTGTATCAGGGGGATTTTTTCCAGGTTATGACGAGACACTTGTCCACACTTTCTTAGCGACCGATAACGAAGAGGCTCACCGCAACTTGTCTCCAGCATATTTTAATTTCTACCTCTGCCTACCCGCTTTTGATCCAGCGTATGTTCTCTTGTGGAGAGAAAATGAATTAGTTCTGAAAAAAGCGAAAGAAAATCTTTATTATGCTTCTGAAGAAATCAAAAGCCCTGACTTCCGTAAAAAGGATAAAAAAGTCCAAAAGGACAAATGTGAATTAGCAGATTCATTGAAATCCGATCCCGTAGAGACATATAAATTACCTGTCACAACAGAAATCATTGATGAGTTGAAAGAATTGTTCGAACATGCTGTTATGACATCAAATCATCTTGATATTGAAAGTCATACTAATGATGGTTGGGCACACTATTTTGGTTATGGGCATCGACTGGCTTATGTAAGTAATCCTACTGGTAGAGGCCGTGCCGGAAAAATTGTGTCAGTGGTACAGAACATTTGCCGTGCGGTCGAAAAACACGACACGGCCAGGCTGAATCAACAAATGGAGACATGCCGATTCCTCATTCAAGAATTCAAAAAAGAATATCCTGTAAGATATTTTCAACCTATTTGGAAATCTCGTTCCAGTGGAGACAAAGGGCCTTGGAGCTATGAATTAGATGGTGACCACTGCTTTCCTCTGGAAATTCTCAGCGACACTATGACCACTTGGGAAATATTAGATTCCTTGGATGAGCGATATAGCGACAGTTTGGCCGTATGGTCACGGGAACTTTTCCTGATGACACCACCTCCTATTTATCCCAATGTCGTCATAGACAACCATAGGACTAATGCAGTTTGCACGGTAGAAACAAAAAATGGACACACACGGACAGAAATCACTATGCCCGAGAAGTTTTGGCTGCGCAATGTGATTTTAGAAGCCGCACAATTGCCAATTGGAGAATACCATATCGAAGGTTCTTGTTTCGACCAAACATCCGGAATGTACCACTGGCGAGAAAAGCACTAAAAATAATGTCTAAGAAACGGCCTGAAAGGCCAACGAACAGTCAGCCCAACGGCAACGCCTTGGGTATGGGAATGGAGTAAAACAACAAGAATCGCCCTGAAGTATCAGAGTAAATGAAAAATTTTGGTATTTTCGGAGGAAATAATAGAAAAAATTTCGGTGTTTTCGGAGGAAATAAAAGAAAAAATTTTGGTAAGTTAAAAAAAAAGACTATTTTTGCAACCAAAACCAAATACGAAAAATAGATTATGAAACGTATATTCAAACGTAAACTATATGACCGTCTCCTTGAATGGAAGCGCATACAGAACGGCAAGACGGCAATCTTAATAGAAGGTGCACGCCGTGTGGGTAAATCAACACTTGTTGAGCTATTTGCCCAAAACGAATACGACTCATACATACTTATCGATTTCAACGAGGCTTCTGAAGATGTGAAGTCTTTGTTCGACAATCTGATGAATATGGACTATATCTTTCTCCAACTTCAGGCTATTTATAATGTAGTACTGAAAAAACGCAAGTCGGTCATCATTTTCGACGAGGTGCAGAATTGTCCTCTTGCCCGTCAGGCAATTAAATACCTAGTAAAAGACGGTCGCTACGATTATATTGAAACAGGTTCACTCATCAGCATTAAAAAGAACACCAAAAACATCACGCTTCCCAGCGAAGAAGAACGTGTGATGCTCCATCCTATGGATTACGAGGAATTTAGATGGGCTATGGGCGATGACACTACTATACCACTGCTCCGAAAATTCTATGAACAAGGACTTCCTCTTGACAAAGCCCACCGAGAAAAAATGCGCGATTTTAGGCTTTACATGCTGGTGGGCGGTATGCCTCAAGCTGTTGAGGCATACATAGAGACAAACAATTTCAGCATGGTGGATTTAGCTAAACGGGGTATTATCAGAATTTATCAGGATGATTTCCAAAAACTCGACCCAACAGGACGGCTGGAAACTCTCTTTATGGAAATCCCGTCACAATTAAGTCAGACGAACACCCGATACAAACCTTTTACCGTATTAGGAGACATAGATGATGACAAACTGATGGAACTGATGAATAATCTTGACGACAGTAAAACCGTCCTTTTTTCCTACCATTCAAATGATCCAAATGTCGGCATGTCGCTAACAAAAAACATTTCAAAATACAAGATTTTCTGTGCTGATACCGGCTTGTTTGTTACACTTGCATTCTGGGACAAGGACTACACCGAGAATGTTATTTATCAGAAACTATTGAACGACAAGCTCAGCACAAATCTCGGCTACGTTTACGAGAATGTAATTGCACAGGTGTTGGCGACATCAGGAAACAAACTGTTTTATTACACATGGCAAAAAGACGAGACACATAGTTATGAAATCGATTTTCTACTATCGCGTGGAGCCAAACTGCATCCCATAGAGGTGAAGTCATCAGGATACAAAACCCACAAGTCGCTTGATGTATTCTGTGAGAAATATTCCCATATTGTAGACCACCGTT
This sequence comes from uncultured Bacteroidota bacterium, assembly GCA_902771655.1. Lineage (GTDB taxonomy): Bacteria > Bacteroidota > Bacteroidia > Bacteroidales > WCHB1-69 > RUG11690. The sequence goes on along the minus strand of CACXXY010000006.1, from coordinate 22,617 downwards.
ATCTGTTATACACGAAAGACCTGAAAAGAGACGGGGCGACAATGTTGGTTCCTGTTTACTTGGCAATGTTTTTGTAAATACATGTCGCATTATTTCTTTTGCCCCTTCGGGACGATTTGGCTGAAAATAACCAAATTAACCCTACCCAGGGCGATGCCCTGGGCTGATCGCTTGACGGCCTTTCAGGCTTATATTGCGCAAATTTACCCCTAACGAGGCTCTGGAATACAGTTCAGCGGTCTTTAAGACTATAATGTTCTTTTCTTTTTGATGGAAGACTTTATCAATTTGTTGGGTTTCATGATTTGAAGTTCGCCTTCAGGGTGGAAGTTGGTTTTATGGTAAGAAATACCGCCTTTTTTCACGCGGAAAGAGGCCAAGGGCTCGTCCCAAAGCACAACATCGCTGCTGCGGCCTTTGCCCGTAAAACTCCATTCGTCAGCACGGCCAAAGAAGGTTGATTTCACGGTAAATGATTCTTTGTCGCCCAGATTGATATTCAGGGTGAAATCGTCAATACCCTTGTTGGCCCAGCGGTTGGCGGCTGTCAGTATATAATCAAAGCGAAAGTCCTCGGCCACAGAGAAGGACAAATCATACTCGTAAGTATGTTCCACAATGTTTAATCCCTTCTTAAAATGGGCTTTGAAATGATATACGTAATAGAAAAGGGTGCCCATATAGTCAATTTCCGCCAGCGAGTCCATACACTGTTTTTTTGTCCAGCTGTTGAATTTTCCGTTCTGGTAATAGTCGGCCTGATTGTGTGTGGTGCCGTCCATATTGTGAAGATAACCAGGTACATGGGCAATCTCGTACGACAGATGCTGTCCGTTCATCACCACCTTGAAGTTCCGTATATGGGGTTGATTGGGAAACACATCCATATACTGTTTTTGTGGCGGATAGGCAGCGGGGGCCTCAAAGCCCACCAGCAGGTCCTTCTCCCCTACCGGATTATAAAACTCGTAATACACCGTCACTTCCAGATGGTCTCCGACACGGTTAAGGGTAAGAATCTCCTTTTTCACCTGGATATCCGTCTCCGTAATCGGAATCAGCTGGTTACCGGCCGCATAATATACGCCGTCGTTGGCGAAAGCAAGAAGTGTCAATACGCATAATGTCAGTAAAATAGTGAGTTTTTTCATAGTGCGGGATTTTTCAGCAAAGATAGCTTTTTTTTTGATTTCCGCATACGGCATCGGGAAGTGAAAATTGGAGAAACACCACTCTCTGCTAATTTGTCAGCTTTTTTCCGCCATCTTGTCACAAAAATGGACAATTTGTCCACAAAAACAGGAAATGAGGGCGTTTTTTGCTTTGGCACGCCTTTTGCAAAGTTAGTGGTGGCTGTTGAAGCGAAAGCGAAGGCAGCCAAACGAAATTTGAAGTTTAACAACAATTAAAAATGGAGGTGTATTATGCTACCAGTAATGTTTAAAAACAGTTGGTTTCCAACAGTATTTGAAGATTTCTTGAACAATGATTTTATGCCTCGTGCCAATACAACCGCACCGGCAGTCAATGTGAGAGAGGATGAAAAAGCCTACACGATGGAAGTTGCCTCTCCTGGCATCAAAAAAGAATTCTGCCGTGTGAGCATCAACGACGAGGGTAATCTGAGTGTCGCCATTGAAAACAAATTCGAACACAAAGAAAGTGAGAAGAAACACCACTATCTGCGTCGTGAGTTCTCTTATTCCAACTATGAGCAGTGCTACTCGCTGCCCGAGGATGTGGATAAGGACAATATCGAAGCCAAAGTAGAAGACGGCATCTTGACCGTTACCCTGCCGAGGGTGCAGAAAGAGGAAAAGAAATTATCCCGTAACATCACTATCGGATAAGCTTCCCATTGTGAATCAACGGATTAAGCCGCAACCGCAAGGTTGCGGCTTTTTTTGTTTCCGGTAGAGATGATGTTTACATCGTTTCTGCCAGAGCAAAGCAGGTCACTGGCTGATGCCAAGACTGTGCAAGAAGACCCAAAGGGTTAATTCTTCCCGAAAAAAAATGATATATTCCATAGTGAACAAACTTTTGCTCCGAAAAATCATTATTTTTGCAAGTTAAAACCTTTACCAACATGAAAAATCTCAAAAATCTTTTCCTCAATGAGAAATTCATTCTCAGCGTTATTATGCTGAATGCTGTTGTTATCTTCTTGCAAAGTTTCAATATGGATAATATCTGGATACAAATTACAGATATGATCTGCACGTTGATTTTTATTGTGGAAATGGGAATAAAACATGTTGCCCTAGGAGTAAAGAATTACTGGAAGTCAAGATGGAACCGACTGGACGGCACTTTGGTTATCTTGTCTATTCCTTCCATTATTGCCTTTTTTTCCCCCATTTCGATGATGGATCTTTCGTTTCTGATGATTTTAAGATTGTTACGTTCCCTTCGTTTTCTCAGAGTACTGCATTTCTTTCCCAATATCGGACAGGTTATCAAAGGTTTCAAGCTGGCGATCAGAGAATCTTATGCCATACTGCTTTGCTTTCTGCTGTTAATCGTCTTGTTCGGCCTCATCAACTGCAGCCTGTTCAAAGATATGGCACCAATGTACTTCGGAACCCCACTTAAAGCCATATACTCGGTGTTCCGTGTCTGTACAGTGGAGGGGTGGTACGAAATTCCCGATGCCATCGCAGCGGCCACAAGCCCGACAATTGCCACTTTGGTGCGGATTTATTTCAGTCTCCTGTTATTGGCAGGAGGAATTATCGGCATGTCATTCATCAACTCCATTTTTGTGGATGCCATGGTGGCCGACAATAACGACGATGTGAAAGCCAAACTGGATGAGATTGAAAAGAAAATCGACGAAATATCAAGCAAATTGAAATAGCACATTATAAGATTTCAAAATTCAAATTTAAACTTTCAGTTTTCAGTTTTCAACTTAATTCATTGGCACATTAGCACATTGATAATTAGCACATTAACTAATTTGCTAATTTATCACCGGTATTCCAACTTGTTCATAAAGAACACGTAACGTTTGCCTTTGGCACTTTTGCTATTGTTGATAATCTGTTGATAACCACTGATGATAAACTTGTTGTCGTACCAGTTGTACATGTTCAAATCCCTTGAATATTCCACCATGTCTTTCTTGTACAGGCATTCAATCGGGATGGTTTCTGTGCTTTCAATGGTTTCATAACCATTTATGAGACAATAGCTTAAATTTGAATTATAAGGATAGAAAATGGCTGTGCCAAAGGGAGCGTAATAAATGGACACTCGGCGGGCCAAGCGTCGGGTCAAGATACTTGAAAACGGAAAATAATTATCCCATAACAATTCACCTTTTTTGTCAAAACAAGTAACGTATGCATTTACATAGCGATAACCCAAGAAAGTGGTCTGCGGAGGATTGTAAGTACCACCATAATAATACGATGAGTTATCGTAATAGCCTGAAGTATAGTTATATTCGGGATAATACACCTCGGTAATCAGGGTATAACAGCTGTCATTACTGATGATGTCGCCCACCAGCAACTGCAAATCTATCGACTGCTCCTTCACTTTGCCGTTCTTCAAAGTATCTTTTTTATGAAGATTAGTATAATTGTAGAATTCAGGATAACCCATCACTGAATTGTCGTATGCAAGTATATATACACCAGAATGATAAAACCCTGATTTCCTGCTGTTTGAGAGCCTGTAAGTACCCATAATGAGGGCATGGCTGCTGTCTATCTGTTTATATCGGGCAGTGTTGTAATAATAATCCTCATACACAGGTAGTTGCACTACTTTAAGTAACTGCCCGTCATAATTGGTCTCTAAAACGGTCATCATGGCAATCTTACTGCTGTACAAAAGTCCCAAACCCAGCAGCATCTTGTGGTTAAGAGTATCTGTTTCAATAAATTGCTCTGATATAATCGCCGCATCGGGAACAACAAATTGGTGTAGATTTTTTGTTTTTGTGTTATAAAAATAAATCAAGTATGAATTATCCACAATTATAGAAAACACTGTATAACCATCAATGGCTTTAAGATTGGCAATTTCAAATTTAGTGATATTCTCAAGGACATGCAGGTCTGCCTTTTTCCCCTTTATATCCACCACGGAAATGTATGTTTTAGGGCTTTCTTTTTTACCCACAACATCCTGATACAGAAGATAAATTTTGCCATTTTCATAATAAGACTGCCGGAAAGCGGCTTTCGGAGACAGATAGATGTTGTAAGCATATTGCTTCTGCAAATTGGTATCATAATGCATCATCACCCACTCCGTAGAATCGTTGTTCAACTGCAGCCCTTCGTAAAACACCATGACGCCATTTTTCCCCATCAGGCTAAAGTGGTAATCATCAGCATCTTGGGCGGTAGGCAGCTCAATACGCAATGGCGGATCACTCTGCGCACAAAGCCCGACACTGAGAAATAATACCATCACCAATATCAGGAACCTAATTTTCATCATTTCAAACGCCGTAATTTATTAATTATCAATTATTGATTGTGAATCGTGAATTGTGAATTGTGAATTGCAAATCACATTCCCCCATCGCACGACAGCACTTGTCCAGTGACGTATGACGACAGCTCCGAGGCAAGAAACAGAGCACAGCGAGCCACATCATCAGGCTTTCCCAAACGACGTAAAGCAATGGATTTCATTGTGTTATCCTTCATCTCATCAGACAATCCAGCCGTCATATCGGTTTCAATAAAGCCAGGGGCAATGGCATTAACACGGATGCCACGGCTGCCTAATTCCTTGGCCATCGACTTTGTCAGACCAATAATCCCAGCCTTGGAGGCGGCATAATTGGCCTGTCCCGCATTGCCATACAGTCCTACCACAGAACTGAGGTTAATGATGCTGCCCGCACGTTGCTTCAGCATGACAGGCGCGCAAGCATGTATGGTATTGAAGGCGGATTTCAGATTGGTGGCAATAACCTCGTCCCACTGGTTTTCCGTCATTCTAAGCATCAGTGTGTCAGCTGTTTTCCCTGCGTTGTTCACCAGTATATCTATACGTCCGAAATCGGCCAGAACTTGTTTTACCAACGCTTCTGTGGCACTGAAATCGGCGGCATCGCAACAATATGCTTGGGCTTGCACACCAAGGGTTCTCAACGACTCCACCACTGTTTCCGCTTTTTCCTGGTTTCGCATATATGTGACGGCCACATTCGCGCCTTCCTCCGCAAACCGCAGGGCAATTGCTTTGCCAATACCCCGGGAGGCTCCCGTGACCAACACATTTTTTTCTTCCAACAATTTCATAACATTAAATTTTGATGCAAATTTACATAAAATCCTCGAATTACACACAGGCAAATAATTTTTTTGCAAGGACGCACCACATGCTTCCAAAACAACACAGGGGAGAAATACATGAATTTCCCGAAATACATAGGACCTGCAAAAAGAAAAAAAACAAAGATAAAATTCAACCGACTAACTTTTAATTCAAGGAATTTGTGTAAATTTGCAGTTTGTTCTTTCTGAAACAACAACTTGAATATGGCACAGAAAAAATCAAGGACCGGAATATGGATAATATTGGTTGCCGCAATGATGATTGCTGTAATATTCTGCATTCAATACTTCTACGGCCGTGCGAGTCTCCGTAAAGAAGCGGAGCAGCGGGCACAAAGCGAATTGCGGCGCGCGGAACTGGAAATCAATGTGGTAGCCGTGGAAACTGAGACCATGGCAAAAATGTTGACGACATTGGCAGAACGGGATGTTGACAACAAAGACTCTATTGTCAATGCCACCAGAACATTATTGCACAGCTTGAAGAATGTCAACTGTGCCTGCATAGCATGCACCGAGTACCTCTTTCCGGAAGAGGGGCGCTGGTTCGAAATTTACAGTAGTCGTCAGCCTGACGGAAATATCCAGACACTCCAGATAGGGGGTGCGGACCATGATTATTTTCAAACAGAATGGTATCGTAATGGTGTGACTATTGACAGTTGTTATTGGAGTGAACCTTATATGGACTATTATGGAGCACGCACAATGGTGGTGACTTGTACACATCCTATTCGCAACAAGCAGGGAGATGTGGTGGCCGTGGCAGGCATGGATGTGTCGCTGAATTACCTGCAACTCATGTCGGAGTATTTGCAAATATACAAAGACAGTTACTATACCATCCGTTCTCGGGAAGGGCTGGAAATAGTTGCTGGTATTGATACCGTTCCGGGACGCAAATACTATGTTTACGACGAATATATTGAAAAAACAGGCTGGAAAATTTCCATCATCATTCCTGAAGACGTTATCTTTGAGGGCCTTAACAAGGTCAGATATATTGTCGAGGTACTTATGGTCATCGGCCTAGCCCTGCTCATCTTTATCGTATGGCATGCCAGTCGCGACAATAAACGCCTGATGGTCACTACGGCCAAAAACCAACGCATGGAAAATGAGTTGCATATTGCGCGAACAATACAAATGGCTATGTTGCCAAGGGTGTTTCCTCCCTTCAAAGACCGCCCCGATCTCAATCTCTACGGTATGGTTGACCCTGCCAAAGAAGTGGGGGGAGACTTGTATGATTTTTATGTGCGGCAAAATAAACTGTTATTCTGCGTCGGAGATGTGAGCGGAAAAGGGGTGCCTGCCGCCTTGGTAATGGCCATGACCCGCACGTTGTTCCGCAATGCCTCGGCAAATGAAGAAGACACCGCCGCCATCGTCAGTGGAATGAACAAAGCCTTGGCAGAACAGAATTCACAGAACATGTTCCTCACGTTCTTTCTTGGCATATTAGATTGCGAAACAGGCAAGCTCTCTTATTGCAATGCTGGACATAATGCCCCCGTGTTGCTCCGACATCAGAAAAAAGAAGCCGAAAAATTACATGTCGTGGCGAATTTGCCCTTGGGTATTATGGACGACTTCATTTTCCAAGCACAAGAAGTGCAGATGAACTACGATGATGTGATTTTCCTTTATACCGATGGCCTTACCGAAGCGGAGGACAAAAACCTCAAGCAATATGGGGATGAAAGGATGTTACAGCATTTAGCCTTAATAAGCGATAGCCGTCCGCGTACAATCATCGAAAACATGCGGACGAATGTGAATGCTTTTGTGGACGGCGCACAACAAAACGACGACCTGACCATGCTCGCTATACGATACCAGACTCCAGCCGTCATAATGAGCAATGACATACAGCAAATACCCTTGCTCGCCCAATGGGTAAACAGCCTGGACATTCCAGAAAAGCAAAACATGGCGGTGAACCTTGCTCTCGAGGAAATTGTCAGCAACATCATATTCTATGCATATCCCGACAAAAAGGGTCAGATATATGTCGAATTCGCGAAAAAAACAGAAAACGAAATAGTAAAAACAGAAAAAGACACAGAAGACAAAGAAAGACTGTCAGCTGTCAACGGTCAATTGTCAACCCGTCTGATGTTCACCATAACTGACAGCGGTATTCCATTTGACCCCACAAAACATGAAGAGGTGGACATTTCCTTGTCGGCAGAAGAACGACAAATCGGCGGACTGGGCATACATCTTGTGCGGCAACTCATGGACGAAATACACTACCGCCGAGAAGAAGACAAAAATGTACTGACATTAATCAAGAAAATATAATCGAGGCACTTATATCCCGAAAAATTTGAAGTTATGACCACTCAAATTCAAGAAAACGGTAATCAGATCATAGCCAAATTCTCAGGCAGGCTTGACACCAACGCGGCAATACAGACCGCCGAGGATGTGAAGCCTTTGCTGGAAGCCACAAACAAAGATATTATCCTTGACTGCGACGCATTAGACTATATTTCCTCATCAGGTCTGCGTATCTTCCTGAAAATCCGTAAGGAAGCCTCCGCAAACAGCAGTAAAGTAATCGTACGCAATATAAACGACGAAATCAGCCAAGTGTTCATGATGACCGGCTTCGTCAGCATATTTGAAATACAGTAATTATGGACCCTCGCACCGAAATGATTCTGGCAGAATACGATGAACAACTTCCGCTTTTCAGGAGGCTGGAACGCATCGTGCAAATCACACTGCAAAACATTCTGGACAGCAACGGACTGATGGTAACAGCTGTCAGCACACGTATCAAGACACGCGAAAGCCTTGCCGGCAAGTTGGAATCCAAAGGGCAGAAATACAATTCTCTTAGTGATATTACCGATATACTCGGAGCACGAATCGTCACCTTTTATACCGACGATGTGGACCATATAGCGGCCGTGACCGAACAATCCTTCGACATCGATTGGGAAAACTCCGTTGACAAGCGCCGCCTGCATAACACAGACAGTTTTGGCTACAGCTCGGTACATTATATCTGTCGTTTGCCAAAAAACATGGTCAACGAGCCCGATTATCCGCAGCTGAACGGCATTCGTTTCGAGCTGCAACTCAGAACTACACTTCAGCATGCGTGGGCCTCCATCAACCACGACATTGGCTATAAGACAGGTGTGGAAATTCCGCATTTCTATTTGCGCCAAATCAATCGTCTGGCAGGCATACTGGAAATGGCTGACGATGAGTTCAGCCGTATCCGCACGGAAATAAACGATTACCGACGCCGTGTACAGCAGCTTGTGCAGAATGGCAAACTGGATGATGTGCAACTGGATGGCGACACCTTCCGCAGCTATCTTCAGTCCAAACCCTTCGATATGCTCAACCGCCGTATCGCCGCCATCAACCAGGCGGAAATCCAGGAAGTGCCACTTGACGCTTACCTGCGTGTGTTTGTCGCCTTCGGTTGCAAGACACTGGGCGACGTGAGTCGTCTTTGCCAAAAATATGTAGATGATGCATACGCCCTCGCACGATATCAATTGGGCAATACCGACCTTGACATCATTTCCTCGTCAGTGGGCATACAAAATATCTGTATTGTCTGCATTTTGACACAAGGTGGCGGAAAAATCGGCCTCACCAGACTTTTCAACGCCCTCAATGGTGACAACAAGAAAAACGAATTGTTGGCAGAAATGATATACAAGCAAGCGAAAGATTTACCCTTTATGCAGAAATAATCCATGGAACCGATTTTAATTGACCTCAATGATTACGTACGCACAGGCGAAGGAGCCAATGGTGCCAGTTATGACCATAAAACGGAAAAGAACATCATGCTCAAGATGTATTTCCGCAATTTCGATGCCGCCAAACTGGAATTGGAATTGGCCCGAAAAGTATATGCGGCAGGCATCTCGACACCCGAACCTGGCGACTTGGTAACTGACGGCAAGACAATGGGCATACGTTTTCGCCGTATTGATGGCAAAAAATCATACTCGCGCGCCTGCGGTGATAATCCCGATCGCATCGAAGAATATGCCCGCGAATTTGCGCAGCTGTGCAAGAAACTGCACTCTGTCCATGTTGACACCTCACAATTCGAGAATGTCAAAGTCCGCTTGTACAACATGCTCGCAGCCAACCCTTTCTTCACCGATGAACAAAAACAGAAAATCCACGACTTCATAGCTGCTGCACCCGACGCCGACACGGCCATCCATGGTGACTTGCAATTCAGCAACGGTATCTTTGTTGAAGAAAACGGCATTCGCACACCTTATTTCATTGATCTTGGTGATTTCTGCTACGGATACCCTATGTTCGATATAGGCATGGTATATCTATGCTGTTTCCTGAATGATGAAGCATGGACACAGGAAGTATTCCACATGACCAATGACATGGCCAAACGCTTTTGGTACGCTTTTGCGCCAGAGTATTTCGGCTCCGACGCCAACCTCGAAGAGATAGAGAAAACCGCCCGTATTTATGCAGGCTTGAAAACGCTCATCATTGAACGCGACACCCATCGTCCTATGCCGCAATTCCGTGCCATACTGGAAGAAACGATCTTCTCCCCACCATCGACAGGGCATCGTGCCACTGACAATAATGGAGACTAACAAAAACACTGAACAAATTCAACAATAATATTCGTGTGTAAAGAATCCAAGCAACAAATAAAAAAAAGCGTTCACAAAATGATAATACAAAATATACTAATATGACAAATTTCAGCATTTGGGAAGTCCTCTTCCTCCTCTGTTTTGCGGTCAGCTGGCCTGTCTCCATTGCCAAATCGCTGAGAACCAAAGTAGTAATCGGCAAAAGCCCTTTTTTCATGTCATTGGTGATACTGGGCTACATCTTCGGCATTATTCATAAGGCTCTTTACAGTCACGACATCGTCATTTGGCTTTATGTGTTCAATGCCCTGCTTGTAGCGACAGACCTGATATTGTATTGCACTTATATCGGACAGAACCGAAAGGACCTGCAACATAAATAACAAACAGAAAACCAGCTATGGATTTCCATATTTTTGGCAAACCTGACAAGCCCACACTCCTTTTGCTTCCGGGACTGGGGGTGTCGCATGAGATTTTTCTCCCGTTAGTAGAATTATTGAAAGAAAAATTTCACATTGTCGCTGTAGATAACGATGGTTTTCTGCTCGGCAAACCATCGCATTTCACTTCTGTGGATGATTTGGCGGCACAGGCCATAGAGTATGTGCAAGAAAATCTCAAGGGGCATCTGGATGCCGCTTACGGGTTGTCATTGGGAGGAAAGGTCCTGTCACGGATGCTGGAACGTGACGAAATCACCATCGACCATGCCATTTTGGATGCCGCTCCCCTACTTCCATTGCCCAGATGGACTGTGGGGCCACTGCGCTATTACCAGGCTTTCAACGTTTGGACCTGCTACCACTGGACTGGCTTTTGGCGATGGCTGTTCCATTCGCATTATTTCGATGTGTTACTGGACGAAGTGAAAAAAGTATATCCTTCTGGCCGCAGCCGTGCTGTCTCGGAAGGATACAAATCGGTATATACCAACAAGTTGGAATCTATCTATGGGGCAGACATCCATTACTGGTACGGCACCAAGGAGGCTTTTGTCGCCAAACCGCAAGCAAAGCATCTGCTTTCCCTTTGCCCCGATGCCCACATAGAAATCTTTCCCAAGATGAACCACGGCCAGCTGCTGATTGACCATCCGGAAATTGTAGCGGAAAAACACATTGATTTATTCCGTACTTTTGCCAATCCAAAAATTGACACAAAAGATGAAGAGCATTGAGCGGGAAAAAATAGAACGACAACTCACCTACAACTCAAAAACTCATGGTACAACTTCAAAAAGAGAGCAATAAAAAATTATTCGGAACCATTTGCGGTATTGCCGCAGCCGTATGTTACGGTACCAACCCATTGGGCGCGCGATTATACGAAGAGGGCATGTCACCAAGCACCGTGCTCTTTTGGCGTTTCGGACTCGCCTGGGTGATTATCGCAATCGTCATGCTGTTCCGCAAAGAAAAACTGGCTGTAACAAAGAAAGAATTCGCCACATTAACTGCCCTAGGACTGTTGTTTTTGGCATCTTCACTCACCCTCTATGTCAGTTTCCAGATGATGGCTGTAGGAGTGGCTTCCACCCTGCTTTTTGTTTATCCTGTGCTTACAGCAGCCATTATGGCAATATTCTTCAGGGAAAAACTCACCTTGTCCACCATATCAGCCATTATTCTGTCCTTTCTCGGTGTAATGCTATTATATTGGAGTCCCGATGGAGGAAGCCTCTCGATTTTGGGGGTGGTTTTAGTATTGATTTCAGCCCTGACCTATGCGATTTATATTATCGTGATGAATCGATCCCAGTTGGCCATGTCATCCTTCAAAATCAATTTCTATGTGCTGATATACTGTGCTTTGGGAAATATGCTCATGTCTTTGTGCACAGGCCAAGGACTACAGTTACCCGCCAATGCTGCCAGTTGGTTTTATGTTTGCTGGCTGGCAGTGGTACCCGCCATCCTCGCCTTGGTAATGATGGTATATGCCGCCAAATACATCGGTTCCACCCCTACCGCCATCATGGGCGCTCTGGAACCCCTCACCGCCGTGCTGATAGGCATATTCTTGTTTGGAGAGGTTTTCACAACTCGTCTTGCATTCGGCATAATCTTGATTTTTAGTGCGGTAATCATCATCGCTCTTTATAGCAACCGAAAGAGTGAAAATGTGGATTGACTCCACTTCGTGATTAACGCCTATCGCAGGATGCGTATGTGGAAGAAAATATCCACAGTTCCCTGTTTACACTTCGCCTCGCAACTATGCAAATTTTCATATTTAATATTGTATATTTGCAAATTGCATATTATCTAAAATAGACCATTATGAAATTAAGTTTTTTAGGTGCGACGGAAGAGGTTACCGGTAGTAAATTCCTGTTAACCACACAGAAAGGTACCAAAATTTTACTCGATTGCGGCATGTACCAAGGTAAAGGATTAGAGACCGACAGCATGAACCGCGACTTAGGCTTTGACCCCAAGGAAATCGACTATCTGTTGCTGTCACACGCCCATATTGACCATTCGGGACTGATTCCTTACATTTGGAAATTAGGATTCCGGGGCACGGTGTTCTGCACCCATGCCACCCGCGACTTGTGCTCCATTATGCTGCCCGATTCAGGTCGTATCCAAGAGACGGATACCATCCAGTTCAACAAAAAACGCAGCAAACAAGGACTGCCTCCTGTGGAGCCTATTTACACCATGGAAGATGCCGCCAACGCCATGTCGTTGTTTGCCAGTTGGCCATACGATCACGAATTTTTCATCGAAGAGGGATTTTCCGTGAAATTTATCGATACCGGACACATGCTTGGCAGCAGTGCCATATATATCAGTTTCAAGGAGGGCCGACGCAAACGCACACTCTGCTATACAGGCGATGTGGGCCGCTACAACAAACGCATTTTGCCCGATCCCAAGCCTTTCCCGCAAGCCGACTATATCATCACAGAATCCACCTACGGCGACCGCCTGCACCCGTCCATTGACAACGCTGAACAGGAGTTGGCCCTCATCGTCAAGGATGCCTGCGCCCAGAACCGCGGCAAACTGCTGATCCCGTCCTTTGCTATCGGCCGTACCCAGGACATTGTATTTGCACTTCATCGCCTGAAACTGGCTGGTGATCTACCCGATGTGGAAATCTTTGTCGATAGTCCCTTGGCAGTGTCCGCAACCAATATTTTTCGCTTGCACAAAGACTGCTTTAACGCTGATATGCAGGAGTTTATGGAAAGTTCCGAAGACCCCTTCGGCTTCGAGAAACTGCATTATGTGCGCACCATCGATGATTCGAAAAGACTTAATACTTACAACCGCCCCTGTATCATCATTTCCGCTTCGGGGATGATGGAAGCCGGCCGTATCAAACACCACTTGGCCAACAATATCGAGAATCCCCGCACCACCATCCTCTGCGTGGGTTACTGCTCCCCTACTACTCTGGGTGCCAAAATTATGCGTGGCGACAAGATCGTTTCCATCTTTGGTATGACATACAAAGTTAAGGCCGAATTGAAATCCATCGAGGCTTTCTCTGGTCATGGCGACTACCATGAACTAATACAATATCTTTCCTGCCAGAACAAAAAGAAAATCAAGAAGATGTACATCGTTCATGGCGAAGGTGACACCCGCGAACGCTATGCCGAGCACCTGCATGAGGCCGGATTTGCCACGGCAACGGTGCCAAGCTTTAGGGAGGAAGTGGAGCTGAATTAATAGTTAATAGGTGTTAGGTATGATGTATGATGTTTGATGTATTAAGAATTGGGAGTATCAACACGAAGTCACCAACATGAAATGACTAACAGCGAAGCTAATCAACATGAAATCATAAACATTTACTGAATAACATGAAAATTCATTTTATCGCTATCGGTGGCAGTGCCATGCACAACCTGGCCATTGCCCTGAAACTGAAAGGATACGAAATTACTGGCTCGGACGACGAGATTTTCGAACCGGCCAAAGGAAGGCTTCAAAAATATGGCATTCTGCCCGACAGTATCGGCTGGAATCCCGACAAAATCACCTCGGATCTGGATGCCGTCATCTTGGGTATGCACGCCCGTGAGGACAATCCCGAACTGCTGAAAGCCAAAGAGTTAGGCATCAAGATCTTCTCCTATCCTGAATTTCTGTACGAACAAAGCAAGGACAAGTGCCGCATTGTGGTGGGCGGAAGCCACGGCAAAACCACCATCACCTCCATGATTATCCACGTATTGCAGCAAAATGGCATCGACTGCGACTACATGGTCGGAGCACAGTTAGCGGGCTTCGAGGTCATGGTGAAACTCAGCGAAAGCGCCAAAATCATGGTTATCGAGGGCGATGAATACTTGACTTCTCCCATCGACCGCCGGCCAAAATTCCATCTGTATCAGCCCAATATCGGCATTATCAGCGGCATAGCCTGGGACCATGTCAATGTGTTCCCGACCTTCGACATTTACGTCAAACAATTCGAGATTTTCGCCAACATGATTCCCGCTGACGGACGTTTCATCTATTGTGCCGACGATCAGGTATTGAGCGAGATGAGCCGGAAAATCACACAAACCAACAAGTTCCCATATTCGGTTCACCCATTCCACATCACCGATGGCATCAGCTACTTGGAAACCGCTTACGGAGATGTGCCCTTGCGGATTTTCGGCCGCCACAACCTGAGCAATCTTAATGCTGCCTGCTTGGCTTGTCAAGCAGTTGGAGTCAGCGATGAAAACTTCTACAAAGCCATCAGCAGTTTCAAGGGCGCTTCCAAACGCTTGGAATTGGTAACCCAAAACGAGCAATGTGCTGTCTATAAGGACTTTGCCCACTCACCCTCCAAACTTAAAGCTACCGTTAGTGCTGTACGTGAGCAATTTCCGGACCGAAAGTTGATTGCCTGCATGGAATTGCACACTTTCAGTAGTCTCACCGAACAATTCCTCAAAGAATACAAGGGTGCCATGAACCAGGCCGATGAAAGCATCGTCTTCTTTGATCCGCACGCTATTGCCTTAAAAAAACTGCCCCCTATTACAGCCGAAATGATCAAAGACGCCTTCCAATGTCCTGGCATGGAGGTGTTTAGCGACTCTGGACTACTTCGCAATAGACTTTTAAACCCCGAAGAAGGCAAGACCGTCTATCTTATGATGTCTTCCGGAAATTTTGGAGGCATTAATATTGATGAACTGGCAAAAACAATTATATCAAACCGTTAATCATATAGAGACGCACGCCTTGAATCTCTACAAAAAATGGATAATCCATATACGAACATACAGCCGCACGTCTCATTCAAAATTATATTTATACACAATGTTTAATATTCGGAAAATTTGTGTACCTTTGCAGGTTTGAAATCAAGCAAGGATTTATAGAGAATATTAATATAAACAATTAAAAATCAAAAACATAAACAAACAATGAAAAAGATTCTTTTAACAGTATTTTCGATTGTGATTGCCATTTGCGGCTTTGCGCAACCTAAAATCCAGTTTGACCAGACCACTTACGATTTCGGTCAGATTCGTGAAGAAAACGGCAAAGTGACCGCCCGTTTCAATTTCACCAATGTCGGCACTGAAGACCTCGTTTTGAAATCAGTACGTCCTGGTTGCGGTTGTACTGCCGCCAACTACACCAAAACAGCTGTCGCTCCTGGACAAAGAGGTTATATCGATGCCACTTACAATCCCGCCAACCGTCCCGGTTCTTTCAACAAGAACATCAAGGTGACCACCAATGAACCTGAAATGAATGTGGAGAAACCCACTCCTCACATGATTTTCATTAAGGGTAATGTTACTCCGAAACCGAAATCAGCATTCGAAAGAGAAGGTTATACTCTCGGCAATGGTATGGTTCGTTTCAAAACCAACACCACCAAGGTGGAAGCTCTCAATACCCAGCAGCATTTGGATACCTTCCAAGTGAAGAACTTCGGCACAAAACCTATAGATATCAAGCTGAACAGCAATGGTTTTGTAACTGAACAATACAGAAGCTTCGGTTCCGAAATCAAAGGTGGTGAGGAAGGTATTATCGTGTTGAAATACGATGCCTCCAAGAGAAATGAGTTTGGTGCGGTAAAAGACGCTATTTCCTTCACTACCAACGATTCCATCGAACCCAAAAAAGAACTCTACTATCAAGTTAATATCAAGGAAGACTTCTCCAAATTGAGTGCAGGAAAGCTGAAAAAAGCTCCCGTTGTCAACTTGGACAAGACTTTCATCGATTTCGGCAAGGTTAAACAAAACACAGCCGCTAATGGTACTATCACCATTAAGAATAATGGTAAGAGTGACCTGATTATCCGTAAATTTGAGGCCAACAGCAGCAACATCAAGGTTGATTGCCCGAAGATGGTGCTGAAGAAAGGTGAGTCAATGGAAGTGAATATCACTTACAACAGCAAGCGTAACAAAGGCAAACAAACCAATTCTATCACGCTGATCACCAACGATCCTAACAATTCTCAAATTACCATTACCACCAAATCAGAGAATTTACAGTAATTTCCAATCGGCGATCTTCAAGTCATCATCTTGCAGAATCGCAAGATAATTCAAATAGCGCGAGGAAGGTATCTTACCTTCCTCGACTGCTTTTAAAACAGCGCATCCTGGCTCGTGCACATGCAGGCAGTTGTCGAAGCGACAGCAGTTGTTATACTGGCGGATTTCCGGAAAATAGTCACGGATTTCCTCCTTGGAATACTGAATCAGGCCGAACTCCTTGATACCGGGCGTGTCGATGATAAAGCCGTTAACAGACTCAATATAATACATTTGAGCGAAAGTGGTGGTATGTTTTCCCTTGTTGTGGACAGAGGATATCTCCCCTATTTTGATGTCCATTTCTGGTGCCACTGCCTTGATGAGAGCAGACTTTCCCACTCCGGAATGCCCGCTGAAGAGCACTGTCTTGCCCTGCATAAGCTGCTTGAGGCTTTCGATACCTTCACCAGTGACGGTTGATGTCCGTAAGGTCTGGTAGCCGATGCCAGCATACATTTTTTCCAATTCATCAACAGTATTCAGTAGAGACGTTTCGTGAAGCGTCTCTATATTTGAATAAATGTCTATTTTGTTGAAAACCAGGCAAACAGGAATACGGAAACCCTCGGCTGCCAACAGAAAGCGGTCGATAAAACCCAGAGACGTGCGTGGTTCTTTCAGCGTAACCACCAGAAAGGCTTGGTCGATATTGCTGGCAATCAGATGACTGATTTTGGACAATTTTGTGGATTTTCGGTCAATATAGTTCTTGCGAGGCTCTATGGTTGTTATCCACCCGTTGCCGTCTTTTTCGAGCTCATACTGCACAAAATCGCCCACCACTACCGGATTGGTGTTCTTGATGCCCTTGATTCTGAACTGACCTCTCAGGCGACACTGAATGACGCTCCCGTCTTCCTGTCGCACCTCGTACCAGCTTCCCGTTGATTTTACCACAACACCTTTCATACAGTTGACAATTAACAATTAATAATTAATAATTAATAGTTTATAGTTGTACATAAATTACTTGGGACCTTCTTATACTATTGTGTGCATTGGTTTTTTATAATAGGTGATAAGTTTCAAATTCATATAATTTCAGATTTTTTTGGCAAAGATAATGATTTTTTCAATTAGCAAATTAGTTAATTAGCAAATTAGTTAATGATTTATACTATGATGCAACTATTTACAACAGCTGTCATGACCTCGAAGAGGTTAAATCTTATTAACCCCACATAAGCGATAGCGTAATGTGGGGCTGAAGGCATCTCTGCCTCCTCCTCGCAGCGTTGGTATCACTTGCACTGAAACTTATGACGAGCCCGCTGCGAAACGAGTACACCATAGCTGATGAAAAGGATTAGTGCCCAAGATTTTCTTACTCCATGCTCATACGTTGTGTTCGGGGATATATCTCCAGGTTATATAAATGTTATATTGCTTCCGAAGAAATCAAGAGCCCTGACGTGTGATCTTTGCAATTGCACAAATTAAATTTGACGAGAAATATGTGTTACCCAATGGACAATGAAATGCTATTGTCCCTTCGGGGTGAGGAACGGGAAATAAACAAAGACACCCGTCCCTGCCAAAATGTCAGTCTTCTTTTTTGGCACAAATTTTGCTTTCAGCTGGGCGTTCATTCAGAAATTAATTAAAAAAGTAATATTATGTCAACAGGAAAAATTAATGTCAAGACGGAAAACATTTTCCCCGTTATCAAAAAGTTTTTGTATTCAGACCAGGAAATATTCCTCAGAGAATTGATTTCCAACGCTATAGACGCTTCGCAGAAGATGAAAACCTTGGTAAGCCTCGGCAAAGCCAATGTGGAACTGGGTGATATGACCATTGAGGTAAAGGTGGACAAAGACGCCAAAACACTTACGGTTATCGACCACGGCATCGGTATGACCGAGGAGGAAGTGAAGAAATACATCAACCAAATCGCTTTCTCCAGCGCCGAGGAGTTTGTGGAGAAATACAAAGGCACCGACGCTGCCAACATCATCGGCCACTTCGGACTGGGTTTCTATTCTGCCTTCATGGTTTCCAACTTGGTAGAAATCAAGACCAAGTCGTACCAAGACGATACGCCCGCTGTGCACTGGACCTGCGACGGCTCTACAGAATACACCCTGAAACACATCGACAAGGCCGACCGTGGCACAGAAATCATCCTGCATATCGCCGACGACTCTGCCGAATTCTTGGAAGAGAACCGTATCGTGGGCTTGTTACACAAGTACTGCCGCTTCCTGCCAGTACCTATCCGTTGCGGTATGGAGAAGAAATGGGAGAAACCCGAGGGCAAAGACAAAGAAGAAGAGGTGGAAGTGCCCCGTATCATCAACAATACCAACCCGATATGGAAACAGCAACCCTCGGCACTGACCGACGAGGATTACAAGAAATTCTACCATGAGCTCTACCCCATGGTGTTTGAGGAACCATTGTTCCAGATTCACCTGAATGTGGATTACCCCTTTAACCTCACAGGTGTGCTGTATTTCCCGAAGGTGAAAAACCAGTTTGAGTTACAGAAGAACAAAGTGCAACTATATTGTAACCAGGTGTTTATCACCGACCAGCTCGACGGTATCATCCCTGAATTCATGATGCTGCTGCATGGTGTGATTGACTCCCCCGATATTCCTTTGAATGTATCCCGTTCTTATCTGCAGTCCGATGCCAACGTGAAGAAAATCTCCAACCATATTACCAAAAAAGTGGCCGAAAAACTGGAGGAGATGTTCAAGAATGACCGCGAGGATTTCGAGAAGAAATGGGATGATATCAAGGTGTTTATCGAATATGGTTCCATTACCGATGAGAAATTCTACGAGAAAGCCCAGAAGTTCTTCCTGCTGAAGAACACCGACGGTAAATATTTCACCTTGGATGAATACAAAACCAAGATCGAGACCCTGCAGAAAGACAAGAATGACACGCTCGTATATCTCTATGCCTCAGATGTTAACACCCAGCACCTGTACATTTCTTCCGCCAAAGAGAACGGTTATGATGTGTTGCTGATGGACGGCTTCCTGGATACACATTTCATCAATATGCTAGAGCAGAAACTTGAAAAGAGCCGCTTCACCCGTGTGGATGCCGACATTATCGACAAACTGATTGAGAAAGAGGATGCCCATCCGTCAAAACTGTCGAGCGAGGAGAGCGAAAAGCTGAAAGGTTTGTTCGAAGGCAATGTAGAGAAAGAGAAATTCACCGTGCAGGTGGAGAGCCTCAGTGAAAGCGACCTGCCGGTGATGATCACCCAGAACGAGTTCATGCGCCGTTACCAGGATATGAGCAAGATTTCGGGCCAGCCCAGCTTCGGCAATTTCGAGCACTACAACTTGGTGGTAAACGGCAACCACCCTCTTGCCGCTCGTATTTTGGGTGAAACCGATGAGGAAAAGAAGGTGGCGCTGACTAAACAGCTCATTGACTTGGCTATGCTGTCGCAGAATATTCTGACGGGCGAGAAACTCAGCGACTTCGTGAAACGTAGCGTGGAACTGCTGTAAACAACTTTTATTATTTAGACAACCTGAATTTCACCAGGCGCATGGGGATACCCTTTGCGCCTTTTTTGTCTTGAACGCTGTACAGATAGCCATTGTGAAACGCCATCCGGTCGGCATTGATGACCAAATCGTAATCATCGCACACAAAACTACTTTGACATACGAATTCGCCCCCATCCTGATACACCCACACATTGAACTTGTTGCCACCCTTTGTTTCCGGAATCTCGAAGAACAACAGGTTGTCCTCCGAATCTTTGATGACCGTGGTAAATACTGGCAGCTTCACGGGTTCGGTAATCAAGGCCATGTCTTTCTCCATTTTCTTCACCAACTCCGGCATGATTACCTTTTTGTATTCTTCTGTTTCAACATTCATTGAAACATTCGGGACGATAGAGGGTTCTGTATTGTTTTTTGTGCTTTCGATCTGTTTCCGTAATATTTCCTTCTGTTCTTCCACCGACACTTCTTTCTTGCCAAAAGGAATACTCATCCTGCTTAATTCAGCACCATTCAAATCGTATGTAATTATTTGATTAACAGAGGGGGCAGCCACAACAATTTTTTGTTTGACAATCGCAATGCGTACTCTTATGGTTGACTGTCTAAGTCCAACTGGCATTACCGCATCTGCTGGATGATAGCCAATCATAAATTCACTGCCATTCTCTAATTTTTTTCTATAGAAGAAGGGTACATCCTCACCTGTCGATGATGCTGTATATCTGCCATCTACCCACCAGTAACTATATATAACTTTCTGATCGCCAGTATTATAATCCACAATAGACACAATATCCCTACACTTTTTCCCCACCACAAAACCCGTTACTAACAAGCGATCGCCTGGAAGAGGAAGAATATCATAAACACTATATTTAACAGTCACTATTTTCTTGATATTTCCTTGCAAATCAATAAAATGAATCTTACCCAAATTATCTGCCTTCGTGTACAAAACCTTGTCATTCAATGCTCCTGCAATGGGTTTCTGCAGCTTCTTATTCTTTCCGGTATTTATACTGAACTCACGCACAAAATTCCCGTCTTTATCGAATAATGTATAATAATCTGTATAAGAATGACTGACCACCACGGAGCCGTCTGACAGTACCGTAACATATTTTCTTTTACCGATATATGTATCATACATTTTATCATAGTAGGAACGGAATACTTGATTCCAATCATTATTTTGTGCATAATTAGTTTCGGGAACCAATTTCACCGCACCGTTTTTGTATATATTCAACAGACTCTGCGAATATCCTTTAGCTTGAAAGAATACTATTGCCGCCATGAAGACAATTCCGATAAAAATGTGCTTTTTCATGATTGTATTGATTTATTGTTGATAAACTCTGAAAATATAATTCTGCTCGGTGACAGGGCGGTTGGCATCGAATTCATCCTCAATCTCATAACGGACAATAATCTGATTGCCAGTCATGTTTGTGATTTCACCCATCGTATTTTGACGGATTACAAGGGCGATGGCCAGAACCAATACCATAACCGCGGCGACAGAGGAAGCTATTCTGAGCCATCTGTTACGATTCAGTGGTGATATGGAGGCTGTATTCTGATTAGCCCTTATGGTCTGTGTCGGGAAACGCAAGGGTTTGATTTCGGGACAAGAAAGCGAGCCCCAAGCCGAACGCACCAGTTGAATGCGGGCACGCTGCTCCTCCACACGGGCGGCACAAGCGGGGCATTGTTGCAAATGCTGCTCCACCCTATTGGCTTGACGAGGAGACAACTCCCCATCTATGAAGGCCTGTATCTCACTATCTCTCAAATGTTTCATAGCCATTGGATTTTAATATGTCATACAATTTATTGATTACTCTGGATAAAGTTTTGCCCACCGAAGAAAAACGGATGTCCACAATCTCCGACATTTCCTTGTAAGAAAATCCCTCACTGTAAAGCACCGCCAGCTGACGCTCTTTGGGAGGTAGCTGCGACAACGCCTGCTGAATCATCTTGCGATCATCATACTTGGCATCAGGGGTTCCGGTCTCATCTTCAAACGTATTCAAGGCCGACATATCTGTAAGACGCTTGTTATAAGCTGCATTATCAGCACACTTATTCAAAGCAACCCGAAGCAACCAACTCTTAGGCTGACGGATTGGGCTTTTCTGACTTTGGCTGAAGTAGGCCTCAAAAACGTCCTGCAGCACATCGGCAACGGCATCCTCATCTGCCAAAAGCTTCATGGCTACTGCCCAAAGCATAGGATAATACTGGTGATATGTGCTTTCAAACTGATCCAAAACAGACGTGTTTTTCTATAAGTCGAAGAAGCTGGCTATTTTGTGACAAAAATACAGAAAATAATTTGCAAATTAGTTAATTAGCAAATGGATCAATGTAAGCGACTGCGTCCCGCAGTCGCCAAAAATCGAATTAGCGAATTGGTTAATTAGCAAATGAATTAATGTAAGCGACTGCGTCCCGCAGTCGCAAAAAATCATCTAGCTATTACACTAAATAATTAACTAATTAGCACATTAACTAATTTGCTAATTTATAGCACCAGTATTGTCCCTTTCTTCTGTACAGGCTGATTTTCCTGATTGATGTAGGTCATCACGTAGGTGTATATCACATTTTGCAGAAGCTGTCCACGCACTCTCCCATCCCAACGGAAGTCCTTGTCAACAGAGGCAAAAACAATGCTGCCC
>CACXXY010000005.1 GCA_902771655.1 uncultured Bacteroidota bacterium | reverse complement strand
TTCACCTGTTCCGGATTTGCCCACGGATCATAGATGGTGATGTTAGATGTATATTCTGTCAACGTATGATATATGTCCACCACTTTCGTATTACGGATGTCAGGACAATTTTCCTTGAAAGTGATGCCCAATATCAGAATTTTAGCGTCTTTCACCAAAATTCCCTTCTTGTTCATACACTTTATAGTTTGGTTTGCCACGTATGCCCCCATACCGTCATTCAATCGACGGGCAGCATGCATAATGCGCGGTAAAACTCCATAAACCTGTGCTTTCTGAATCAAGTAATAAGGATCAACACCTATACAGTGACCTCCCACAAGCCCAGGACTCATGCGGATAAAATTCCACTTGCTGGAAGCTGCTTCTATCACATCCTGAGTGTCTATACCCATGGCATTGAAAATTTTAGCCAGCTCATTCATAAAAGCTATATTCACATCTCGCTGTGAGTTTTCAATAATCTTGGAGGCTTCCGCCACCTTGATGCTCGGCGCTTTGTGAGTTCCATTAACCAATACCGAATTATAAATCTGGTCCACCACATCAGCAATCTCCGGTGTGGAACCGCTGGTCACTTTTTTGATTTTCTCAACCGTATGCAACTTGTCGCCAGGATTAATACGCTCAGGACTATAACCTGCATAAAAATCTATATTGAACTTTAATCCACTCACTTTTTCTACCACAGGAATACACTCCTCTTCAGTCACACCTGGATATACCGTTGACTCATACACTACAATATCTCCTTTGGAAATAACCGAACCTACTGTTTCAGAAGCCCTTTTGAGAGGAATCAAATTCGGACGATTATTTTCATCGACAGGGGTGGGTACCGCTACAATGTAAAAATTGCATTCTTTGATGTCTTCCAACTTAGTGGTGCACTTGAAGCCGTGGTTATGGATGGCATCCTGCAAAAGAGCATCATCCACCTCTAGTGTGGCATCATGACCGCTCATCAAAGCATCTACACGGGTCTGATTCATATCGAAACCAAGCGTAGGATATTTGGTTGAAAAAAGCCTTGCCAAAGGAAGCCCCACATAGCCAAGGCCGATTACACAGATTTTGGTTGTTTGCATGTCTGTTTTTCTGTTTACTGTAAACCACAAACTTATAGTCTTTCTATATCCTTGAAGTACTTCACCGTTCCGTATGTCAGCTCATCACAGGCGGCATCATCGCAAACGATAATACCCTTAGGGTGCATCTGCAAGACGGATACCGTGCACATCTGACTTATTCCACCTTCGATAGCCTGCGCCAAAGCACGGGCTTTGCCATGACCATTGGCCAAAATCATCACTTCGCGACTGTCCATCACAGTGCCCACACCTACCGTCAAAGCTGTCTTGGGCACTTTGTTGATGTCATTTTCAAAGAAGCGGGAATTAGCAATCACTGTGTCCATGGTTAGAGTTTTGACACGAGTACGAGAAGTCAATGATGAACCTGGCTCGTTGAAGGCAATATGGCCATCAGGACCAATGCCGCCCATAAAAAGGTCTATACCGCCGTATGATTTGATTTTGTCCTCATAACGCTTGCACTCCGTTTCCAAATCTTCTGCGTTTCCATTCAAGATATTGACATTATCTTTCTGAATATCAATATGATTAAAGAAATTATTCCACATAAAGGAATGATAACTCTCTGGATGATTTTCGGGAATTTTCACATACTCATCCATGTTGAAGGTCACCACATGACGAAAAGAAACCTTTCCTTTTTTGTTCAAATGAATGAGTTCCTTATAGGTTCCAATGGGTGTTGAACCAGTAGGTAAACCCAGGATAAAAGGTTTATTCTCTGTGGGTTGAAAGGCATTGATACGCTCCACAATGTGTTGTGCTGCCCAAGCGGACATACCATTATAATCAGCTTTGATAATAACTCTCATTTTTTTCACTTAATTACTGATGCAAATTTACACAAATTTCCCGAATTATACACATTTACACATTAACTAATTTGCACATTTGCTAATTAAATTGTATTTTTGCATTCTATTATTTCATTTTCTATGCAACAATACCTTGACCTTTTACAACGAATTCTGACAGAAGGGAGCTACAAGAGCGACCGCACCGGCACTGGAACTTACAGTGTTTTCGGACACCAAATGCGCTTCAACCTGGCCGACGGCTTCCCCGTGCTGACCACCAAAAAACTGCACCTGCGCTCCATCATTTACGAACTGCTGTGGTTTCTGAAAGGCGACACCAACATCAAATACCTAAAAGACCATGGCGTCTCCATCTGGGACGAGTGGGCCGATGAAAATGGCGACCTGGGCCCCGTATATGGCAAACAATGGCGCTCCTGGGCTACCGCCGATGGCCATGCCGTGGATCAAATTTCAGAGCTCATCGAGCAAATCAAAACCAATCCCGACTCGCGCCGGCTGATGGTCTGTGCCTGGAATGTGGGCGAGGTGCCTAAAATGGCCCTGCCTCCCTGCCATGTGCTCTTCCAGTTCTACGTCAACAATGGTGAGATTTCCTGCCAGCTGTACCAGCGCAGCGCGGATGTCTTTCTGGGTGTGCCTTTCAACATTGCCTCCTACTCGCTGCTCCTGATGATGGTGGCACAAGTTTGCGGACTCAAGGCCAAGGAGTTTGTTCATACCTTCGGCGATGCCCATATTTATTCCAACCATGTGGAACAGGCCAAATTACAGCTTACACGTACCCCAAAACAGCTGCCTATTATGCGTATCAACCCAGCAGTGAAGTCTATCTTCGATTTCCAGTACGAAGACTTTACTTTGGAAAACTACAATCCCGACCCGCACATCAAAGCGGAAGTTGCTGTGTAATTGATAATTAACAATTAATAGTTAATAGTTAATAATTCAAAATCATCATCTTGTAATCCTGTAATCCTTTAATCCTATAACCTTCCTAACACTTTCATCCTATAATCCTCCTAACCTACCTCGCCTCACTCCTCACTGCATACAGCTATTATTTTTTTCACGGCAATTTCCGCATGTCTCCGCTCGGACTCGTAAGTCTGGCCGCCCACATGGGGAGTGAGAAGCACGCAATCGGTTTCCGCCAATTCTCGCAACGTCATATCCCATTCTTCCTTCGGAGGTATCTGGAGACGCGACGACTCATATTCCAAAACATCAAAACAGGCATATTGAATCTTGCCTTCTTTGATAGCAGTCAGCACATCCTGCGTGTTCACCGCCCAACCCCTTGAGGTGTTGATAAAAATAAAGGGATGTTTAATCTGGTCGATGAGTTTCTTGTTGATAAAATAATGATTTTCAGGAAGATAATTTACATGCAAGGAGATGACATTACACTGCTTGAAAAGCTCCTCCAAACTTACCTCTTCCGCATTTTCATCCCCATAATTGTGGCGGTAACGATCATAGCACAAAACCCTGCAACCCAAGGCTTTAAGCAACTTGGCAAAGGCTGGTCCCGTATGGCCATAACCGATAATGCCCACGGTTTGTGAGGCTAACTCGGTACCTTTGTTTTTTTCGCGCAACCATGCTCCCTGCCGCACTTCCCGGTCGGCATTGGCTACATGCCGCAAGGCTGTCAAGAGGAAGGTCAGGCACAGCTCCGCCACCGCATTGGCATTGCCCTCCGGGGTGCTGATACATTCCACACCTTTGCTTTCAGCATACTGAGTATCAATATTTTCCATACCTGAACCAATGCGTACCACAAAGCGCAAATGCGGCTTGGAATCAATGGCTTTTTCATCCATCGTGAAGCGGTTACGGATAATCAGTCCAACGTATTCATCAGACAAAGCCACAAAATCGTCATGAGTCAGTTCCCTGTTGGTCACACATTCAAAACCATGGACAGCCAACTGCTCCGATAGCATGGGCAAGACACGGTCAACAATCAGTATTTTAGGCATAATTTTTATTTTTTTAGTCATTTTATGAAGGCTAACATCTTTCGCCACTTATAAATATTGACAACAAACTTATTCTATTCTCGATTTTATTTCCCCATGATACAAAATGGTAGTTAATGTATCACCAGCTTGTACAACAGAAGCATCGGTCAATGCCTTACCATTTAGTCGGGTAATACTATAACCTCGCTTCAGCACCTGTTCAGGATGTAGCAGTTTTATTTTCTCTTCCAAACTATCCAATTCTTTGTTCTTTATTATAATCAATTGATTTATGGATAATTGCATCATTTTACACAGGTTCTCCAAGCTATTTTTTTCTTGGGTGAGCACATGAGTGGACATCAATTTGTAGCCATGCTCTATTTGCTCAAGACGGCTTTTTTCCTTAGTGAGTAATTTGGTGGCCACCAAACGATAAGTATGCTCTATTTGTTCAATCTTATGATTTTCTTGCACAAAAACTCCTTCCACATATCTTACCAACTTGTCTTGGGCTTCCTCTACCTGGATAGCAAAATTATGAAATTGCTGGATTAGGAAATAGGCCACCTCGGTAGGGGTTATTTTGTTGGCGTACGACACCATGTCGGTAACACTTTCGTTGGTGGAATGGCCTATGCCCGAAATCACCGGAAGAGGGAAAGTGGCCACTTTGTGTGCCAAACCATAGTCGTCGTAGCAGCTAAGTCCCACATCACCTCCACCACCGCGGATGATGACCACACAGTCGAAATCCTGCTGTCTTTTAGCTATAACCTCTAACTGCGCAGTAATGGTGCTGATAGCCTTGTCTCCTTGCAAGATGGAAGGAAACAGTTCGCACTCAAAACAGTAATTCCAGTTGTTCTCTTGCAGAGTAACCATAAAATCGCTATATCCCTTGCTGGTCTCCACCGAAATAACCGCAATGCGCTTGGGCAGTAGTGGTAATTGCAGGCTCTTGTTGGCTTCAAAAACACCCTCCTTTTTCAGTCGGGCAATGACAGCCAGCTTGTTCCTCATCAGTTCGCCCAGGGTATAACTTGGCTCAATATCCTGAATATAAAGGGCTAAGCCGTATTGTGGACTGAATTCAATGGTAGCTAAACATAAAATACTGATATTGTCTTTGAGTTCTTCTCCGGTTATTTTCCGGAATTTCTCGTTAATGGCGTCCACCTGCGTTTTCCATATTACCGCCCGCATTTGGGTAACTATCTTATCTCCTTCTTTTTCAACAAGTTCAGGATAACAATGACCCGAGTGGGGGTACTTGTTCAGCCTGATCATTTCAGCCTTGACATAATATGCACGGGTATAGGTTTTGTTAATGACAGATTTGATGCTGCCGGTGATTTCCGACAGGCTATATACTGGGCGGTCGTTGAAGGTTTCTCGTGCAGTGGTCATTATTTTCGGTATCTTCGAAGATGTTTTATCTTGCAAAAATACAGGAATTTCTTTAATTCTCCTCTTTATTTTTTACAAAAACATTAAAACACTTTTCAAGTAAAGAAGCAAATGTATGATTTTCTGAAACAAGTTTCGAAATTCATACATTCACTTCTTTTTATTGAAATTAAAATTTCGACTTGAAAAGAAAAAACAAAAAAAACATCAAATAAGCGGCAGCATGGATTCCCAACTGTACTGTTCTTTTACAAAACGGTAAGCATTTTGTGAAAGAACATCATAAAACTCCTGGTCGGTGAGAAGTCGGGAAATGGCCGCGGCATACTCATCAGGAGTCTCACATACCAATATATCTTTTTGATATTCAGCATTTTTTAACGGTTTTGCCGCCAAGGGAGAGGTGACACACGGCAACTCTGTGGCCATAGCCTCCAGCAGCTTGTTCTGCAAACCCGTACCCAGACGCATCGGGGCAATAAAAACCCGTGATTGAGCGTAATATTCCGCCATCGATTCAACCCAGCCAGTCACCTCCACATGCGGTCCCCGCAATACTTGTACCCGTTTAGTGGGATTGGCTCCGCACAAGACTAACCGTAGATGTGGAAACTGGGGCAACAACTTCGGAAGTACCTGTCGCACAATATATTCCGCTGCATCCACATTAGGTGCGTATGCCATATTGCCGACAAAAATCAAGTCATACTTTTTGGCTTGACCTGCATACTTGAAAAGCTCGAAATCAACACCATTGCCCACCACCTGTATCTTGTCCTTCTCCTTTACCGGCATCAAATCCCGATCCACTTCAGTGATAATAGTATGATGTTGAAAAAAAGGAAAAACCTCCGCCTCATAGCGTTGCAGACGTCGGGACTCAAACGTAAAAAAAGGCTTTTGCCAAAATGGTGCCCGTTGAGCTCTCCGCAACATACCTTGAGACAAAACATCTTGATAATCAATTGTTTTCTCTCCTTTCAAATCCTGAACGTATGGAACAGTCCTTACCATTTGGACATAAACGGCATCAGGGTTAAGCTCATCAGCAAAGCGCCACAGGTCTTTCTTTGCCTTTTTTCTGAAAAAATACCCGCATTGTATCGGCCAACCTTTGAATAAAGCCAGCATACTGTTCCACAGTTTTGTGAAGATGTTGAGTTTTCCCACCCTGATATCTTTGCAAAACGGCTTCAACGCCTCCATAGACGCAGCCGGAACTTCCTTGTCGCTCAATGCGAACAAGTATATTTCATGTTGTTGCGACAAAACCCGAAGCTGGTGGTAAGCACGCAACTTGTCTCCTTTTTCGAGGGGATAAGGGAAACGGGGCAATACAACCAACAATTTCATATCGCTATTTTTCTTTATACAAAGGTAACGTGAATTCAAACGTGGCTCCTTTGTCTTTATTGTTATAAGCTCTCAAGCTGCCGTCATTTTTCTCCAGGATAGCCTGCACCAGCAACAAACCCAGTCCTGTTCCCGACTCATTCATGGTCCCTTTGGTGAAATAATCCGTTTTGTTGCGTAATTTTTCCTCAATTTTCGCTTCATCAATACCCACACCCTCGTCTTTCACACGGATAACGAAACGCTCTTGTTCCACCTGCTCTCCAAACACCGTAATTGTGCCGTTCTCGTGCGAGAATTTGACGGCATTGGTTATCAAATTCGTGAAAACTGAAGATAACATATTGGCATTACACCAGAGAAAAACCGATGGGTCAAGCAGATTTTCCACTGTAATATGCTTGAGTTGCAGATTACTTTCCATCATGAAAATATATTCCTGCAAAATTTGATAAGGATTGACCTTTTCTGCCCGAAAATCAATCAATTCGCCCCTGACACGGAAAATATTCATCAAACTCGTGCAAAGCTGTGTCGCAGTGTTGGCGCACAACCCTATTTTCTCGTTAATCTCACCCGCTTTTTGTTCCCCGACAAGACCCGACTGCAACATTTCCACGTATGCACTGATAGGCGAAATCAAATTTTTCAAGGTGTGCATAGAGTCCGCCAAAAAGCGGTCGTACCTCTTGAGCAGAACATTATTTTCTTCGTCCATGGAATGTCTTTTTCAACGAATTAGAACATGTAATTCATTTTCACATAGAAGTTTGAGAACTGATTGGAGTTGTCCCTCTTGTCGAAAGGAACAGCCCAGTCCACCGACAGCACAAAATTGTCGTTCATGGCAATCTTCAGTCCCAAACCAGCCGACAAATGCGGGCGGTAAATCTGGGGTTTGTCAAAAATCAGGTATTGATCCAAATCCGCTATGTTAAAGTTGGGGTCATTCATTTCTATATTCCTGATTATCTCCTCTTCGTTCAATTTGTAGGGTTGCAATAGGATGGCACCATCGAAGAATGGATTCAAACCGATATAAAACTGCTCTTTCTTGATGGCAAATTTGCACAACTTGAAACGGAATTCCACATTGGCGAAGGCAAAGCCATTGGTTGTGCCCCGATGACGGGCTATGCCGCGGGTGGTATTACCGCCACCCATCACCTCGTAAGTCACACGCTGGATGAACAGGGTGTTCCAGATATTGTTCTGGTAGAAAGGACTTTTTCCGGCTGTTGTCAGCTGCAAGGAAAGACGATAGGCGAAAAGCACACGATCCTTATACACAGGAACATAATGTCTGAAATCAAAATTGAATTTCAGATTATTATAAGCTTTCAATGCTCCAAAAGCGGCGGTATAGGTAAGAAAAGCGTCGGCATAAATTCCCCTGTTGGGGTTCTGCTGGCGGTCACGGGTGTCGTAAGTGACGCCAGCTCGGAGGTAGGGATGCCAGCCACCCTTGGCCTCATTGGCATCCAAAATGCCCCATCTGATGTACTTTTCGTACATGCCTTCCACTCCTTCCGGCAACTTGTTTTCCTCTTTTTTCCCTTTATTAATCATGGCTAAATTAACGCTGCCGATATTGAACCAATAAACACCCAAACCGGCATTCCAGTACCAGTTTCCTGATATATTGCCAGAAAAATCGGCGGCAATACGCAAAATATCCCTTCTGCTGCGGTAAAAAGCCCTACTCACATAACTGTCCGGAAATTTTTTCTTGTTTATCCACTCCCTGTTCAACACGGTCTGATAACCGTTGAAACCATAAAAATCACAAATGGCATCCGGCAAATAAGAGATGTCAACCGTCAAGCGGTGGTTGGGAATCAGATGTTTAGAGTCATAATTAAAACGGAAAATGCCGCAATGCTTGGTGGTATAGGACACCTCAGCACTGAAAGCGTGAAGGTACTCGGGATATGTGCTGCCATCACCAAAAAAGAAAACTTGGCCCAATAAACCACCCTGAAAACCCTTATCGGCATCGTACGCTATACTTGGCAGAACACCAAAAGTCCAGCCTCTCCGGATGCTGTCTTTCGGCTGTTTCTCTTTTTTCACCTTCTCCTTTTTTGCCAGTTGCTCCAATTGGTCAATATTGATTTCTTCATTAAAACCTGAAGAAAAAGCATTATTCGTCACAAATAGTGACATTATCAACAAAAAGAATACACTTTTTTTCATTCTTCCATAATTTTTGGCAAAGTTACATAAAATCCTCGAATTACACACTGACGTATGAATTTTTTGTAGGTACGCGATGCGTGCATCTGAAAAAAAAAGGAAAGTTACTAAACAATATTACTTGACCTCAACAACGCCACTGTTCACCGACAAATTCAAATGATTGGACAAACAAATGGCTATGGGCATGCCGGAATGCCAGGGAAAACGCAAACAGGCGGAAGCGCTGCCGTTGGCCGGAATTTTCTGTATGCCTATATTGTCACAACGTTCAAACATATAACCCTCTTCCTGGACATGGGCCGCAAACACCAGCACCGGACACTCCGGATGCGCAAAAACAAAAGGCTCGGCATAATTGTTCCGGAAAATGACATCCAAAACTACGGAATCTCTTTCTATTGCCTGTTTTGCTATTTCAACTTCTATTCTATTGGTTCCTTGAAAATGATGTATCTTGTTGTAATACAATTCATAATTCTCCATTTTTTGGCAATTCAGAAAATCATTGGAGGAAACAACAAAAACTTCCTTTCCCTGCCATTCCTTGTCAAGCTGCAAAATATCATACTGTGTGGGGCGATTATACAAAGAACTGAGTGCCACCGCATTTTCATGCGTGAAATAACGATATAATGACGGATTTTGGAACGAACCATAAAAGACCACTGGCGTATGCCCACAAAGCTCATGAATATCTTTCATTTGTTGCTTCCTATCGCCGAAACCTGTAACTTCAGGCACAAAAGGCGTACAAAGCGCCACTCTGACCATCAGCACCAATACAGAAAAAGGTAAAACAAAGTACATCAGTCGTTTACGCCATTTTTCCTCACGAGTTTGATAATACAAGAGATACAACATAGGGATAGAAATGGCTATCGTCCAATGCGGTTCGGCATGACCATTGATGGTCATCAGCCAGAAAAAAAAGACAAAACCGATACAGGTAAAAACACACGCCCGTGTAAATCTTGCAGACACACACGCCTTTGTGGGTATTGTTGAGATGGACGGCTGTGCGTCTCTTCCCTTAAATGCATTGCGTATGCTCTTCCAACAAAAATACAGGGCCAAGCCAAAACAAACTGGATTGAAAACCAACAGTTGATTCGGCAGGTATTCCAAGGGATAAGCCCACGAAAACGTGTCTTTCCGGAGAAGTAAATGATATTTCAGGCTTGGAAAATCATTGTTGAACTGCCATAAAATATGTGGAACAAAAAGTGCCACCGCACATACAACAGCAAGCCATAAACGCCAGTCTTTCAGTAATTTCAAGTTCGACAACAGCACAAAAGCTATCACCAGCACAGCCATGTATTTGCTGTACATCATACCCGCCATGCAGACACCTATCAACAAGGCCAACGGTAGAGACGGATTCGATAAATATCTCTTATACAGGAAGAAAAACAAAGCCACAAAAAACAGCAAAGGTGCATCGGGAGTTGTGACAAAACCATACAGCACGAACATGAACAGCGAAGAGGCCAAGAGGAAAAACTCGTTGACATCCCGTATGGAAGCCTTTTCATCATGGATGGTTTTCCATACTAACAGCAAGGTGGCGGCATGAAGCAACACCGTGCAGAAACGTACGGACAAATTGCCTATATCAAAGAAATGACTGAGATAGGTCAGCAAGGCCACCATAGGCGGATGGTCATAATAGCCCCAAGCCAAAAACTGCCCATACAAGGCATAGTACGCCTCGTCCGCATGGATATTGGTGAAGATGGCCTGGACAAAATCCACACACAGCCATATCAGCAGGAATATATAGAATCGTTTTTCCACGTTTTTCATACGGCAAATTTACACAAATTTCTTGAATTAACGTATTTGCTATTCAATTCACACATTAAACGATAGATTCAACTGACCAATCTGCACATTTGCTATTTAAAAACTATAACCATTCTGTAATTAGCCCGTCTCACAAAAATTTTTCTTTGGCACATTGGCACATTGGCACATTAGCACATTTTTTGTATTTTTGCCCAAAAATTGTTGGACATGGCAAAGACGGCGGAAACCCCTCTAATCAAGCAATATAACCAATTCAAGGCGCAGCATCCCGATGCCCTGCTCCTGATGCGTGTGGGTGACTTCTATGAGGCTTACGGCGATGACGCACTGAGGGCATCGCAGATTCTCGGCATTGTGTTGACCAAGAAGTCCAACGGGGCATCGCCCGCCATAGATATGGCTGGCTTTCCCCACCATGCCATCGACACATACCTGCCCAAACTGGTGCGCGCTGGCTTGCGCGTGGCTATATGCGAACAATTGGAAGACCCTAAACTTGCCAAAACCATCGTCAAACGCGGTATCACCGAATTGGTCACTCCCGGTGTCTCCACCAACGACAAGGTGCTGGAGCAAAAAGAAAACAATTTTTTGGCAGGTATCCATCTTACCGACAATAAAATAGGAATTTCTTTCGTGGATATTTCCACCGGTGAGTTTTATTTGGCCGAAGGAAACGAAAGTTATATCGACAAACTCCTGCAGAATTTCAAACCTTCTGAGATTGTCATCCAGAAAAACAGAACCACAGCCTTTAAAGAAAAGTTTGGCGACAAAGTCCTGCTGACAGGTTTCGACGATTGGGTGTTTACCACCGATTACGCCATGGATTTGCTGACCAAGCATTTCCAAACCACTTCGCTGAAGGGCTTTGGCGTTGACACACTGGAATACGGCATTATCGCCGCTGGAGCCGCCTTGCATTACCTGTACGAAACTCAAAACCACAAAATTCAGCATATCAATAAATTAAACCGGATTGAAGAAGAGCTGTATGTGTGGTTAGACCGTTTTACGGTACGTAATTTAGAGCTGATACACTCCCCCAACGACAACGCGGTGACCTTGCTGCAGATTATCGACAAAACCCTCACTCCTATGGGGGCGCGTATGCTGAAAAAATGGATGGTGCTGCCGCTCAAGGAGAAAGTAATGATTGAAGAACGCCTTTCGGCTGTTAAGTATTTTATTGATAATGAAGAACTTGGCGAAAACATCAAGCATTGTTTGCGCGAGATGGGAGATGTGGAACGCTTAGTTTCCAAAATCGCCACCAGCAAAATTTCTCCCCGTGAAGTGGTTCAATTGGCACGCGCCTTACGGGCCATAGAGAAAGTCAAGAACTACTGCAGCCAAACCGATTTGGCCTCGCTGAAAAAAATCGGTGAGCAGCTGAACCCCTGCCTCAGTGTGTGCGAACGCATCGAGAAAGAAATTGTCGAAGACCCGCCAGTGGCCGTTAACAAGGGAAGAGTCTTTGCCAAAGGTGTGGATGCTGAATTGGACACTCTCTCTTCATTGGCTACCAACAGCAAACAGATTCTGGCCGACATTCAACGGCGTGAATCGGAAAGAACAGGCATCCCCTCCTTGAAAATAGGCTTCAACAATGTCTTTGGCTATTATTTGGAGGTGACCAATGCCCATAAGTCAAAAGTACCGGAAGAATGGATTCGTAAACAGACCCTGACCAATGGGGAAAGATATATCACTCCGGAACTTAAAGAACTGGAGGACAAAATTTTAGGGGCAGAAGACAAAATTCTTGAAATTGAAACACGCCTGTTCAATGATTTTGTTTTGGGACTGATGGATTATATTCCCATGATACAGTTGGATGCCCGTCTGACCGCCCGCTTGGATGTTTTGCTGTGCTTTGCCGCTGTGTCGGTGGAAAACAACTACACCCGCCCGATAGTTAATGAATCCACGGCCATCAACATAAAAAATGGCCGCCATCCTGTCATCGAAAAACAACTGCCCCCAGGCGAGAAATACATTGCCAATGATGTCTATTTAGACAATGAGCACCAGCAAATCATCATCATCACAGGTCCTAATATGTCGGGTAAATCGGCGCTGCTGCGTCAAACGGCCTTGATTGTGCTGATGGCCCAGATGGGTTGCTTTGTCCCCGCGGAAAAGGCGGAAATCGGCATTGTGGATAAAGTTTTCACCAGGGTGGGTGCCTCCGATAACATTTCCACTGGCGAATCCACTTTTATGGTGGAAATGAACGAGACCGCCAACATTCTGAACAATGTGTCCAACCGTAGTCTGATACTGCTGGATGAAATTGGCCGTGGCACCAGCACTTACGACGGTGTATCTATTGCCTGGTCCATTGCCGAATTTCTGCACGAAAACCCGCGCCATCGTGCCAAGGTGCTCTTTGCTACCCACTATCACGAGCTCAACGACATGGCCGAGCAGTTCCCCCGCATCAAGAATTTCCATGTTTCCGTCAAGGAAATTAACAATAAAATATTGTTCCTCAGAAAGTTAGAAAAAGGTGGCAGTGAGCATAGTTTCGGTATTCATGTGGCCCGCATGGCCGGTATGCCCCAGTCGGTGCTGAAACGTGCCGAAGAAGTGCTGAAACAATTAGAGGCCAGCCGTAGCGGCAACGAAACCATCAAGGTGGAAAAGAAGGAACCTGGCTACCAGCTAAGCTTTATCGCCCTTGATGACCCTCTTTTGCTGGACATCAAAGACCAGATTATCGACCTCGACATCAACAGCCTCACTCCCGTCGAAGCCCTCATGAAGCTCAACGATATCAAAAATCTGCTCACCAAAAAGAAGAAATAAACACATTTGCTAATTTAATTAGCAAATGTGTTTACGTCTTCGACGTGATATTTACGCCACTACCCCGCCCTACGGGCACCCCTTCTAAAAGAAGGGGAATTTAAATTACATTTGCTAATTAACTAATTTGCTAATTCAATTGGCACATTAGCTCATTGTCTCATTAGCACATTATTTCAGGTGTTCCTCGTGGAATTTGGCAATCTTGTTCCACAAATGCACTCTTTCGATACCCGTCACATTATGGTCGTGGATGGTGTAGGGGAAATAGTCCACCTCAACACCAGCTTTGACAGCTTCTTTCATCAGCTCTAAAGACTGCTGCCAAACGACAGTATGATCCTGGCAGCCGTGCATCACCAACAAATCGCATTTCACATTCTTGATTTTGTTGAGCAAGCTGGCATTGGCATAACCATCAGGGTTTTCCTCTGGGGTGTCCATATAGCGTTCGCCATACATCACCTCATACCATTTCCAATCCACCACAGGACCACCGCAAGAAGCCGCCTTGAATGTCTCGGGATGGCGGGTTACCAGCGACAAAGTCATGAAACCGCCATAACTCCAGCCGTCCAAGCCAATACGTTTGGCATCAATATAAGGCAACGATTTCAGGTATTCCACACCACACATCTGGTCTTCCACCTCCAAATCACCCAAATGGCGATGGATGCATTTCTCAAATTCGGCGCCACGGTTGGCTGTGCCGCGGTTGTCCAGCGTGAAAATCACATAACCCTGCTGTGCCATGTAGTACAAAAAGGTTCCGCCCGACATAAATGTATTCGTAACCAATTGGGAATGAGGACCTCCATAGACATAAATCAGACATGGATATTTTTTTGTTCTGTCCATATTGGGTGGCAGAATCATGCGGCAATACAAGTCATCGCCGGCTTTGTTCTTGATGCTGAAAATAGAGGCCTTGCCCATGGTGCAATCGGCAAAGGGGTCTTTCGAGGCTTTCAACAGTTTGGAAATCTTGCCATTACTGCTCTTCAGATAAATATTACGCGGGGTTTCCAAATTGGTGAAATAATCGATAAAATAACTCATGTCCGAAGAAAAACGCGGGGTATGGGTTCCCGATTCGGGAGTGAGGTTTTCCACCTTTTTACTCTTGATATTCACCTTGCAAACATACTGATCCACAGGCTTATCCAAAGATGCGAGGAAATAAATATTCTCCTCTTTCGGATCCAGACCTATCAATTCGCTTACCTCCCAATTGCCTTGGGTAAGCAGGGTGTTGGTACCCGCATTCAAATCATATAAGTAAATATGATTCCAACCATCTCGGCGGGTCTGCCACAAAAAACGGTTGTTTTTCAAGAAAACAGGGCGAGTCTGAGGCTCTACATAACGCTCGTCTTTCTCTTCTATCAGCACACGCTTTTTATTACCTGTAAGCAAATCATACTCTATTAGTTTCGCATGATTCTGTGCACGGTTCAAATGTGTGATATACAGATATTTCTCATCGGGAGAGAAGGTGATATTGGTCAGAAATTCGCCATCAGCTTTGTCAGTTTTGATGTA
The DNA here is from genome assembly GCA_902771655.1 of uncultured Bacteroidota bacterium. Lineage (GTDB taxonomy): Bacteria > Bacteroidota > Bacteroidia > Bacteroidales > WCHB1-69 > RUG11690. Next base: position 16,800 of record CACXXY010000005.1, on the reverse strand, counting down.
ATGATAAACAGCATTTCCTTTGGCCACTGATGCTTTCACATCGAAAATACCGGCTTTCACGTCATGGCTGGTGCGTCCTGCCATGGGGTATTTCATCGTTTCTACCGTGGCTATTGGAGTAGAGGTATTCACCAAAGGATAATCTTCCACCATGCTCTCATCCATACGATAGAAGCAGATATAATTGCCCTTCGGCGAAAAATACTGTCCCTCGTTAATGCCCCATTCGCTGCGGTGTACACTCTCGCCAAACACAATATTCTTGCCTGTGTCAGGACAAAGCAAAATCGGCTTATAATCATTCAAAATACTTTGAACATACACATAGCCATCTTTTTTCGCCACGAAAAGGAAGTTTTCCAACTGATAATCGAAAACATCCTCCATATCAATTTTACTAACTGTATTGGTTGTCAAATCCAACACCTTGCCATAGGCTGGAAAATAGAGTTTGTCCTTTCCTATCCAACTGAATGAGGGAAAACGGGACAAATCCTCATCCAACAATTTGGCCAACTGATATTTAGCAAGCAATGTCTGTTCTTTGCCTGTCTTGGCGTCGGTCAACAGCAACGCATTGTCTTCAATCTGCGCATATTGATTGGTTTCCGGTCGCCAGCACAAATTTTTGATGTTGTCATAGCTGTATTTCCCTTTGAAAATGCCTTCCAAATCGATATAATTGATTTGAGCGAAAAGAGAAAAAACAAAAAAGAAAAGAATAAGAGACAGAAACAGTTTTTTCATTGCAGTATAAATTATTGATGAATAATTTTATTTATATCTATTTGATTATAAATCTCTTGTGCTTCAGGAAGCATAACCGGTGACAACAAATTAAAAAAAGTGTCAGCATTCAAATGTTGAGGTAAATAAGAGTACACATTATGCATGAAGAATTTTGCATATTCTTGCGGATTAACAGCGGAATTCAGCAGGTTTTGGTCCAATCCCTCTTTCAGGAGTTTTTTCAGGCTTGTACAGAAAGCATTTTCCTCACACGTGAATGCATCCTCAAGCTCTTTCATAAAATAATTGGATTCTTGCTGCAAACAATAATGACATTCACAAATGAGTATGACCAGTTTCTCCACCACATTATTGCAATATTCAATTTTCTCAAATAGTCTTTCACGAATCTGTTGATGCCAATATTTGCGGGCTTCCAATACCATATTGTCCTTGGTGTTATAGCGGTTAAACAAGGTTTTAGGGGTGACCTTGACTGCCAAGGCAATTTCTTGCACCGTATGCTGAAATCCTTCTTTCAGAAAGAAATCATACACTGCATGGATTTTTGGAAGTGCCGGGGTTTTCATTTATAATTTAACTACTTTATTATCAACCAATTGATATTTTTCACCTGTGGCGGAACAAAGGGCGAAACCTTCGGCATCAAACTGCAACTTCTGGCCGTTTTCGCTCATCCAGCCAGCATGTTGGGCAGGATTTCCGACCACCAGCTCATAATCGAGCACATTGCGAGTAACAACAGTACCGGCACCCACAAAGGCATAGCGGCCAATCTTATGACCGCAGACAATGGTGGCATTGGCTCCAATGGTGGCGCCTTTGCCGATAAGCGTTGGGGCAAACTCGTTTTTCCGCTCCACCGCACTTCTGGGATTCACCACATTGGTAAATACCGCCGATGGCCCGATAAAAACCTCATCCTCGCAAGTAACCCCCTTGTAGATAGACACATTATTCTGAATCTTCACCCTATTGCCAATGGTCACCCCGGAAGCCACAAACACATTCTGTCCCAAAATGCACTCCTCCCCTATCACACAATTCGTCATCAGATGGCAGAAATGCCAAATCTTCGTGCCCTTGCCTATCTTGCACGGTGCATCCACCACTGCGGTTTCATGAATGTATGCTTCTTCTGTCATTGAATTATGAATTAAATTTACGTCACTACCTCGCCCTTCGGGCTATGCGACTGCTGCGGTTCCACCGCATCTATCCACTATCTCCTAACCACTATTCCCTGTAACCTGTAACCTAACCACTGATTACCACGCTCCGTCAAACACCGTCCAAATATAGTCACCTGTGTCCCATGCGGTTTCAATAGCATTATGGCCGCAGCGATCCGTATAATCGGTCAACATTTTCAAAGCTTCGTCACGACGGCCGTTTTTTAGCAAGAGCAGTGCTTTGTCTTCTATATTTTTCTGATTATCGAAAAACTCCTTCTGGAGCGGTTTCCATGTTCTATCAATGACCTGTCGCATATCGCCCCATCGTTGCGAAGCCAAGGTGCCCAGGCGGTTGAAAGCCCACCATGCGGCTTTGCGGCTGAAGCCCGTCTCGCGACCACAGGTTTTGTATTCTGAAGGCAGGTCGGTGACATTGGCATAAATGGGCACATACACCGAGGAGGCCACATTATCGAGGGCAAACCAGCACAATGCACCCACCTCGTCGGGCATGTCGCTACGGCACTGGATAATAGTGGCATAAACCGTAAACCACACCGCGATATTACGCTCGCCACGGTCATGCCAACCGCCATTTACTTTGTGCAGTTTCAGCTCATCAGATTTCATAAAAGGATTGGCCAAGGGGGAAATCACAGTTTTGCCTTCCTTATCGGTTACTGTGATATTTTTCCGCATATCATACTCTGTTCCTTCATAATAATCCTGGAAAACACGAACCATATCCTCTAAGGTCACCAAAGAGTCCGGTTTTACCGAGAAAGGATAGTTCTCGGCATTGGGATCCAGTTTCAACGAGGGTGCCAATAGGTCGAACACACGCCACTCGCGGCGACGGCAGGCCAGCATCATACGGGAATCAGGAGCGTAGGCGTATGCGAATCTGAACGGTTCGCCGCTTTTTTTGCTCCACCAGCCGTTTTCCTCTGCCACCGCATATACATTGTCAGATGCCATGAAATAGTCCTTGTTTTTCAAGTCTATTTCACGAATAGTGGAAGCATTGGCGTTAACGGCTATATGGTCGTCGGGCACGCGTTGGGCAGCCCAAACCGCTCCCAACTTGCCCTTGCCAGGACCTACAATCTCCAAATGCCAAACTTCGTTTTTGTCGGCAATAGTCAAGCATTCGCCCGCATCAATCCATCCATATTTCTTCAGCAACTCACCAGCGGTTTTGATGGCATCGCGCGCTGTAGTGCAGCGTTCCAGCATCAACTGACAAAGGCGCTGGCAATCAATCATGCCACTGTCGGATTTCAGCTCACCGCGTCCGCCGAAAGTTGATTCACCAATGGCCAGCTGTTTCTCATTGACACAAGGATATGCCGTGTTCAGGAATTGGTAGGTATGAGCCACCTGCGGAATCTCACCCACAGGGATATTGGCATAGCGATGCATCTTGCCAGGCTCATCCTTGGCCCATACACGCTTGTACAAGGTTTCGGTAGCACCAGCGGGATGGTCTGCGGCCTTTTCCACTGTGATATTGGTACGTGAACGTCCGCTATCATCGGTGTGCGAAGTCATCACTGAACCGTCAGCCGAGGCCTTTTTGCCTACGGTCACGCTGGTACACTCCATACCCTCGGTAAAATCGTCTGTACTGTACCAATTTTGTCCCTGTGCCCAGAAAACTGCGAACACAAAAATGCCTATTAAAAATTTTTTCATCCTTTGAATTTTGAATTCTGAATTTTTTTGTCACTATCCCGCCCTTCGGGCTATGCGGCGATTTCGGTTCCACCGCATACTACAACCTCCCATCTGACCACTGACCACTGACCACTAACCCCTATTATCTATCACCATATCTGCCCGACGGCACTTTTCCTCCTGAGGCATTTGGGCTTGAATACGGTTCATGATTTCAGCTTCGGTGAGGTTCGGATTTCTTTTCTTTATGCGTTCTATTCTGACATCCATCGGTGCATCCACAACTATCACCAGGTCGAAGAACTTGTCCAAACTATTCTCGAACAAAATGGCCGTTTCCATCATGACCGAAGGAGCCTGCTGTTCCGCAGCCCATGCCTCGAATCTTTCCATCACTTTGGGATGTATCAGCTGGTTGATGAGCTCTCTTTTGCCCGAATCCTGGAAAACATACTCGGCCATCTTCTTGAAATCCAGTCTGTTGTTGGTAAACACTTGATCTCCAAATAAAGAATGGATAGCTTCTATGATATCCGGACTCTCATAACATTTTTTTGCCTCCTCGTCAGCATAAAACACTGGTATTCCCATCTTTACAAAAATCTGGGAAATAAAAGTCTTACCTGTGCCTATGCCACCAGTGATTGCTACCTTTCTCATCCTTTTTATCGTATATAAAGGGTGACGACTTCGGGTTTGTCAACGGATTTCAGTTCGGGGTAGCCTTGTTCACGTAAAAAATCACACATTTCTTTGCCAGAGAAGGTATATGCGCTGCGTTTCGACTTGTTTTTGATCAATTCGCTCACTTTGATATCGACAATTCTGTTCTCCTCGGCGAATCTTGGTGTAAGATAGTTCAAACCTCTTGTGGTAAAAGTCAGCAAAAACGTGGTATCAGACAGCGTACATGTCTTTTTCCCTTCCGGAAGCGAGGAACATACCACCTTGTACTCCAAAGTATGCTCCTGGTCTCTGGAAAAGTTGATAAAAAACCAAGCGATAGCAGACAGGAGAAGACACACCAGGAAAGCCAAGGGTGGTAATTTTATCTTATTTTTTTGCTCTTGCTGATTTTCCACGTACATCTGAGTTTATTTTTCTGGGTTCTTAGCAGCGTTTTCGTCGATGGCTACAGCGGCTTTTTCGATGGTAATTTTCACACCGTCAGCAATTTCGATGACAAACACTTTTTCCTGAACATCGGTAATCTTGCCATGAAGACCCCCAATGGTGACGATTTTGTCGCCCTTGGCCAATTTGCTTCTGTATTCTTCGATTTGTTTTTGCTTTTTCTGCTGAGGTCTGATCATGAAAAGGTAAAAAATCAAAATAAGCAAAAGGATAAAAATCAAAGTCATGGAACCACCACCTGCAGCTCCCTGTCCATCTTGTGCCGGAGCCATTAATAAAAATAATAAATTGTTCATTTTCAATTGTTTATATTAGTAAAAGAATTAAAGTCACACCCTAATTTAAGGTTCTACAACCGTTGCTTTCAAGCGTAATGTAGTTTGCACAGGATAAGTATTGGCCGACACCACCACCATTTTGTTCACCTCACCCTGTTGGCTTTTGGAATCAAAAACCACACTGATTTCGCCTGATTCGCCAGGTCTGATAGGAGCCTGGGGCGGTGTTGAGGTCGTACATCCACAAGAGGAGCGGGCACTGGAAATGATAAGGTTCGACTTGCCGGTATTTTTGAATTTGAAAGCATAGCTCAATCTCTCTCCTTTGATGACACGGCCAAAGTCGTATTCCAAGGTCTCAAAAGTCAGCACAGGCATTTTCTCCGCATCCTTTTTGGAAAGTCCCTCTGCCGTCATCGGATTATGCACATCCGATGTGGAGAAACCCTCGGTGGTTTTCTTTCCACCACAGGCCACCAACAGTACAATTGCCACACATAAACCAATGATAATCGATATTTTTTTCATTTTGAATTCTGAATTCTGAATTTGTTATCACTACCCCGCCCTTCGGGCACCCGTTGGAGGCTGCGCCTCCTTCTCCTCCTCGCTCGGCATAGCCAAAGCAAGCTTTGTCTCTGCTCTCACTCCTTCGTCGATTCTTCAAGAAGGGGAATTTAAACCTACTCTATAACTATTAATTGTTAATTATTAATTGTGAATTGTAAATTGTGCATTGCTCACACCAGCCCTCTCCCCATTTTATTCAACTTTCCTTCTTCCTTCAAATCCACCGCCATCTTATCCAACATGCCATTAATGAATTGCTTGCTTTTATTCGAACTGTATGTCTTTGCTAACTCAATGTATTCATTGATCGTCACTTTGACAGGGATACTCGGAAATTCCGTGAATTCGCAGAGAGCCATTTTCAGCAGAATGATATCCAAGCCCATCATGCGCTCCAATTCCCAGTTCTGCAGTTTCTGTTCTATCCTTTCCTCATATTCACGATTATGCGCCAATGTCAGGGTGTATAAACGTTTATAAAACTCCGTATCGCTTTCTTCTCCTGCTGAAGTTTCTTTGAACAAAGAACTTATGGTACAATGGTCTCCTTGCGTTTCTTTGAACTGCTGGATATTCTTATACAACATCAGCAAGGCCTCGTTGTAATCATCGAACCAATGGATATTCTTTTCCTCGAAAAACCAATGAATAAGCTCACTCTCCACAAAAACCTTTTCCACTATGGCCAGCACCAAATCTTTATCTTCCTTATAACTCCGCTGTGGATTGCTCATATACTTTTGATATTCAGGAAGATTTACTATCTCGTGATTGACTTGTACAATGAAATCAGCATCATTGCCCCAATTGATTTTCAGCTCCTTGTACAGCTTGTTCAAGCTCACATTCTCATCAATCTGCAATATCACCTTGTTATCCACAAACTTGGTGTTGGGATTCAAATCAGCCTCTGTAGGGTTGATTTTGTTTTTCAAATCCTCCAATTTGTTGACTCTGTAACGATATACCGCTGAAAATAACGAGAAAAAATAGATAAACAAAGTATAGCAGGACTGGATGGCGGAATTTAATTTTTTCTCACCCTCAGCCACATTCTCCTGGTCATTCATCTGATGAGCGAAGATGGCCTGCATCACCTTGATTCTCAAATAACGTCTGCTTATCATGTTTTTGTTTTGAGGTGCAAAGATACTATTTTTTGTTGGATTGTTGATATGTTTAATTGTTTATTCGTTTAGACGTGGAGGCGTGAAGACATGCACTTCGTGCATTCGTTAAGGCGGAATCTGTCTCTACGTCTTGACGAACGAGCGAAGCGAGTGTCTTGACGAACGAACAAAGTGAGTGTCTCCACGTCTTAACATCTCCACGTCTATCCGATTACCTCCTCCACTTTCTTCATCAACTCGCTTTCCAGTTGCTGGGCTTTCACCACATATGCGTGGGCTTTGCTCACCATTTCATCAGCAAAGACCTTGTCTTCCAAGCTGGATGCGTTGATTTTCACATTCAGGTAGGCACCCATCACGGCAGCGCGTGCGCACAAAACGCCAACACCAGCATCGGTAACGGAATTGGGATTGCCTTTTTCAATCATGGCTGCACAGATTTCGAACACATCAAAACTGCGCTGGATGGTCTTGAACGGCACTTCGATGGCGTACTTGGTAGCATTCTGGATAGCCTGTTTGCGGGCAGCCTTTTCTGCCTCATTGCTCTTGGGCATACCGAAAGCATCCATAATCAGATTGAAGGAATGGGTATCCTCATCCACCAACCACAGTAATTCATCTTTGAGTTTCTGGCCTTTTTCTGCCCATTGGGAGAATTCTTCCCAACGCTCATCCCAGCCGGGTTTATGAGAAGACAAGTTGGCCACCATGGTACCCAAAGCGGCTCCCAAACTGCCCATGTATGCGGAGATGGAACCGCCACCGGGAGCGGGACTTTCGGAAGCGGTCTCGTTGGCGAAGCCTGTACAGGTCATGTCCACCAACTTTTCAGTCTTATTATCTTTTTCTATCAGATATTCGATTACTTTTTCTTCCGGAATGAAAGGTTTCAGGTCATCCAAGCCCATGGATTTGATAGCGATTTTGATGATTTCGGGCTCATCGATACCCAAAGAGCGCTGTTGTTTGGCCAAGAAATATTTACCCGCATCAATCAGGGTTTTCTTGGGCACCAAACCTACGATTTCCGTACCTGTTACCCGGATACCGCGGGCATCGGCTTTTTTGCGCACCTCCTCAAAAGCTACATGCAGGGGTGTCGCATTGGTATCGGTGATGTTCATGGACACCTGGGCCACACCGTATTCCTTGATGAACCAGCCAATGGCTTTAGTGCCTTTCAGCGTGCCGGGAATATTCACGGGATTGCCGTTCTCGTCTTTCACGATTTTGCCAGTAATGGGGTTGCCTTCGCGTTTCGGACGGCCTTTCTCACGCACATCGAAAGCAATGGCATTAGCACGGCGGGTGGAAGTGGTGTTCAGGTTGTAGTTCACAGCAATCAGAAAATCACGGGCACCGATGGCTGAAGCACCGCTCTTGGCCACCTCTTCGGTAAACTCACAGGGACCGAAATCGGGTTTCCACTCGGTAGAAGCAATACGCTCTTTCAAAGCCTCGTATTCGCCATTACGGCAGTTGGCCAGATTGCGGCGCTTGGGCTCGAAAGCGGCATTTTCATAACAGAAAACCGGAATATTGAGTTCCTCACCCACTTTTTTGGCTAATTTCCGGGCATATTCGGCAGTCTCTTCCATGGTGATGTTGGAAACAGGCACCAAAGGACATACGTCAGTGGCTCCAAAACGCGGATGATCGCCATGATGACCACGCATATCAATCAATTCCTTGGCCTTGGCAATAGCCTTGTAGGCGGTGGCAATGACTTCTTCGGGAGTGCCGACAAAAGTCACCACGGTACGGTTGGTGGTGAAGCCTGGATCCACATCCAACAACTTCACACCCTCTGACTTTTCTATCACATCGGTAATCTGCTTGATAACATCCAAGTTCCTTCCTTCGCTGAAATTGGGAACACATTCGATTAACTGTTTCATATTTATTTTTCTATTTTATTGATTATTAATATCTTGATAAATTTACAATATAAATTACAAAGGTACATATTATTTTTGGATTTTCAACAAAAAAGGCTGCCATACGGCAGCCTTTTTTCTGAGGTCTCTTCCAGACTCGAACTGGAGTAAATGGTTTTGCAGACCAGCGCCTAGCCACTCGGCCAAGAGACCTTTTTGGGACTGCAAAAATACAACTTTTTTTTGAATTGGCGTAATTTATATCAAAATTTTTTTTTTGCGATGATTTTCTCTACCATCAACCTATTGATATTAAACCCTCTGCGAGGGTATGGTGGTATCTGTTTCTTGCGATTCTATTGATATTAAAGCCCTAACGGGCTATGATTCTTGCCCCTGACACCTAATCACTAATCACTAACACCTAACCACTAACCACTAACACCTAACACCTAACACCTAACACCTAACACCTAACCACTAACACCTAACCACTAACACCTAATCACTAACACCTAACACCTGACACCTAACCACTAACCACTAACCACTAACCACTAACCACTAACACCTAACCACTAACACCTATCCCCTATTATTGCGCCTGTTGCTGTATCTTGATATTATGGCGCTTGCGCTCCGTTTCATCCAAAATTATCTTGCGGAGGCGCAACGAACGCGGGGTTATCTCCAAATATTCATCTGGGCCAATGTACTCCATGTATTCCTCCAACGACATCTTGATAGCCGGTGCAATATGCATCTTTTCATCACTACCTGCGGCACGCATGTTGGACAATTTCTTCGATTTGCACACATTCACCACCAAATCATCTGGACGGATATGCTCGCCAATCACCTGACCGGCATATACCTGGTCGTTCGGATCGATGAAAAAGCGGCCACGGTCCTGCAATTTGTCGATGGCATACGGATAGCTCTGGCCTGTTTCCATAGCGATGAGCACACCCGCATGGCGGCCTTGGATATCGCCCTTCCATGGCTGAAATTCGATGAAACGGTGCGACATGATAGCCTCGCCCTCTGTTGCCGTCAATACTTGGTTACGCAGGCCTATGATGCCTCGTGAAGGAATCTGGAAATCCAAGTGCACACGGTCGTTCACGGTTTCTATGTTCAGCAAATCGCCCTTGCGGCGGGTTACCAAATCGATGACACGGCTGGAGAAATCCTCGGGAACAAGTACCGTTAGTTGTTCCACCGGTTCACATTTCTGTCCGTCAATTTCCTTGATAATCACCTGAGGCTGTCCTACTTGCAACTCGTAACCCTCACGGCGCATGGTCTCAATCAGCACTGACAGGTGCAGCACCCCACGACCATACACATTCAGCATATCGGGTGAACCGGTTTCTTCCACACGCAAAGCCAGATTTTTTTCCAATTCGAGGAAAAGTCTGTCGCGTAAATGTCTTGAAGTCACATATTTACCCTCTTTGCCAAAGAAAGGTGAGTTATTGATGGTGAACAACATGCTCATAGTCGGCTCATCCACCTTGATAGGCGGCAGTCCTTCCGGTTCAAGTGCATCGGCTACGGTATCGCCAATCTCGAAATTGTCCAAACCCAAAATGGCACACAGTTCGCCTGCCTCCACCGGGGTTTTAATTTTTTCTTTGCCCAGCCCTTCAAACACATACAATTCCTTGATTTTAGAGGGCACCACGCTACCGTCACGCTTCACTAATGACACATTCTGTCCCCATTCCAAAGTGCCTCTTCTGATTCTTCCCACGGCGATTCGACCCACGTATGATGAATAATCCAAGGAGGAAATCATCATTTGCAATGAGCCTTCCTCTACTTTCGGAGCAGGAATATGCTCTATAATCTGATCTAACAAATAAGAGATATCGTTGGTCGGGGTTTTCCAGTCAGGGCCCATCCAGCCCTGTTTGGCTGAACCATACACTGTGGGGAAGTCCAACTGTTCGTCGGTAGCCCCTAAATTGAACATAAGCTCAAAAACGGCCTCCTGAGTGAGTTCTGGGTTGCAGTTGGGCTTATCTACCTTGTTGATGACAACAATCGGTTTAAGGCCCAATTCTATGGCTTTCTGGGTCACAAAACGGGTCTGGGGCATGGGGCCTTCAAACGCATCGACAACCAAGAGCACTCCGTCGGCCATGTTCAGCACACGTTCCACCTCCCCACCGAAGTCGCTGTGCCCAGGGGTGTCAATCACATTGATTTTGCAATCCTTATATCTTACCGACACGTTTTTGGAAAGGATGGTAATACCTCTTTCACGTTCCAAATCGTTATTATCCAGAACCAATTCCTGCACCTGCTGGTTGGCACGGAAAAGATGGGCTTGGTATAAAATACGGTCAACCAAGGTGGTTTTACCATGGTCAACATGGGCGATAATGGCGATATTTCTAATGTTTTGCATTTTCTAAGAACGTTTTTTTTGCGGCTGCAAAAATACAAAAAATAATTAGTCAATGTGCTAATGTGCCAATGTGCTAATTAAATAAGCAAATTAGTCAATAAGCAAATTAGCAAATTATTATTATGGAGCTATATTCTTATTGAATTTTGAACTTTGGATTTTGAATTCATAATTTGGTCTATTGCATAAATTATGGTTCATAAAAAACGGGGCACCGTTTCCAATGCCCCGTGTAAAATTTTGTGGAGACGCACGGCGTGCTTCTCCACAATGTAATTATTATCTGACGATAGCCACTTTGTAAACACCAACACCGTTTTCGGTAGCCAATCTCACAACATAGTTGCCATTAGCCACGCTCAGAGAGATTACTTCAGGACTGCTGAGAACCTTTCCGGTATAAACTTGCTTACCATAGATGTCGTAGATGTCAATGTTAGAAATAGCGATACCTTCTTCGTTCACAACATAAACGTTGTTCTGGTAGCTGTAAACCTTGATGCTTGACAATTCAGCGTTGGCAATACCATCAACAGGTCCGAGAGGCAGAGCCTTGGTTGTGAATGCATTGGTTACCCAGTCAGAAGTCAAGTTAGCACCACAAACACTTCTTACACCGTATTCATACAAAGTGTTAGGAGTCAAACCGGTCAACTGCAATGAATTAGCGGTGACAGTCTGAGTAGTATAACTTGCAGCATCAGCGGCTTTGTAACGTACTTCGTAGCTTGGAGCTGTACCCACCCAGCTGATTAATGCAGAGGTAGTATCGATATTCATAGCTGTCAAGTTGGTTGGAGCCTGGCAGTTAGCTTCGAATACAGCGGTAATAGTATGGTTACCGGTTATATTGTTGAAGGTGTATGAAGTGAGAGCACCTCTGCTTGAACCGTCAACAATAACGTCAGCAACTACATAGTATTGGTTAGCTGTAATCTGGAAGGTCTTGCTTGTACCATATTCAACATTGGTTTGAGTGCCAGGCGCGATAGTACCGTTTGCACCTTGAGTTACAGTGATGGTGAACTTCTTGATGCTTGTAGTAGCTGTCAATGTGATGTCAGCGTGTACAGGATCCAAAGTGAAGGTACCGATACCATTGTTGTAAGTAACAGGAACAACAGCGTTGCCAGCGGTTACGCTAACAACCTCATAACCAACTTCAGGAACAATCATGTATGCGGGAGTAGCACCGTAAGCGTATGTCATGGTACCAGGAGTGATGGTAGCATGAGCAGGCTGATTAACAGTTACAGTCACATAGTTAGGAGCGAAGTTAGCAAAGATAGTGTAATCGCTCTGAACATTATTGATTGTAAATGCGTTGTTGGTTACAGTAACTTCTTCACCGTTAGCAATTACATTCTCCAAATGATAACCATTAGCTGCGCTCACTGTGTAAGATACGTTGCTACCAGCCTGAACCGTAGTAGTGGCAGGAGTGATAGTACAACCTTCAGTGTTGGAAGTAGCAGTCAAAGTGTACATGACAGCTTCGAAGCTTACATCAACAGTGTGGTTAGCAGTAATATTGATGAATTGATATGAATCAACAGCACCAACACTCTGACCGTCAACAACCACGTCAGCAACTTGATAGTTATCAGCAGGAGTGAAGTTCAAAGTGTAGTTAGTACCGTAAGCAACCTCAGCATTAACTGAAGTAGCATCATTTACTGTACCATGTTCACCAGCGGTAGCGGTGATGGTGTACATGAACTGAGCGAAGGTTACGCTTACACTGTGATCTGCATTGATAGCGGTGTAAGGAACAGTCAAAGTAACCAAAGCGTCATCCTGAGTGTAAGTAGTAGTTACACCGTCGATAACTGTAGAAGCAATGTACCAGCCTTCGTTAGCGTTGATTTCGTATGTCATGTCAGTACCATAGTTTACGGTCTGAGCATCGGCAGGAGTGATAGTACCACCCTCAGTTGCTTCAGCGGTCATGGTGTAAGTGTAGATGGAGAAGTGAGCGTTGATAACATAGTTGTCAGCAACATCTTCGATAGTAGTGGTGTATGCACCTTCTACGTCAGTTAAATCTTGTTCTTCGTTATTGATAACAACAGCGCTTACATAGTAACCTTCAGCAGGAGTTGCAACAAATTCGTAGTTGACAGGATTTGCGGGATCGTAAACGAAAGTAGTGTCATCGCTTACAGTACCTTCACCGTATGCATTGGTGTTAACAGTGTAAGTATTAGCTGCAAAGGTGATGGTGAACAAATGATCTGTTTCAACAAAGTTGAACTGGTTGTTGCTGATAGTGTACATGTTTTCACCATCGAGGTCAACATTAGCGATAGCAAAGCCTCTATCAGGAGTGATAGTGCTCATCCAGTTGTCACCATAGTTTACAACAGTGCTGTATGTAGCAGGAGCCACCAACAAATCGCTTTCGTCAGCATAACCCTGACCAGCAATCACGTCGTATGTGATAGCGAAGGTATCAACCTTAACCACAGCAACGATAGTGTAGTTGTTGTCAACAGAATCCATAGTGAAGCTGTAGCTATGAGGATCAGCATCGAATACAACTTCGTCGATTCTGTTTTCACCGTTCACTAACAACTGATACAGATGGAAGTGTTCAGCAACAGTACCGGTAACAGTCATAGGATCAAATTCAGGAATGTACTGAATTGTAGGAGCTATAGTACCCTGAGGATCATCCATAGCAATGTCACCGTAGGTGTTGTAGTTGCTTACGATAGCATCGATCTTGTAACCATATTTGATACCAACGGTCTGGGTTTCGGTAACATTCTCGAAAGTATAAGCGTCGATATGACCTTGTGAAACACCATTGACAATAACATCAGCAACATGGTAGTTGTCAGCACCTGCGAAGGTGATAGTAGTGTCAACATCATTGTTTACTGAGTAGTCAACCCAAGTGGTATAAGTGTCACCAGTGTTCAGTACAGGGCTGTCATTAGCATAACCCTTACCAGTCAGAGCGGTGTATTTGATAGCCACAGTGTCTCTTCTGAAAGTAGCGTTCAGATAGTAATTAGCCACCACTAAAGTATCAATAGTATAGTTGTAAGTGCCATCACCATTGTTCACAACATCGGCGAATACATCTTCTGGGTTATCAGGAACCATCGGGCTGAGAGTCAAGCCAGCCAAATGATAGTGAGGATCAGCCACCATGTTCACAGTGAAAGGATCAGGATTGATGGTAGTGTCAGTAGCTGCAGGTACGAATGCACCACCGAGATCGCTATAAAGGTCTGCTCTGTAGTTTTCAACAGTCTTGAAGATATGGAATTCGAGTTTGAAATCTACGAATACAGTGTGAGGTTCAGTAACATTCTCCAAGGTATAGAGCATGAAGTTAGCGCCTGTACCGTCTTCGGGAACAACCTGTACATCGTCAACCCATACACCAGCCACGTGGTACATAGGAGCCGGTACAAGGTTCAAAGTGAGGTTTTCACCGTAGTTGACAGCGATAGTGCCATTAGGAGTAACCGTACCACCCAACTCATTGTAAGTTACGATAACATCGTTAACAGGATATACTTTGAAGTTGTCGATAGTGAAACCGAGGTTACCAGCCAGTGAAGTAGCGTGGAAACCGAAGTTGTAGATACCATCGGCAGGAATAGTGATGGTAGTGGTAGCGGTTTCAGCGGTGGTGTTGTTGAAAGTATGGGCAGCCACAGCGTTGGTCATATCAGCGATATGTGCGCCATTGCCATAGAATACTTCGAAGGATTCGGTCAATGAGCTGTTAGCCTTATAGTCATAGATAATGGTATAAGTACCAGCGGCCATTTCGATACATGGTGACATCATCCAGTCGTCAGCGGCAATTTCGTCGTTGAAAGTATAGTTGATGTTGTTGTTCAGGTTCATGGTGATACCATCGTTGTTAGCATCGATCGGATTCCAACCATGGTTGATAGTCAGACCTGTGAATGCTTCTTCGTAAGGAACAGCGTTAGGAGCCAGAACAGTGATAGGAGCTGAAGTGATGGTGTTGTTGGCATCAACAGCATCGCCTGTCAATTCAACCCAAGCGGTCAAAGTGTTTTCACCAGTGGTGAAAGCAGGAAGCTGGTTGAAAGTATAGGTGGCAGCTTCATTGAATGCAATCGGGGTGGCCAAGGTAACGGTTTCATGAACCGGAGTCTCCTCATTCATCTGATAATAAGCTCATTCATCTGATAATAAGCTTCGAATGTGCTAACGGTACCTTCATAACCCGTATTCTTCACACCAATAGTAACTGCACCTTCCACATCGCAAGCGTCAGCAAAAGTGTTGATACTAGTGATAGCCAAGTCAGTAGCTTCAGGACAAATGGTCAGTCTAATATTGCTATGGTGTTTTCTTAATGTACCTGCCTGTCCAGCATACGCTGCCGCATCTTGTTGCCATGTAAGAGCTGAATTGTGAGTAGTGTTTGTCGTTTTGAAGGTATAAGAACTACTATTATAAGCACCCGAATTATCTTCAACAACGATAGCCAAATTACCACCAGCGTATGAAAATGGTGTATTCAAGGCAAATTCGTTCCAACCTTGTGCACAATTCAGATTGCCTTCATATACCAATTGTAATCCATCTGTAATCCAGTCACTTGTGCTTGTAAATTCTGATTTGTCAGTATTTACCATATAAATCTTCACATTGTTCTTACTTGTCATGGCACTTGAATAAGCATATTCAAATGAAATGGAAGAAATGGTGCCCAAGGCATTGATTTCCTCTGCGGTAAGAATTTGCTGAGTATAAGAATAATTATAGTAGTTACCAACAGGAATATAATTCTGATTTGAACCAGAACCTGCAATCTCTGCATCAGTACCTGCGATACACTTAGTTGCGAAACCAATCGCATCAGTATATTCACTCTCGTCACCAGTACCGCATACAGCCTTCACACGAACTGTATAATTTGTCAAAGGCTGCAAGTTGGTCAACTGTGCGTAAGTAGTATCAACAGTAACACTTGTCCAATCAGCATCACCCTCTGCCATGTATTCAACTGCATAAGCAGCCTGGTCATAATTATCAGCCCAATTGACAGCAGCTGTATGGTCACTAACTTCAGAAACAGTTAATGATGAAGGAACGAAGCAAGTGGGGATACGTTCAACCAAGAGGTTGTCCATGTAAACATGTGTATAGTAACCTGTTCTGCTTTCTCCCGCAGGACGTGTCTTCGTAACACGGAAAGCAATATTACCTTCAGCCCCAGTATAATCAGACAAAAGAATATTGAATGACTGACCACCGGCAGGAACGATATGTGCAGTACCTATCGGCTGGAATACACTGTTATAATCTGTAGCTTCAACATCCGTAATCACACCGACTTCAAAGAATGAATTATAAGAAGTTGTGGTACTTGGTTTAGCATCGAATGAAATCATCAATTCGTTAATAGCAGCGTCTAATTGAGGCAATACAGCATACACATCACCGTATGAAGTGGAGGTGGAAGTGGAACAAGTATTATATAATCTCAATGAGTTGGTACCGCTCACAGCGTATGATGAGCTATTGTAAATACCAGCACCGTATGAGGTCGAAGTACCCGTATATTTTCTGTTCCAGCAGAGTGGCATTACCATGGTTGACTGGCTTGTTGTGGAAGTATAAGCATCAAAATTCTCTGCGAAAGGAACTGCGGCCAAACCACAAACAGTGTTGATACTTAATTCTGTGCTTGCTACTTCTGACTCGTCAGTGGCTGAGCAAATAGCTTTTACGCTGAATGGCAGTACATAGTGGGTAGAAGCTGACAAACCCGTAATAGTGTATGGATTTTCG
>CACXXY010000004.1 GCA_902771655.1 uncultured Bacteroidota bacterium | reverse complement strand
AAAAAAGGAGAGATTGTGGGCTTCTTAGGTCCCAACGGAGCCGGCAAATCCACCATGATGAAAATCATCACTTCTTTCATCCCGCCCACCAAAGGCGATGTGGAAGTCTGCGGTCTGGACATCTGGAATGACTCGCTGGAACTGCGCAAAAAAGTAGGCTACCTGTCCGAGGCCAATCCTCTGTACTACGACATGTATGTGCGTGAATTTCTGGAATTTATCGCAGGAATCCACCAGCTGAAAGACAAAAAGGCAAAAGTGGAGCACATCATCCAGCTGACAGGCCTCGCTCCGGAAATGCACAAGAAAATCGGAGCTTTGTCGCGTGGTTACAAACAGCGTGTAGGCATTGCCCAAGCTCTCATCCATGACCCGGAAGTGTTGATTTTGGATGAGCCCACCACCGGTCTTGATCCCAACCAATTGTTAGAAATCCGTGAACTCATCAAAAAATGCGGCAAAACCAAAACTGTGCTGCTGTCCACCCACATCATGCAGGAAGTGGAAGCCGTCTGCGACCGTATCATCATCATTAACAAAGGCAAAATCGTTGCCGACGCCAAGATTGACGACATCAGGAAGATGACGGAGAAAATGGGATTCAAACGTCAGGAAGAACGCACCACTAACCTGGAGATGGAAGAATTGTTCCGCCAACTTACCAGATAGTCCACTGGCCAACTACGCAAGCCGCAAAACTATTCAATCAACAATCAAGCTATTAGCTATTCATTGAAACCAAGAATTCCTCGTTACTGCGGGTATATTGCATTTTGTCTTTGAGGAAAGTCATGGCTTCCAAAGCAGTCATATCCGCCAACTGATTTCTCAAGATCCATACCTTCTGCAGTACTTCCTTGGGTTGCAGCAAATCGTCACGACGTGTACTTGATGCCACAATATCCACGGCTGGATATATACGTTTGTTGGACAATTTTCTATCCAGCTGCAACTCCATATTACCCGTACCCTTGAATTCCTCGAAGATAACCTCATCCATACGGGAACCAGTTTCTATCAAGGCAGTGGAGATGATGGTCAATGAACCGCCATTCTCAATTTTACGGGCAGCGCCAAAGAAACGTTTGGGTTTTTGCAAAGCGTTGGCCTCCACACCACCAGACAACACTTTACCTGAAGCTGGCGCCATAGTATTGAAAGCTCTCGCCAGACGGGTAATGGAATCGAGCAAAATACACACATCGTGGCCGCATTCCACCATACGCTTGGCCTTTTCGAGTACCATATTGGCAATACGCACATGACGTTCCGCTGGTTCGTCAAAAGTAGAGGAAATCACCTCAGCGTTCACACTGCGTTGCATGTCGGTCACCTCTTCCGGACGCTCATCAATCAGCAAAACAATCAAGTATATTTCAGGATGATTAGCGGCAATAGCATTTGCTATTTCTTTGAGCAACACTGTTTTACCTGTTTTTGGCTGTGCCACAATCAAACCACGCTGACCTTTGCCAATGGGAGCGAACAAATCGATAACACGGGTGCTCAAGCTCTCTCCTTCATGGCCCGTCAGTCGTATTTTCTGGTCCGGAAACATAGGAGTCAAGTAATCGAAAGGCACACGGTCTCGGATTTCCTCCGGATTACGGCCATTGATTTTTTCAATCTTGGTTAAAGGGAAAAACTTCTCACCATCCTTGGGTGGACGAATGGAGCCCTTGATAGTATCCCCATTTTTCAGACCAAACAGCTTGATTTGGGATGGTGATACATATATATCATCTGGTGAAGACAGATAATTATAATCAGATGAACGCAGGAAACCGCAGGAATTATCATTGTTGATTTCCAACACACCTTCCGCAATCACTGAGCCATCATAATTGGCATCAGCAACCATACCCCACTGCTCGTCATACACCGAAGGCTTTTCTTTTGGAACCGACTCTTTTTCAACATCCCCTTCTTCAACTGACGATGTTTCACTTGTTTCCCGATTTTCAGCTGCACTTTTGCCAGCGAGAGTGTCATTATCCGTCAGTTGTTCGTTTGCTGGCGTGACATCAACAGCTTTTTTCTGTTTTTTTGACTGTTTTTTTCTTTTCGATGCAGGCTTCTCAGGCTGAGTATCTTCTTTTTCTTCAACAGAGGGTTTCTGGAGAGAGGAAATTTCCACATTATCATCAATTAAATCCATGTCAAGCTGCTGTGCACTTGTTTTCTTCGGTTTTCTGGATTTACCTGTTTTCTTAACGGCTTTCTCAATAACAGGTACAACCTCCTCCTCTGAAGAAACAGCCTCAACCTCTGGTGTTGCCACGGGAACCGGCTCTGGAACTATCGGGTTTAATTGTATATCAACCTGATTTTCAATATTTTCACCTATAGATATCAGATTAGCATCCTTATTTTTCGCATCATTTGGAGATACTATGCCAGAAGTAATTTTCTTCATATTTGAAGTGGCAACGGGTGCTTTTCCAGGTACAGTGATACGCTTTCTTTTTGACTGCTTTTCAATAGAATTATCCATAAAAAAAAGTAATGTAAGTGCTTGATTCTTTTATTTTTACAAAAACTTTCCAGAATATTATCCGCATTATGACAGCAGAGATAAAAGATAAAAATTGCCATCTGCAAATAACACGGCAAAAATACAAAAAAATTTAATATTTTGGCATGACACGCAAAAAATCAAAAAAAAAATTATAAATTTGCAGGCTCAAAACGAAAATCAACTATTTCTAAATGTTATATAAGAAATTAAGCCTATGAAAAAATTTATCTCACTCGTGTTGCTGACTTTGTTGATGACCCTCTGTCAGACAATTTTCGCACAAGTAAACAGTGGTGTTATGCCCAAGAGTGCGGTTGCACAACTTTCTGAATCTGTTGTTCCACAGTATGATGTTGCTACTCCGGATTTAAACAAATTGCAAGCCAAGGCTGATGCTTCCATTAAAAATGGCACCCCTCTGAGAGTAGCCGTTGTAATGCCTTTACAACTTTCCACCGACAATGCCGGTTTATGGGAAAGAACCGCTGACGGACATGATATCTGGCGTCTCAAACTGCACAATACCAACGCTTTGGGATGTTGCGTTTTGTTCGACAACTTCGCATTGCCCGAAGGAGCACAGTTCTTTGCATACAACAACGACAAATCATTAATATACGGTCCCTACACCAAAGATGACAATCCCTCTGGCGAAGGCTATAGCAGTGGCTTATTTGCCGAAGGTGACGTAACCTTGGAATATGTTTCTCCCAAAAATCAATTTGGTCAAACAGAAAGTCCCAACATCACCATTGCGGGATATACCTATTTCTACCGTTCTGAAGGTTTACCTGATTTGAGAGTCAAAGATTCCAAAGACGGTGATACCGGCTACGGTGCTTCCCAAAGCTGCATGATCAATGTCAACTGTTCGGAAGGTGATAACTGGAGAATCCAACAAAAAGGAGTAGGCAGAATGCTCGGATACGTTGTAGATGATGGACAATTAGGTGCAGGCTGGTGTTCTGGCACATTGATTAACAACACCATGGGCGATGGAACAGCTTATTTTCTGTCTGCCAACCACTGTTCCGATGGATCTCCCGCAAACTATTACAACTATTTCGAGATTTATTTCCATTATGAATGCCCTTACTGCACTTGTAACTCTGAACCTGGTATGATTACATACACAGGCGTTACCAAAATTGCCAACAGCCCCATCAGTGGAGGTTCCGACTTCCTCTTGTTGAAATTAAAAAACACCAATTGGTCAAAACTCAAAAATGACGGTTTGGTGCTCAATGGTTGGAGCAAAGCCGCAAGTGCCAGTTCTTCAGGTGTTTCCATTCATCACCCTGCCGGCGATGTGAAAAAAATCTCCACTTACACCCAATCCTTGACATCCGGTACATTCAACGGCGGAGCAAACAATGCTTATTGGGTTGTTCCATGGGCACACACTACCCACGGAACCAGCGTTACTGAAGGCGGTTCTTCCGGTTCCCCCTTATTCAATAATAATGGTTTAGTTGTGGGTACCCTTACAGGAGGAAGTTCCAGTTGTACGTATATTTCAGGTCGCGAATATTATGGCAAAATGTCATACCACTGGGTATCCAACGGTTCTACCGACGACAAAAGACTTCAACCTTGGTTAGACCCTGTTCCACTTTCACAAAACACTTGTAACTATTTGGACCTCAGTGGCTCTTTCTACGCCATTCCTGCTGCTCACATTTTCCCCGCAGGTACCAGCACATACACCTATCTGGTATTCAGCAATCAACCATGGACTTTAAGCTATCAGAACGACCATAGCTGGTTTACCGTTAATACCGAATCCGGCTACGGCGATGGAGCTATCCAAGTGAACTGCCAACCCAATACTACAAGCACTACACGTCGATGCAACATGACCCTCACCAAAACTGATGGCACAACCTTCCAATTGGTGGTAAAACAAGAAGCTAGCACAGGTGTTACAGTCATCCCTGAAGAACAATTCTCTGTGTATCCCAATCCAGCCCACAACGAAATTAACATCGAGTCTGCCGAACATTTCATCAGCAAGGTGGAAATCATCGACATGTTAGGCAAAGTGGTTTACAGCTACGATTGTAACGGTGCCAACTCATTGACACTGCCAGTAAGCCAGTTGGACAATGCCATGTATCTGATGAGACTGACGACAGATAGAAATGAAGTGGTATATAAGAAATTAACGAAGAACTAAAAAAAACTGAAAGTTGAAAGTTGAAAACTGAAAGTTAACATTCAGTTTTCTGTAAACTTACAACTGAAAACAACAATTATAACAGCATAGTTTTTGCCCTATAGACGGCCTCGTAGAGGTCGTCTATTTCTTTTTTATCATTATATACGGCAAATGAGGCACGTACAGTACCCGGAATGCCAAAATGATCCATAATGGGTTGGGTGCAATGGTGACCTGTGCGGACAGCCACTCCCAATTTATCAATAATCGCTCCTATATCCGAAGGATGTATCTTATTGATATTGAAAGAGACGATGGCCGCTTTTTGAGCTGCATTACCATAGATACGAAGGCCATCAATAGCGGACAACCGTTCTTCAGCATAATCCAACAACTCCTTCTCGTACGCTGCAATATTCTCAATACCAATATTTTCCATATACTCTATAGCCACCTTCAAGCCCATAGCGTCACCCACACTCGGTGTACCCGCCTCAAACTTAAACGGCAAATCATTATAGGTGGTTTTAGGAAAAGTTACCTGTTTGATCATCTCCCCGCCACCTTGGTATGGCTTCATCTTATTCAACCATTCCTCCTTGCCATACATCACACCGATGCCCATAGGCGCATACATTTTATGCCCTGAAAAACAGTAAAATTCACAGTCTAAGGCCTGAACATCCACCTTGCAATGGGAGACTGCCTGTGCCCCGTCAAGCAGCACAGGAACACCTCTTTTATGGGCTATTTCTATAATTTCCTTCACAGGATTGACGGTACCCAGAGAATTGGAAACGTGAGTAACCGCCACAATTTTAGTTTTGGAACCAATCAACTGGTCAAGTTGCTCCACACACAATTCTCCTTTTTCATTGAAAGGCAACACTTTCAGCACACAACCACGATCCTCACACAAAAACTGCCAAGGCACAATATTGGCATGATGCTCCATTTCGCTGACGATGATCTCATCTCCCTCGTGCAGGAAAGTACGCCCAAAAGAGGCTGCCACCAAATTGATGGAATCCGTGGCTCCGCGGGTGAAAATAACCTCGTATGCATGGCGTGCATTGATAAAACGTCGCACTGCCTCGCGTGCCTGCTCAAACTCGTCAGTCGCCAGCTGGCTCAAGTAATGTACCCCACGATGAATGTTGCTGTTGATGGTTTCATAATATCTGGTCAATGCGTCAATCACCACCTGCGGTTTCTGCGTCGTGGCCGCATTATCCAAATATACCAATGGTCTTCCGTATATTTTCTGGTCTAATATGCTAAAATCTTCTTTATACATCATCATCTTCATCTTGATCGTCATTTATTTCTTCATAATCAACAAATTGATCACTGTATTTCTTGTTCATAAGGGCTTCCTTCATCAACACACCATAGCAAACAATAATCATCACTGTCAAGAAAATCGACATCCATCCCATAGTTAACACACCTTTAATCACCAAATTGCACATCACAAACAGCCAGATTTGTGATACAACATACAAATGGAAACCAACTTTCCTGATTTTCAGCATCAAAGCTGCTCCAATTATAGCCAAAACATAGCCAAGAGACAACAAAAGATACTGCCATGAAGGCACATCAACCATTTTCTGCAACACTTCTATACTTTCAGCGGGAACGCCCATATTCTCATACATTTCTATCACTGAAGGCACAAAGCCAGAAGTGAAAGCAAAGGTGAAATAAGTCAGGAAAGAAATGCCTGAATTGATAAATGTCAACACTGCCAACACCACAAGCCAGGGTGAGCGTGCGGGCTTGTTTTCATTAAAAAGATCCATGATACGTTATTTTATAATATTTTTTTGTTTGATTATCTATCTTAAATCTGTCATCACCACGATAACCCACCAACCACACTATTTTATCACCAGAGCACAGAACAGGAATATTTTTCTTTTCTATCAAATTGATTTTCTGGTCGATAAAAAAATCGCTCAATTTTTTACTGCCTCTCATGCCGAAAGGATAAAAACGATCACCCTCACACCAATGACGCAATATCAGCGGGGTTGCTAATTTGGCCGCATCCACGTACAAGACATTGGGATTCGGGGAAAAATCAGGAGATTTGTCAATGGCAAACTCTTCCACTTTGAAACCCGACAATTCCAGATCCTTCACTTTCACAATCCTCGTCTCTTCTTCTTGGATACTGTTCAACCGACTGACAATCAAAGATTCTCTATCTTTAACCAACTGATATTCTGAGGAAAAGAACTGTTTACCGGAAATCTCATTTATTGAATCCAGAATCTGCTCAGCCAAAGAAGGACTGAAACCATAATCCTTCAGAATCTCACACAAGACCAATGCAGGATCCTCACACTTTTTCAATTCCTGAATTGAAATCCGTATGGTGTCACCTTCTGCGCATACCATAGAACAAATCAATTTTTCCATCTGGCTTCGATAAAAGACAAACTGGCGTTTCAGCAAAGCCATATTACGGGAAAAAGTGGAAACAAGTTCCGGATTAAGCTCTTCCAGTTTAGGTATGACAGAAAGCCTGATTTTGTTGCGTTGGAACGCTTCGGAGAAGTTGGAGACATCATTCCTGTACTCGACCCCTTTTTCGGCCGCAAAACGGCGGATTTGGGCCGAACTGAAAGGCAAAAGGGGACGCAACAGTTTCCCATTTTTTTCGGGAATACCCGTCAAGCCTTTCAAACCGGTTCCCCTGCACATATTCAGCAGAAAAGTCTCGGCATTATCGTTGGCGTTATGGGCGGTTACCAAATAATCGAAATCCTTGTCTATTTGGGCGAACCAATCATAACGGAGCTGCCGTGCGGCCATTTCAAGCGACAGGCCTTTCTCTTGCTGAAAAGCGATAGTATCAAATTCCCGTTCAAAATATGACACTCCATACTCTTCGGCTTTTTTCCGCACCAACTCCATATCCTTATCGGAATCTTCCCCTCTCAGATGAAAATTGCAATGGGCTATGGCAAATGGCAAACGGCACTGATGAAAAAGGTATGCAAGCACAGAAGAATCAGCGCCTCCGCTCACCGCCAACAAGAATTTTTTTTCTTGAGCTTGCGGCACCATTTGGTCAATATGTTGTTTGAACAGTTCTTCCATTTTCAGGCCACAAATTTACATGATTTTCTCGAAATACACACCAATGAATTATTTTTTCCATAGAGACACGGCTTGCTCCGTCTCTATAAAGAATTCCAATTTCAAAATCCCCAAATATATATTGAGAAAACATGTTACATTTCTATTAATCCACAAAGATTCCCGAATCGCTTTCTTGTAAAAAAAAGAGAGGAACAACGTCCTCTCCCATATTAACCCTAATAAAAAAACATTTGTTACGATCCACATTTGGAGTATCCGCAATTGGAGCAGCACAAACAGCCTTCTTTGTACTCCATCGTGTTTTCCTGACCGCATTTCGGGCAGACAGCGCCTTTGGCCTTTGTGCCATCGCGAAGGAATTTTTTCAAGGCACGGATCACACCGTTTTTCCAGGAGTTGATAGACTCTTCACGGAAATTCAAGCCTGAAATGATATTGATGACACTTTCCATCGGAATCTCATGTCTCAGCAATGCTGAAATCATCTTGGCATAATTCCAAAATTCCGGATTGAAAGTACGGGACAAGCCACTCATCAGCACTTCGTAACCATCCTTGTCATAATATTGGAAATCGTATGTCTTGGTACCATCTTCGTGACGGTTTTTGATAATGAAACCAGATTCCACCCATTTTGGGATAACGAAGCGGTCGCTTTCGGTTTTACCAGTGAAGATTTCATACGGGCGACCATCGCGCAGACCCACAAAAGCAATCCAATCCTCACAATTGTTTTTGAATCTTACAACTTCGGCAGGCAAAGACGTGGGTCGTTTGTAATTCTTATGGTCTTCTGCAGGCTTTTCCTCTTTTTTCTCGGTGATAGTATTGAGCACACCATCGCGGGAACCTTCACGATAAACCGTCATGCCTTTACAACCGACTTCCCAAGCCTTGATATACAGATTGGCAACAGTTTCCTCACTGACATCGGAGGGTAAGTTTACGGTAACAGAGATTGAGTGATCCACCCATTTCTGCACCATACCTTGCAATTCCACCTTCTTAATGTAATCGGTATCGGCAGCCATTGACTTATAGTAAGGTGATTTTTCCACCAAAGCCATGATAGCGTCCTTGTCCATCTCTTCCAGCTGTTGTTTGCTGATACCATGAACAGCGGCCCAGTCGATAAACTTCGGGTGGAAGACCATATATTCCTCGAAAAGATCGCCCACAGAATCGCGTACGGTTTTACGGCGATTCATGTCGTTGGGGTTCACCTTTCTTCTTCTCATATATACCACATTAAAAACTGGTTCAATACCGGAAGTGGTTTGTGTACAGATACTTACACTGCCTGTAGGAGCAATAGTCAGCAGGGCGATATTTCTACGGCCGTAGCGGATCATATCGTCATACAACTTCTCGTCAGCCTCTTTCAGTCTGAGCACAAAAGGATTGCGGCTTTCCTTGATGCAACTGTAAACCGGGAAAGCGCCTCTTTCGCGGGCCATATTCACGGATGAGCGGTAAGCGGCCAAAGCCAGCTGTTTATGTACTTCCGTCGAGAAAGAATTGCCATGGTCGGAGCCATACTGGATATTCAAAGCGGCCAGCATGTCACCTTCTGCGGTAATACCCAATCCTGTACGACGGCCTTTCAGTGACTGTCTTTTGATTTTGTTCCACAGTTCCAATTCCACGCGTTTGAT
The DNA here is from genome assembly GCA_902771655.1 of uncultured Bacteroidota bacterium. Taxonomy (GTDB): domain Bacteria; phylum Bacteroidota; class Bacteroidia; order Bacteroidales; family WCHB1-69; genus RUG11690. Next base: position 21,938 of record CACXXY010000004.1, on the reverse strand, counting down.
ATCATCTGTTTCCGGATCGCTTTTGATTTTGGCGATAATCTTTTCAATTTTTTCCAGTTCCAAATCGATGATATCATCCATCAGACGCTGGGCGTATTGCACATGTTGTCTGAACAGCGGCATGTTGAAGCTGGCCTGTTCAGTAAATGGATTGTCCACATAACTGTACAGGTTCATAGCGATCAAACGGCAACTATCGTAGGGGCACAATGGAATTTCACCACAGGGATTTGTAGATACGGTCAGAAATCCCTCATCGGCATAGCAATCCGGAATAGCTTCCCTATGTATGGTATCCCAGAACAGCACACCTGGTTCAGCGGATTTCCACGCGTTGTGGGTAATTTTCTGCCACAATTGAGCGGCATCAACTTCCCGTCTGAATTTCGGATTGGGAGAGTCAATAGGATATTGCTGGACGTATGGTTTGCCTGTTTTGACGCATTCCATGAACTCGTCGTCAATTTTCACAGACACATTGGCACCTGTGATTTTGCCTTCTGTCATTTTCGCATCGATGAAGCGGTCTGCATCGGGATGTTTGATAGAGATGGAAAGCATCAAGGCGCCACGTCGGCCATCCTGTGCCACCTCACGGGTGGAGTTGGAATATCTTTCCATGAATGGCACCACACCTGTGGATGAGATCGCGCAATTCTGCACCTTGCTGCCGGCGGGACGGATATGGGACAGGTCATGTCCTACTCCACCACGACGTTTCATCAACTGCACCTGTTCCTCGTCCATTTTCATGATGCCGCCATACGAGTCGGAGCGGGCGTCATTACCGATGACAAAGCAGTTGGACAAAGATGAAATCTGGTAGTCATTGCCGATACCGGCCATCGGGCTACCTTGCGGGATAACATACTTGAAATGTTCGAACAAGGAATAAATCAAGTCCTCGCTCATCGGGTTGGCGTATTTTTTCTCAATACGGGCGAACTCACGGGCCAGTCTATGGTGCATTTCATCCGGATTGCGTTCCATCAACTGTCCCTCATCATTTTTCAGGGCATATTTGTCAATCCAGACACCGGCTGCCAGCTCGTCCCCATTGAAATAATCCACCACTTCCTGGAAGATTTCCTCTTTCTGATAGGTTTTCAGTGGTTTCTTTTCCACCTCCTCCACGGTTTTTTCCTCTTCTTGAACACTACCCATAACCAGTTCTTCCAAATCGTCGAACTGCATTTTATCCAACACTTTTTCCCTGCTCTCAAGTAAGGATTGTTGAGCCTCATTTGTCTGAATTTCCCCTTTCTCTAAGGTTTCCGAAAAATTTAGTTCCCCAAATAGTGATAAATCTTTATCCATAGAATTTTTTTTATTGTTCAATTTACAATACACCCAACCCCCTTTTTCATAAAAGCGCGCACCGACTGTCAAATAGGATTTCGACAACTTACTGATAGAACGATAATTAGCTTTTATAAGTACCAACAAATACTCAATTGCTAAAATATAAAGTTTACTGCGAATAGATTGTTAAAATTCACATTTATTATGAACAAAATGACGTTAATATTTTTTTTCTTTGATAATTAGAGAATTAAGAAAAAAAGAAAAATATACCCGAAAAAAAGTTGCAAAAAAGGAAAAAATTACAGAAAAAAATCAGTTGGAGGATGCGAACTTTTCGACAATCTGTTCCGAATAGGTTTTTGATACTGGGACCGGTGCCACCTCATCGCTGTCGAAGATAATAAAGAGACCTTCTTTCTCTCTGCTTATCATCTTAATTTTCTGCATATTAACGATATAAGAACGGTGGTTCCGACAAAATCCCTTGCTTTGCAGTTTTTCTTCCAATTCCTTCAGATTATTGCGAAGCATATAATGGACCAGATGACCATTATCAATATAATATATATTAACATAATTATCTGCTGCCGCAATATAATAGACATTGGCCAACAGCATTGAGAGTTTCAGTTTCCCTTTCTCATCGCAGAAATTAAAGACCTCATCCACATGTGTATAGGGCTTATTATCCCAAATCTCCTGTTTGTCGAGCAGGGTGTTCAGTTTCCTGTTCTTCTCTTTCAGGGAGTAATACATATAAGAAACGAGATACGGTATAAACAATATGGAGGGAACGAATATCAATGCTCTCTCAAAAATCTCTCCAAAAGCACGTTCATCATCCAGCACAAATTTCGAGAAAACCGCATACACGAACACAATTGTAACGATTTCGGCGGCGATCCATATAATATATTGTAGCATGGATATACGCTCCCGTTTGCACACTGCCCATAATATCAGCCTGCTAATCACCAATATAGACACACAACCCACCACAGTGATGACAATATAAACAGCCTTCATCAGATCGTCAAGTGACTGATACAGAGCATTTAAATCAAAAGGAGTATAGACAGAGGCGAACACTATCGAAAATACCAACACAAAAATCAGCATTTGTATATTGACGCTGAATTTTGCCAAATATTCAGGTATTTTCTGGTTCATTATATTTATATTTTAAAGGGGTGCAAAGATACGAAAAATATTTTTAACCCCGCATTTTTTATTTTCGCCACATGGTATAAAAATTTCACCCCTCTATTTTGAATTTCGCCCCTCTATTCTGAATTTCGCCACATTGCCCCCTAAACTATACCTATTTTTTTCTTTCTGCGATAATTTTTCATTCTTTTGCATTTTTATTCTGGCGAAAATTTTAAATCATAAAACAAACATGAAAGAAATCAGCAGACTTTTTGATATTTTGAACCGATATGGTGAGAAATATCCGAATCAAGACGTAGCTTTAGCATGTAAAAGAGAAAAAAAATGGGTTACCTTCTCTCCTGCCCAATATAAGGAGATGACCGACAACATCAGTTACGGACTGATGAAGTTGGGTGTTATGCCGGGCGACAAGGTCGGCATCATTGCCAACAACCGTCCCGAGTGGAACATGTTGGACATGGGTATCATGCAAATTGGTGCCATCACCGTTCCTGTATATCCGACCATCAGCGAGGGCGACTATAAATACATCGTAGGTCATTCCGACATGAAAGTCGTTTTTGTGGAAGGTGCCGAGGTAATGAACAAGATCGGCAATATCATGGGCGACACTCCCAAATTGGAACATGTATATACTTTCATTAACAGAGACCGTTTCCCCTATTTGGACCAGCTCATTGAGTTAGGCCGCGAAAATGCCAATCCCGAAGAACTGCAGCACCGCAGCGATGCCGTGAAAGAGGAGGACTGCTCCACCATCATGTACACCTCTGGTACCACTGGCCATCCGAAAGGAGTTATGCTGTCGCACCGCAACATTGTCCACCAGTTGCTCAACCTGAGACAGACCCCCGCCAAATGGTCTAACAAGGCTTTCAGTTTCTTACCCATTTGTCATGCCTACGAACGTATGCTGGTATTTTTGTACCAATATCTGGGAATGTCTGTCTATTATGCGCAAAATCTGGGCACCATTGCAGAGAACATCAAGGAGGTGAACCCCACCATGATGTCGGCAGTTCCCCGTGTGTTGGAAAAATTCTACGACAAGATTTGGAATTCCAAATTCAACATGAAGCCTGTGGCACAGAAACTTTTCGTCTGGGCTGTTGAACTGGCCAAGGAATATAAAATCCAAGATCACGACCGTACCGCATGGTACAATTTCAAACACAGCATTGCTGACAAGTTAGTTTACAAGAAGATACGTGAGAAAATCGGTGGCAACTTCGACATCGTGGTGTCAGGAGCCGCCAGCATACAACCCCACCTGGCTTCTTTCTTCTCCGCCATCGGCATGCCGGTTTTCGAAGGATACGGCAGCACCGAGACCTCTCCTGTTATCGCAGTGAGCTGCAGAGACCGTGATGGTCGTGAGGTGGGCACCGTCGGCTTCCCCTTGCCCGGTGTGGAAATCAAGTTCGATGAGAACAACGAACTGCTCTGCCGCGGTCACAATGTGATGATGGGTTACTACAAGAACCCCGAACTCACTGCCGAAGTCATCGACAAAGATGGTTGGTATCACACGGGTGACATGGGCCGCCGTAACGAGAAGGGACAGATTTTCATAACCGGACGAATCAAGAGCTTATTCAAAACTTCCTTCGGAAAATATATCAATCCTGAGGCACTGGAAGAGAAATTCTGCGAATCTCCATTTATCGCCAACATGATGGTAGTCGGTGAAAACCAGAAATTTGCCGCCGCGGTCATTGCCCCCGACTTTGAATTTCTGAAGGGCTGGTGCGAGCGTCACGAGATGAAATACACCACTCCCGACGACATGGTTCACAACCAAGAAATCATCAAACGATATAGCCGCGAGGTACAAAACTACAATAAAGGATTTGGCGATTTCGAGCAAATCAAGAAATTCATCCTTGTACCTGACGAATGGACCATCAAGAATGAGATTCTCACCCCGACCCTGAAGGTAAAAAGACGTTTCGTACAGGAACGCTACGCCAACAGGATTGAAGAGATGTTCAAATAATTAGCAAATTAGTCAATTAGCAAATGTGCAAATTAAAATGAAGGAATGAAAAATTTTCGTTCCTTCATTTTTTGTTGGTTTTATTTCAGGATTTTTACGTAACTTTGCAGATTCAAACTAAATAGTTAAAAACACTGATTATGCGTCCTGATTTCAGTAATGTAAACTTTAAACAAAAGAAGCAAAACGAGCAGAGTTTTGCCGAGTGGGCTAAAGAAAATAACATTGACACCAGTTGGATGACTGTGGAGCAGATTCCCGTCAAGCCGGTATATGGGAAAGAGGATTTGGCGGGTATGGAACACCTCAACTATGCCGCTGGTATCGCCCCTTACCTCCGTGGGCCCTACTCCACGATGTATGTGATGCGCCCCTGGACCATCCGCCAATATGCCGGATTTTCCACCGCTGAAGAGAGTAATGCCTTCTATCGCCGTAACATCGCAGCAGGCCAGAAAGGTCTGTCTGTGGCCTTCGACTTGGCCACTCACCGTGGATACGACGCCGACCACGAGCGTGTCATGGGTGATGTGGGCAAGGCTGGTGTGAGCATCTGCTCTGTCGAAGACATGAAAGTGCTGTTCGACCAGATTCCACTGAACAAAATGTCTGTTTCCATGACCATGAACGGCGCTGTATTGCCAGTATTGGCCTTTTACATCGTCGCCGCCCTGGAGCAAGGAGCCAAATACGAAGAATTGCAAGGTACCATCCAGAATGACATTCTGAAAGAGTTCATGGTACGTAACACTTATATTTATCCCCCAGAACACTCGATGCGCATTATCGCTGATATTTTCGAGTTCACCTCACAGAACATGCCGAAGTTCAACAGCATCTCCATCTCAGGCTATCACATGCAGGAAGCTGGTGCCACATCCGACATTGAAATGGCATACACCTTGGCCGACGGCTGGGACTACCTGCGTACTGGTGTCAAAGCCGGCTTGGATGTTGACGCTTTCGCACCACGTCTGTCGTTCTTCTGGTGCTCGGGCATGAACCACTTCATGGAAATCGCCAAAATGCGTGCAGCTCGTATGCTGTGGGCCAAGATTGTTAAAACTTTCAACCCGAAAAATGCCAAGTCTTTGGCTTTACGTACACACACACAAACTTCCGGATGGAGCCTCACCGAACAAGATCCGTTCAACAACGTGGCCCGTACATGCATTGAAGCCATGGGCGCCGCATTAGGACACACCCAGAGTCTGCATACCAACGCTTTGGACGAAGCTATCGCACTGCCTACCGACTTCTCCGCACGTATCGCACGTAACACGCAGATTTACATCCAGGAAGAAACCAACATTTGCCGAGTGGTTGACCCGTGGGCAGGATCCTATTATGTGGAAACTCTCACCCATGCCCTGGCACACCGCGCATGGGAACATATCCAAGAAGTTGAATCTTTGGGTGGTATGGCCAAAGCTATCGAGACCGGCATTCCGAAAATGAGAATCGAGGAAGCAGCCGCCAGAAGACAGGCCAAAATCGACTCAGGTATTGATTCCATCGTGGGTGTCAACAAATATCGTTTGGATAAGGAAGATCCTATTGAAACCTTGGAAGTTGACAACACAGCTGTTCGCGAAGCTCAGATCAAGCGTTTGACCAAGCTGAGAGCAGAGCGCAACAATGAAGAAGTTCAGGCTTGCTTGGAGGCCATCACCCGCTGCGCGGAGACTGGCGAGGGCAACCTGCTCGAATTATCCGTGGATGCCGCCAGAAAACGCGCTTCCTTGGGCGAGATTTCATACGCCATGGAAAAAGTTTTCGGAAGATATAAAGCAAAAATCAATTTGATTACAGGCGTGTACAGTTCAGAACAAAAAGAAAACGCAAGCTTCAAGAAAGCTTGCGAGATGGCCGACGAATTCGCCAAAAAAGAAGGCCGTCGTCCGCGTATTATGATTGCCAAAATGGGACAGGATGGTCACGACCGTGGTGCAAAAGTCGTTTCAACAGGCTATGCAGATATCGGTTTTGATGTGGATATGGGTCCCCTCTTCCAAACTCCGGAAGAAGCCGCCAAGCAAGCTGTTGAGAACGACGTTCACGTGTTGGGCGTTTCTTCATTGGCAGCTGGCCACAAAACCCTGGTTCCGCAAGTTATTGAGGAACTGAAAAAATTAGGCCGTGAGGACATCATCGTAATCGTTGGCGGTGTTATTCCTCCTCAGGATTATGACTTCTTGTACAAAGCCGGAGCCGCAGCTATCTTCGGACCCGGTTCCGTCATTAGTGATTGTGCCATCAAAATACTGGAAATTCTGATGAATTAAACTGATGATACGCTTTTTAAAGCATTCTGAAATCGACAAAGACAGGTGGAACAAAGCTGTCTCTGAGGCATCCAATTCCACTATCTTTGTCGATTTTGATTTTTTATGTCTCGGCAATCCGAATTGGTGTGCTTTGGTGGAAGACGATTATCAAAGTGTAATGCCTCTGCCTGTCAGGTCAAAACTTTCCATCAAATATGTTTACACCCCGTTTTTTTACAACCGGATGGGTGTTTTCTCAAAGAAAGACATCAGTCCTGACCTGATGAAAGAATTTGTGGATTCTATACCTCGGAAATACAGGCAAATAGACCTTTATCTTAACGAAAACAATCCCGACACCCTCATAAAACAGAAAACCATCGAGATGGTGTCACATCAATTGAACCTGAACCGCCCATACGAGCTTATTGTCCACCAATACTCACAAAACACCAGCCGTAACATCAAATCCGCACAAAAAAACGGGCTGGAGTATATTGAGAATGCCTCTGTCAAAAAAATCATCCGGCTTTTTCAACGAAATAGAGGCAAACAAAAAGCCGTACACTATAAAAAGAGAGACTATTATACCCTCATCAGAATGGCACATCATGCCCTTCAACAAGGAAAACTGGACAATATAGGTGTAATTAGTGAAGGAAAACTGATTGCTGGCGCACTGTTTTTGAGAGACAAAGAAAGAACCTGGTTCTGGTTTTCAGGCAGGGACAATACACAGGCAAACAAGAAAGCCATGTTTTTTCTCATCGACGAATACATCAAACGTCACGCCGGACAACCAGTGATATTAGATTTCAATGGATCCATGAATGAGAATGTAGCACGACTGTATAAAGGCTTCGGCGGCATACCATACAATTATTCCATGCTGCATTTTACCCGCAATTTTTATTTAGGAGGATTGATAAAACTATACAAGGCCATTAAACACTAATCATTAAACATTCAACATTATGAAACCCATCAGAAACTTAGGATTAGAGAATTCCATTTTCAATCAGTTCCTTGCAGAAATAAGGAGTGAGGATGCTCAAGGCGACAGCATGCGCTTCAGAAGAAATCTTGAACGATTGGGCGAGATTTTCGCGTATGAAATCAGCAAAACCATGGAATACGAAAAACGCGAGGTGACAACCCCTCTTGGCATTGCCAATATGAAGTTGCCAAAAGAGAAGCCTGTTTTGGCCACCATTCTGAGAGCCGGCTTACCCCTGCACCAAGGTTTATTAAACTATTTCGACGATTCGGAAAACGCTTTCATTTCCGCTTTCAGGAAACACTACCGGGATGGCTCTTTCGAGATTCAAGTGGATTATATGTCAGCACCCAATATTGAAGGGCGAACACTGATTATCGCAGACCCGATGTTGGCAACCGGGAAGTCCATGATATTAGCCTACGAAGAGTTGCTCAACAATGGCAAACCCAAACATACACACATTGTCTGTGCCATTGCCTCCGCCCAAGGAATCGAATATCTGCAAAAAAATCTTTCTCCACGCAATTGCACTATCTGGGTAGGTGCTGTTGACGATGAACTGACCGCCAACTCCTATATCGTTCCTGGCTTAGGAGATGCTGGCGATTTGGCATACGGTAACAAATTGAATGATTGATTTCCATCTGAGATAAGAATTAATCAGATGGTAAAACAAAACCTTGTTCGCGACAATAAATTGGACGATTAATTCCATTTTTTAACTGAAATACTATCAGAATCAAAGAAAAACAGGTTTAATTTATGCTCATACGAAAATTTTAACATACTAAATACCAATAACTTATACCAATTCTGAAAAAATTTTCAAAAAACACTTCATAGATTGATTTTTTTTGTATTTTTGCAACTCTAAAAAACAACTGGTGCTGTAGCTCAGTTGGTAGAGCAACGGACTGAAAATCCGTGTGTCACTGGTTCAATTCCCGTCAGCACCACCTTTTTAACGTGTCAGATTTTCTGGCACGTTTTTTTTTACAAAATTTCACATTCGTAAAGAATTGCCTGAGGCTTTCGGACAGCCATACAGGTCCGCATCAACATAGCTTACTCGATAATTTTCCACAAAATTTAAATATAACTGTTTGTATTTCGGTATTTTTTGTATTTTTGCATCTTTGAATTAAAAAAAACATTCATTGCTGTAACGTTTTAACAACTTAAGGCGTCATACAAATGAACGAAAAAATAAAAGAAGTACACAAAATAATGATAACATATTAAAAACCAGACAAATATGAAAAAAATCACTTTTTTAGTCATGGCTTTATTTCTTCTATTTGGAGCAAACGCCCAACAAGCGAAGAAGGAAATCAAGGTTGACCCACGGCTTATAGAAGTCTTAGGAGCTGAAAAATTCAATGAATTAAAAGCCAATAACCCAAGACAACTATTGATAGAAAATGTCAATTTCGTTTTTTATAGTGCTTTAGCTTTAAAAAAGACTGGTCCAGAAGGCACATACATCATGAAAGATGATTTGAAAAATCATGTTAAGGCAGGCAAAAGCTGCAATTATCAAGAAATCATCAACACAGGTGCCATCAACAGATACGATTACGACCTGGAGCAGGACAAACTATTGCCCGTATTATATCCATTGGGAAACACAGGCGCATATATTGTGGTCAATCCCAAACAATGGGTTGCTGATCGCGAAAGAGCCCTGTTGTTAGAATACGGATTTGATTTATAATCAGTTAAATAGAATTCATTACCAAAAAGAATAAAACAATGAAAAGAATATTTATCCTTCTATCCCTGCTGCTTTGCGGAATCATAAGCACAATTTCCGCTCAGACGGTTGTCACCATGGGAGGCAGCACAACAAGTGTCACAGGATGTAATTTCGTCATCTACGACCATGGTGGACAAAACGGGGACTATGGTCCATACCGCAACGATATACTGACCATCCATTCGAACAGCTCCACCACATCGAATGTGCAATTGACATTACAAGTCAACAATACAGACATTTCCTTCACCGATACACTGTTTATCTATGATGGGGACTCTGATGTTGACTCCCTTCTTATTGCTGCCGTCAACAGCTCTACGCTTACAGGTATCGGTAATGAAATAATATTCACAGCCACAATACAGAACCCGACGGGTGCCTTGACGCTGAAATTCGTCAGCGACAGCATTGAGAACGGTAGTGGCTTTGTTATCAATTCCACATGTGTGCAAGCTTGCCAGCGTGTGGGAATTGAGATTGACTCTGTGTTGTCGTCCCATGTCCCACATCTTGATGATGACGGTTTTTATTATGTGGACCTCTGTGGACATGATACCCTTCACATGGTACTACACGGATTATTTCTCGACAACGACTACAACTACCATCAAGATGATGCCAACACCACTTTCAAATGGGACTTGGGAGTAGAATACTTAGAAGGTGTTGGAATGAACGTATTAGACTACTTTTTTGAACACGGTAGAGGTTATGACGTCGCCATCTCCAATGTGGACAGCGCCGGATGCGAAAACATGAACCCTACTATTTTCAGAATAAGAACTTCTGACAACCCCATCAAACATGTGCATCCACTGCCCCCGATGTGCACTGGAGACGAGATTACCATCACGGCCAGTTACTCTAATCTTTCTGTGCTGCAGTACGACTCCATATACAGTGAGCAGCTCACCACCTTGGCCGTATTGGACACCGTATTTATTCCTGATGGTGTGATGTGCAACGGTATTTGTGCTTTCGAATCACCTGTAACCTTTACGGCTTTTGCTCCCTCAGCTACCATTCAAAGCGCAGATGACATCTGGTATGTCCGCGCCAAGTTGGAACACACTTACATTGGAGATATCTACATTGCCCTCACCTGCCCTCCCGACCCTGTAACAGGTGTTCGTAGAAGTGCTAGTATCCTGAAAAAATACGGAAACAGTACGTCAACAGACTGCACTGGCCACATTCCCCCAAATGGGTATGGATGGAATGCATCTGCAACAAGCGCTGGCACGGATTTTGGAGCAGCACTACATAGCGACAACAGCAGTAACAAATGTGACCCTAACCTTAATCCTATGGGAACTCCTTGGAATTATTGCTGGTCAAACAATACCTCTAACGGCTATCAATATGCCAATGGACAAGGATATGTATATGAAACAGCTAACCATAATCATCACCTTAGTGGCAGTGTTGACTCCTCCAATATGGTCACTATGACTAACATATACCATCCTGACGAATCTTTCGCATCCCTTATCGGCTGCCCTATGAACGGAACATGGAGTATTACCGTTGTTGACTCATGGTATGGTGACAATGGCTACATCACTGAGTGGGAGATGGCATTGGATCCCTCCTTGGTTCCCCAAGACTGGTCATATACCGTCTTTGTTGATACGGTTTATTTAACCGGTCCCGGTGCCGATGGAACTACTGTTATCCCTATGGAAAGCGGCACCATCCCATACGTCGCACATGTTATTGACGATTTGGGTTGCGAGTACGATACCATACTTCCTTTGGAAGTCATTGAAAGACCTCATCCCGACCTCGGTCCTGATAGAAATATTTGCCATGGTGAACTCTACCAACTTAATTGTGGCTACGACCAACCTTATAGCTCTCTCATCTGGAGCACCGGTGAACACACACCCAACATTTATCTGTCCTCAAGCGGTGAATATTCAGTGCGTCTTTCTGTAACCAACGAAGATGGCCTGGAATGCACGGGATCAGATACTGTGAATATCATCACCTTACCCAAACCTTTCCCGGATTTCTATGCTTCCGACACGTCTGGATGTGCTCCGCTCAATATACACCTTACCAACACCACTATTTCCACTGATACTGCCAACATTTCTTATCAATGGATCTGCTTTGACGAGTATGGCAATACCATTTTCTCGTCCGACAAACCCTCACCCGACTTTGTTGTAGAAAGCGATGGAGTGTATTCTATCTACATGCACGCCATAACAGACGACGGATGTCAAGACTCTATCATCAAGTGGAACTACTTGACTGTCAACTACCAGCCAGCCGCTGAATTTGACGCTCTGCCAGAAGTCTCTCTTTGGTCAGAAACAGATGGAACTATCATGTTTGTGGTTCAAGGTGATACCACATCTTTTGGCAACAGTCTGAGCTTCAACTGGGATTTTGGTGACGGTAGTACCGACTCCTCAAGTTATGCCATTGAGCACACCTACTCCTCATGGGGCGATTACGACGTTACTTTGAACATGTTCACCCCAGAAGGATGTAACAGCAGCATCACCCATACAGTCACATTAGAGGCAGACCTCATCTTCCCGAATGTCATCACACCCAATGGTGACGGTGTGAACGATGTGTTCGCTATTGGCAACCTCAACACTTCCATGAAAGATTTGGATCCCGACAGATACAGAAACAATGAACTGACCATTTATGACCGTTGGGGCAAGCAAGTTTATCATGCGGAAAATTATGACACTTTCATGGATATGACAGGAGAACGTGGAACAGGTATCATCATCGGCGACCAAGTATTCGATGGTTCTAAGGTTACCGACGGTTCTTATTTCTACACCTTCTACTATAAAGGCAAATTCAAAACCGTCAACTACCACGGAACTCTGCAAATTATACGAGAAAGATAACCATTGACAATTGATAATCAACAATTAAGAATTAAGAGTTAAGGGGTTTTCTTCTTAACTCTTTTTTTTACAATAAATTTTTGCCAACTTACATTGGTTTCAATTTTTTATGTAACTTTGTGGACTGATTTTATAAAGTACCTAACGGAAACATGAAAAAATAGAACAAAAATATGCTGACGAAGAAGTTTTACTTTTTTTTTGTATTATTCATTTCCTGCTTACCAATAATGCTCGCTCAGAGCACAATAAATCTTGGCTCAAGCAGTAGTGTTTCCAATTGCAATTTACTGATATACGACAATGGTGGCAGCGCTGGTGATTATTCCTCCCTTATTGACCAGACACTAACCATCACTTCCAACGACCCCAACAACGGCTGTGTCATGGTGGAGGTTCGCACATTAGACATTGACGAAAGCGACACCTTGTATTTTTATGATGGCACAGACACAAACGGAACACTATTGTATAAGATCAATAATGCCAACTACAACCCTACTGTCACTTATCGTTTTGCGGCCACTATCCAAAATGCGACAGGAGCCGTCACCATTAGATTCAAATCAGACTCTGCTGCCGTTGGAGAAGGCTTTGAACTTAAAACAAGTTGTATAGCCCCCTGTCAGAGAGTCATTATCGCCTTGGATTCATTACAGTCAACGCATATACCGCACTTGAGCGATGACGACTATTATTATCTTGATGTCTGTCCGTATGACACCGTCCATCTTGTGGTGCACTGCACATATCCCGACAATGATTTCAGCTATCATCAGGACGATGCCACCACCCTTTTCAACTGGGATTTCGATTTAGAGGAATTTGAACTTCCAGGAGGCAATGCCAAGGACTATTACTTCACACCAGGCCGGGGATACGATGTGGCTATCAGTGCCAAGGATATCAACCAATGTCCGACGTTGGTGCCCATCACATTCCGTGTACGTACCTCAAAAAATCCTATCCGGAACATCATGCCACAAGCCCCGTTGTGCACAGGTGACGAATTCAACCTGTCGGTCGGCTACGATAATTTGACCGCATTACAGCTGAGTCCCGTAGGAAGTGAACAGATCACCTCATTGGCGGTCGTTGACACCGTTTTTTTACCTGATGGCATCAGTTGTCCACCTTACGGCTATTACTACCGCTCATACGTCAATTTTACGGCTTTCTCGCCCAATGCCACCATCACCAGTGCCAACGACATTCTGTATGTGCGACTGAAAATTGAACATTCCGCCATCGAGGATATCCGCATTTCCTTAGTATGTCCTAATGGTAACAGATGCAAGATAGTACCTGACTACCAATATGACGGTTGGGGCGGTGTTTCACACTTTTTCAGGACCAACTTGGGAGTGGCGAACCGTCTGCAGGAAGTGGTGAGTTGCAATGCGGCACAAAACCCCATGGGAATCGCCTGGAATTACGTATGGTCAAACAACACAACGCTGGGGTATCAGTATGCCAACACACCCAACAGCTATTGCTATGAGCCTGGTAATGTTCATTATACCTATAACCCTTATTGGGATGATGGCTCCACTTCTTACAAGATAGACTCCACCGATGTGGCCAATATGACACAAGTGTATCACCCCCTTCAAAGTTTTGCCGGCATGGTGGGATGCCCTTTGAACGGCAGCTGGTATATTGAAATTGAAGATGTGTGGACCAACGACAACGGTTACCTCCACGAATGGGAAATGGCCTTGGATCCATCGTTACTGCCCCAAAATTGGTCATATACCGTGAATGTTGACACTATCTTTATTTCTGGTCCCGGTGCCTCTGGTACAAACATCATCCCCAACGAGAGCGGCAATATCCCATATACCGTCAATGTTATCGATGAATTCGGCTGCTTGTACGACACGCTTATGAATATTGATGTTACCCAAAGTCCACAACCCGATTTAGGCGAAGACCGCTATATCTGTAATGGCGAACTCTATCTGCTTCATTCAAACTGGACAGACAACGCTTCCACCTTTTATTGGAACACAGGCGAACACACATCTGACATCTATTTGACCTCATCCGGAGAATATTCGCTGATGGTATTCAACACTTCAGAAAACGGCCTTATTTGCAGTGGTTCCGACACCGTGCAAATCATGGTGGCACCCAAACCCTTGGCCAACTTCACCGTTAGCGACACCAATGGCTGTGCCCCACTTACCGTCAACTTCACTAACTTGAGCACAGGCGATGAAAACAACATGCAATATTATTGGTTCTGTTATGACGACCAAGGACAGACAGTATTTGTTTCTGACCAAAAAGATCCATCTTATACCTTTGACTATGGTGGCAAATATAACGTTATGCTTACAGTAAGCAACACATACGATTGTCTGGATTCTATCATCAAATATGATTGCATTACCGTTAGTTATCAGCCTGAAGCGGAATTTGATGCCATCCCTGAGGTTGCGCTCTGGTCTGAAACCAACGGGGCCATTTCATTCCTCGTACAAGGGGATACCACCGCCTTCGACAATGGTATGAACATCAGCTGGGACTTTGGTGACAGCAATACCGACTCCTCCAGCTATGCCGTGGAGCATAGCTATGCCAGCTGGGGGGATTACAATGTCACACTTTCTCTGTACACTTCTGACGGTTGTAGCAGCAGCATTACGCATACCGTCACCTTGGAGGCCGACCTCATCTTCCCGAATGTCATCACACCTAATGGTGACGGGGTGAATGACGTTTTCGCTATCGGCAACCTCAACACATCCATAAACAATTTAGACCCAGATAGATACAGAAACAACGAACTAACCATTTACGACCGATGGGGCAAACAAGTGTATCATGCTGAAAATTATGACACTTTCATGGATATGACAGGCGAACGTGGAACAGGCATTATCATCGGCGACCAAGTGTTTGACGGTTCCAAGGTAACCGACGGTGCTTATTTCTTCACCTTCTACTACAAAGGGAAATTCAAGACCGTGAATTATCATGGTTCGTTGCAGATTATTCGAGACAGATGACAATTAACAATTGATAATTAATAATTGAAAGTTAGAAATATGAAAAAGATTTTATTTTTTGCTTTAGTAATGGGCTTTTTCTGCTGTGCATGCACAAAAAACTGCACTTGTTCCATTAACAACAGTGCAACAGGCTCTCAAAACATTCAGGAACTGGAAGTTGCCTATAATGAAAACTGTGCGGATTATTCCAATCTGAGCATGGACTGCAAATAAAACCACCTCTATTTCAGATGCTCCCTGAGGACAGCCTCGTCCAGTCCACGGTAATCAATACCTTTGATTACCTGACCATCTTGTGTAAGAATAAATGTAGGAAATTTCCCATAAACCACATCAATTGCGGTGTACGGGTTGATTACATGCCACGGGAAATTCTCACAATTGGTTTCTTCCATAAACTGCTGAATATGAGTCGAATCTCCCCATATCAGAATATGAAATTTTGAAGGTTCGATTTCGTTTTGTTCCATCATAAGAGACATTCTTTTGGCACTCATCTTGCAATATTTGCAGCCAGAAGCATATACGGCCACCACATAATTACCATTGCTGATATCCAAATCTGCCATGGTACTGTCTGTTTGAATTGCTTCAAAAGCAGCATTATTCACTTCATCTATCGGAGAAACAAATTTGTTGTAGAGCGCATCCATAGGAAACACACAGAAAGGCACAATAAACGATATTGCAATGGCAGCAGTCAAAGCCCATTTTTTCCATTTAAATTGATAATCTTCCTCCTTTCTAATAAAAAGCATCAATATCATGGTAACCACGTTCTTGATGATGGAATGGGCGGGATTGAGCTGTACAATATCACCGAAACAATGACAATTGGTATCATTTCTGAAAATAGCGACATAAATCAGAAAAAAGGTAAAACCAATCAACATCAGCATGGTCAACCACCAGGCATATTTATACAACATTTTGGACATCAAACAGATACCAAGAAGCAACTCTGCCATAATCACCAAACGTGCCACAACTGTTGAGAGCAAAAAACTGAAGAGGTTAAAACTATAAATATAGGCTTCGAACTCGTCAAGAGTCAGCAATTTCATGATGGCAGTGGTGATGAACAAAGCGCCTATCAGGAGACGAAGTATCAATAAAATAATATCTTTTGCTTTCATATTTATATGTATTTTTTTTCGTTTATATCACTACCCCGCCCTTCGGGCACCCCTTCTTAAAGAAGGGGAATTAGTTTTCTCGCTCATTCGTCAACCCTAATAGAAGGGGAATTTTTAGCTTATTCCTTTGGGGATGGCCCCGATTAATTTCTTTGTATATTCTGTCTGCGGATGGAAATATATCTCATCCGCATCGTTCAATTCAACAATTCTGCCGTTCTGCATGACGGCCATACGGTCGGACATGAATTTCACCACGGACAAATCATGTGAAATGAAAATGTATGTCAAATGATATTCCTGTTTCAACTCGTTGAGCAGATTGAGCACCTGTGCCTGCACCGACACATCCAAAGCCGACACCGACTCGTCGCAGATGATAAAACGCGGATTCACTGCCAAGGCACGGGCAATGCTGATACGTTGCCGTTGTCCTCCGGAAAACTCATGTGGGTAACGGTAAAAATGCGACTCGTCCAGGCTCACCCTTTCCAACAACTCAATAGCCTTCTTTTTCCGCTCCTTATCGTTAGCGTACAAACGATGCACTTGCATAGGTTCCATGATGGCCGAACCAATAGTAATTCTCTGATTCAATGAAGAATACGGGTCTTGCAGAATAATTTGCAAGTCCTTTCTCCGTTTCATCATCTCACGGCCTGACAAGTTCAACAAATTCTCACCCTTATAGGTCACGCAGCCAGAAGTAGGTTCTATCAATCGTATCATGGAACGGCCAAGCGTTGTTTTGCCACATCCAGACTCCCCAACCAGACCCAGAGTTTCTCCCTCAAACACCTCTAAACTAATATCTTGAGCAGCATGAACATACTCCTGTTTTTCAAAAAGCTTCCGCTTTCGAATAGGATAAGTTTTATACAAATGCTCAATACTGATTAAAGGCTTCTCCGCATATAATTGCTGATGAAACGCCTGTCTTTCCTCTGGAGAAATCAACTCCTGTGGCACTTTTTTTTGCTCTGCCTCGCAACGCATGTAATCATCCACGGTGGACAATTTCTTCAGACGCACATCCAACGGGGGACGGCAAGCCAATAGACCTTGTGTATAAGGATGCTTCGGATTTCTGAAAATATCCCTTATTGGACCAGCTTCCACAATCTTCCCTTTATACAGCACCACCACTTTTTCGGCAATTTCCGCCACCACACCGAGGTCATGAGTGATAAAAATCACACTCATACCGTGCTTTTGCTGCAAACTGCGTATCAGTTCCAGAATATTCTTCTGCACCGTGACATCCAAAGCTGTGGTGGGCTCGTCGGCAATCAGGATGTCGGGATTACAGCTCATGGCCATGGCAATCATCACACGCTGTTTCTGACCGCCCGACAACTCATGGGGATAGGAGTCGAAAATCTTTTCCGGACGGGGTAACATCACTTCCTTGAACAATTCGATCACCTTGTCATGCGCTTCCTTTTTGCTTACCTTGGTATGCAATAATATCGCTTCCGTTACTTGCTCACCACACTTGATGACCGGATTGAGAGAGGTCATCGGTTCCTGAAAAATCATAGCGATTTTTGCTCCCCGTATAGATCTCATCTGTTGTTCAGATGCTTCTATAATATTGATTTCCTTATCATTATCATGAAAAATAATATTTCCTGAGGTAAATTTTGCCACTTTTCTGTTCAGCAGTTGCATCACCGACAGGGCTGTCACCGATTTGCCGGAGCCCGATTCGCCAACAATGCCCACTGTTTCTCCTTTTCCCAATGAAAAAGTCACATGGTGCAGAATCTGCTTCCACTCCTCATCGCGTCTCAATTCCAGCGAAAAATCATTGATGGTCAGAATATCCATGATAATGATAATAGAAATGGCAAAAATACAAAATTTTTTGTAGCTTTGCACGCTTAAACTGATGCGATGAAAAAACTCGGGCAAATCCTCACCATGACCATACTGCTATTGGCAGTCATGCCTTTGTATGCCCAGTTTTACAACGGCTCTCAATTAAGCTTTGGCAAAAACAGAGTGCAACATCAGCATTTCAACTGGCAGTATTTCCGCACCACACAACTTGACGTTTACTACTATCCTACCGGAAAAAATCTGGCCGAATATACGCTATACAAAGCACCCAAAATCATCGAGGAAATTGAAAAAATGCTCAATTTCACCTCCACCAAAAAAATCCAATTCATCGTTTACAACACACAAGCTGATTTCAGAGAGTCTAATTTTGCATACGATGACGAAGATTTTTACAACCAGGGCGGTGTCACCAACATCAATGGCACCAAAGTCTATCTGTATTTTGACGGAAGCCACGAGCACTTCGACAAAATGATTCGTGCCGGCATCATGAACATATATGCCCGCTTACTGGTGGAGGGGACAACCACTGCTTCCAACATGAAATCGAGCTACGTGGGCAACATGCCCAACTGGTATTATAGCGGCCTTTCTTCCTATATCGGACGCAACTGGGACAGTGACATTGATGCCCATGTAAAAGATGGGATTCTCTCCCAACGCTATGCCGATTTCGATGAGCTATCGCCTGTTGAGGCCACCTACGCCGGCCATTCCTTTTGGAAATTCATTGTGGACCAATACGGAGAGAAAGCCATCGCCAATATCTTGCACGTAACCAGTGCTTCCAGAAGCTATGAAAGAGGCTTCTACCTTGTTACAGGAATAGAATACAGACAATTATTGGCCAATTGGTACCGCTACTACTACATTCTTTACGCCAAAGATAAAAACCGGGAAATGCCTGATGGAAAGGGTTATCTGAAGCATCCCAAAAGTTTGAGGGACTACAACCAACTGTGTTTTGCCCCTGATGGTGAAAGCCTGGCATACGCCACCAATGAGGCCGGACAGGTGAAAATATGGCTCAAAACACCACAATATAAAAAACCGAAAGTCATATACAGGAAATACAAAAAAACGGAAGACAACCCTGACTTAAGCTATCCTTCCCTATGCTGGCACCCGAGTGGTGATATTCTTTCCTTTACCATGGAAGACAAAGGCAGATGTTATTACCATCCATACGATATCAATAAGAAAAAAAGAGGCAAACGTATTTTGGTGGATGTTGAGAAAATCAGCGACTTCTCGTTCGACCAGGACGGCAAATACATGCTTTTTTCAGGTTTCAAAAACGGTCAATCAGATATCTTCATATTCAGTTTCTTGGCCAAATCATATCAGAACATCACCAATGATTTCTATGATGACTATGCACCTGTCTTCTTGAACAAGAAACAGATTGTATTCTCCTCCAACCGACCCGTTGACTCTATCAAAATCAAAGATCCTTTTTACCAAGCCAAACCCAAAGACGGATACGACTTGTTCCTGTACCACTATGACAAAAAAGACCAAAAGCTTCTGCAAATAACTAATACAGAGCATAGTAACGAGATACAAGCCCGAGCTTTCAGTTCCAATGAAATACTTTATTTAAGCGATGAAAATGGCATATACAACCGCAATATAGCCCGTTTGGACAGCAGTATCAGCAGAATTGACACCATCATCCACTACGGCTATTACGCACGATTGTCGCACCTGACAGACAACTATTACAGCATTCTCGAACAGGCATACAATCCCGCATCAGGACAATGCGGAGATATTCTTCTCTACGACAAGGTCAAAAGAATTTACCTGACCCCTTTTGAAAATTCGGCGAGAAAAGATGCTCCAAGTGTCTCTGCCATTCAAGCACAAATACAAAAAGAGCAACAAATCAAAGACAGCATAAACAACAAAAAGGCGGAACAAAAGCAAGGACCTGAAATCAAGCATGGTTTTTATCAATTCAGAAAGAGTGACTTGGTAAAGAAAAACACAATTGTGGCAGACAGTATCTCAGGCAGCCAAGTCTCGCAAATGCAAAGAGGCATTCAAGCTGACGTATTGACCAAAGGTTTTGAATATGTGCAACCCATTGGCAAGAGTTATTTCACACAATATACTGTGAACAAGCTGGTTACGCAAGCCGACTATGGTTTCTTGAATACCACATACCAACAATTCACCAGCAGTACCAATCCCATCTATCTCAATCCCGGTATTAATGCCCTGTTCATGGTGGGCATTCATGATTTGTTCGAAAACCACCGTATCACAGGAGGCTTCAGGCTCGGTCTTGACTTTCAAAGTAATGAATTCATGCTCAGTTATGAGAACCTTGAGCGCCGGGTGGACCATCAGATTGCCTTTTATCGCCAGTCCATCAACTCCACGTATGGTTATTACGTCTATAAACAACGAGCAAACAGTCTGTTCTACATCATCAAACTACCCTTTGACAAGTTCAACAGCCTGCGTTTCACCCTCACAGGCAGATACGAGACCATCATATTAGGTGGCACCAGTGATGTTGCTTTAGCCACCAAAAACGAATGGCATATATGGGCAGGTGCCAAAATAGAATATGTTTTTGACTCCTCCAAAGAACTCTACACCAATCTGTGGAAAGGCAGTAAAATCAAGATTTTCGCGGAGTATCAGCAAAGGGTGGAAAAGGAAACCAAGAATCTTTTTGTGATTGGTTTTGACATCCGAAAATCGGTAAAAATATACAAGAACATGACCTGGGCCACTCGTTTGGCTGCCAGCACCAATTTCGGACAATCGCGACTGGTATATTACATGGGCGGTGTGGATAATTGGATCGGGGCCAAATTCAACAGTGACATCTGGGTAGATTTAAGCAAGGATTATGCATATCAGACATTGGCCACCAACATGCACGGGTTTGAGCAGAACATCCGCAACGGTACTTCTTTTGTGGTTCTGAACACCGAATTGCGCATTCCTTTCGTGCAGCTCATCGCTGGACATAAAGTACGACTCAACTTCTTCAATTCCATGCAGTTGCTTTTGTATGGAGATATTGGTACCGCATGGACAGGCATAACGCCTTATTCGGAAGACAACTGCCTTTATACCAGATATGTCATCAACGGCCCCATCACCGCCAAAATCACGCGACAGGTGGATCCTTTTGTGGGAGGCTTTGGTTTGGGTCTTCGTGTCAGTGTTTTCGGCTATTTCCTGCGTTTCGACTACGCCTGGGGCGTGGAAGACCACAAAATATACAACCGCAAGGGGATGTTTAATTTCTCGATAGGATTGGATTTTTAGGGGAGTTTTATTAATGTGCTAATGGGCCAGTTGAATTAGCAAATTAGCAAATTAGTTAATTAGCAAATGATTTTAGTGTGATAGTTAGGAAATATTCTAATTAATTTTTTCAAGTTTCGCACTATATACAGAGGGAAAACTGATGTAAGATTAAGCAATTATGAAACAATAAACTGAAATAATATGAGCAACATCAAAACCAAAATCAAGGACTTGATCCAAAATTTGAAACAGGTGTTTCTGCGCTTCCCGCTGGCCTGTTTCTTTGCC
>CACXXY010000003.1 GCA_902771655.1 uncultured Bacteroidota bacterium | reverse complement strand
CGAAGGATTTTTCGGGTTTCCTTCACCAATTTCATTTCCTCGGTAGTATATCCGTTGTCTTCAAAAGTACCACCATGTGGCAGCAAATTTAAGTCTATGCGATAAGGATAAGCCATCTCGCAGGTTTTTCCTTCTCGCTCGGAAAACAACTGGTTGAGAGCCTTCACCCCGGTACCACTCACCGACTGGTAGGTGGAAATCACTAAACGCTTGATTTTGTATTGTTTGTGCAATGGAGCCAAAGCCATCACCATCTGAATGGTAGAACAGTTGGGATTTGCAATGATATGGTCGTTTTCAGTGATAACGTCTCCATTGATTTCTGGTACAACCAAAGGAATATGTTTCTCGTAACGCCAAGCTGATGAGTTGTCGATAACGTATGTGCCCTGCTCGGCAAATTTGGGAGCATATTGCAAAGAAGCCCCGCTGCCAGCAGAAAAAATGGCAATAGCCGGTTTTTCGGCAATCGCATCCTCCACACTGACAACCTTCACCTCGCGACCAGCAAAGTTCACAACTTTTCCCACAGACTTGGAAGATGCCGCCGGTATCAACTCGCATCCGCCAAAACCTCTCTCTTCCAATACTTTCAACATGACACTGCCGACTAATCCCGTGGCTCCTATTAATGCTATTTTCATTTTTATCACAATTTTATAAAAAGTTATTAACAATATGATTTTTTCTCATGCAAAAATACTACTTTTGTGGACTTGATTAACATAGGATTGAAAATTTAAATGATAGTCTATGAAAAATTTATTTATATTACTGATACTAAATGTTTTATACACACATTTTCTTTTTTCTCAAATCATTGAGGACTTTGCTGATGGTAACTTGGGGACAGCCCCCGCCTGGCAAGGCGACACCAGTGACTTTGTCATCAACAGCAGTGGACAGCTACAATTGAATGCATCCCAAGCTGGCATTTCCGCCATCAGCACTAAAATCGATTCCATAAATGTCTGGCAACACAATATGGAATGGAATTTTCAAATCCGCCTCGCTTTCTCACCCTCCAACAATAATTTTGCCCGTTTTTATGTCCTGGCAGACACTTCCGATTTAAAATCCGCAGGGCTACAGGGTTTTTATCTTCAATTTGGTGAAAACCTGTCACAAGACGCTATCGAGCTGTTTTATACTGATGGTCAGCAAAATGTATCAATTTTACGAGGAACTGATGCTTTCATCGCCAACAGTTTTAATATAAAAGTCAAATTGATACGTACCCATGAAGGTGAATGGCGTTTGTATGTGGATGAAACGGATCTGAACTGGTATCACTTACAAGCTTCTGCCACTTTCAACCAACAAATTTCCGCAAAAGCGGTAGGTATATACTGCAAATACACCGTAGGCAACAGCAATAAATTCTATCTTGACGATATTTACATCGGTCCACAGAGGGCAGATAGCGTGCCGCCAACAATTACCTCTTGCCATGGACAAGATGATTTCAGGACCGTTGCTGTTGCCTTTTCGGAAATTGTAGATGATTCCGGGCTCAACCCCAGACACTATAAAATACAGGAAACCAACGCAAATCCCATCGATTGCGAATATATGTTTCCGGACTATCAAAAAGTAATGCTGTTTTTCCCCAACACTTTTGAAGAAGACAGTGTTTATCATCTTCACGTGAGCAATGTCCGTGATCTGGCCGGAAATAACATAACAGATACCTTGGTCCGGTTCCATTGCCATAAAATCAAGAGGAATGATGTCTTAATCCATGAAATCATGGCAGATCCCACACCAGCAGTCGGCTTACCGCCTGTGGAATATTTGGAATTATTCAATCGTACTGATGGAGTATTGCTGCTTGACAATTGGAAAATACAATTAGGGAAAACCTTGAGAACATTGCCGGAAATAACATTGGGAGCGCATGGTTTCGCTGTAATCACCGCTGAAGAAAATGTTGAGCAACTGTCTGCCCTCTGTCAAAATATCTATTCGCTTTCTTCTTTAAGCATTACCGATGGCGGACAAGAAATTATTCTCTTAAACAATTATGATGAGATTATTCACATCGTGAAATTCAAGAACAGCTGGCATCGCAACAGTATCAAAAGAGAAGGTGGATGGTCGCTGGAAATGATAGACAGCCAAAATCCTTGTGCAGAGGAAAACAATTGGGATTCTTCAACCGACGAAAGTGGAGGTACACCAGGAAGACCCAACTCCATTACCCGTGAAAACAGCGATTTCGAGCCACCACTGATGATTGCCACTACCGTTATCGACAGCAACCAATTGCGAGTGCATTTCTCCGAAACCATCTCCATTTCAACAGACGCATCCCTTTTTACAATTGACCATGATTTGAATATTGTTGATATTAAAGCAGTTAGTCCTTACAACAATGCCCTTGACCTTCGTTTTGACCAGACACTGCAAACCGGTATCGTTTACCAACTGACAATTTATGGAAATATATGCGACTGTGCTGGACTTTCCGCCCAATACGGGCAAAGCATTTCATTTGGCTTGGACCAAAAGCCAAGATATAAAGATCTGGTTATCAATGAGATTTTAACGAACCCGACAGGCAATGAAGATGCTGATTATATTGAGATTTATAACCGTTCTTCCAAGATTATAGATTTAAAAAAAGTAAAAATAGGCAGTGGTGGTGGGGATTTACCAGAAAAAACAGCCATAGCAGTAGGCCAAGGATACCAACTTTTTCCACAGCAAATGGTGGCCTTATGCAAGAACCGAAAACTAACAGAGGAACATTACAATCCGCTATATCCGCAATTGCTTTTGCCTTCCGACTCCCTACCGACGTTCCCCAATGCGGAAGGGACAGTATGGCTTACAGACCTCGCTTTACAAGTCATTGACCGTTTTCAATATGACGAAAAAATGCATAATCCAATGCTTTCCTCCACAGACGGGGTATCTTTGGAAAGAGTTCATCATGATGCAGACACTCAGGATGCCAACAATTGGAAATCGGCAGCGGCCAATGTAGGCTTTGGCACCCCTGGCTACACCAATTCACAAGCGGCGGAATTGCTGTCAACACAAGATGCGCTTCGTATAGAACCCGAAATATTCTCACCAGACAATGATGGCTTTGAAGACTTTGCGGAGATATATTGCCGGTTTAAGGATGCGGAGAACAGGGTAAGTGTAGCCATTTATCACCGGGATGGGATGCTAATAAAAAAATTGGCCCACAATGAAGTATGTGGCGGGGAGGCCCGTTATCTGTGGGACGGGAACGATGAGGACGGACATCTGGTGTCGCCAGATTTATACATTGTGCGGATGCAATATTGGAATCTGTCGGGCAAAAAACGAAGCAAACAGGCGGTGGTGGGCTTGCGTTAAGACATTAAGACGTCAAGACGGTAAGACATGCACTTTGTGCATTCGTCAAGACGGAGTTCGGTTCCACGGTTATGCGTCAAAGCGTTATAGCAATTATCATCTTAACGAGCGAACGAAGTGAGCGTCTCCACGCTTTAACGAAAAAATTTTCCCCACCATAAAAATCAAAAAAAATTTTTCGTATTTTTGCACAAACATTCCCACCATGAAATTAAATTTTCAAAATAATAACTTTTTTAATCAAAGGAGGACCTTATAGTGTTAAAGAACAGATGCCTTATAGACCCTTCGGATTTCACACGTGAAGAATTTCGCGAAATATTTGATTTGGCACATCAAATCGTTGCAGATCCGGAAAAGTTCAGTAAGAGTTGTGAGGGTAAAATCTTGGCAACTCTTTTTTATGAACCGAGCACGCGTACACGTTTCAGTTTTGAGGCGGCCATGCTGCGTTTAGGCGGCAAAGTGATAGGTTTCTCGGAACCCAACTCCAGTTCCACCGCCAAAGGTGAAAGCATTGCCGACACCATCCGTACTATTGAATGTTATGCTGACATCGCGGCCATGAGACATCCCAAGGAAGGTGCTCCCCGTGTGGCCAGTCATTACATCCACATGCCCTTAATCAATGCCGGCGATGGCGGACACCAGCACCCCACACAGACACTGACCGACATTCTCACCATCGAACGTCTGAGAGGCAATGTCGAGAACAAGACCTACGGTTTCTGCGGTGACCTTAAATTCGGCCGTACAGTTCATTCATTGATCAAATTCCTCAGCAATTACGAAGGCGTGAAATTCATTCTGATTTCTCCCGAAGAGCTGAGAGTTCCGGAATATATCCGCGAGGAAATCATCAAGAAAAAAGGCATTCCCTTCCAGGAAGTGCAGGAAATGGAACCCTATATGGGCCAGTTGGATTTCTTGTACATGACCCGTGTGCAGCGTGAACGCTTCTTCAACGAAGAAGACTATATCCGTCTGAAAGACCGTTTCATTCTTGACATGGAAAAAATGTCATACGCACGCCCCGACACCTACGTGCTGCATCCCCTCCCTCGTGTCAACGAAATCAGCGTGGAAGTGGACAACGATCCCCGCGCACAATATTTCGCCCAGGCCAAAAACGGCATGTATGTCCGTATGGCTTTGATATTGAAACTTTTAGGAATCTATTAAAAAGAAAGTTATGTTAGAAATCACAAGTATAGACAAAGGTATTGTCATCGACCATATCAAGGCAGGCTTCGGATTCAAAGTTTATAATTACTTGAATCTCGACAAGGCAGAATACAATGTGGCGCTTATCACAAACGCCTACAGTGAGAAAATGGGCAAAAAAGATATTATCAAAATCAATAATGTCATTGACATTGATTATACCTTCTTAGGCCTTATCGACCCCAATATCACTGTGAATATCATTGACAACGGCAAAACCGTAAAAAAGGTGAAACTGGAAGTTCCGCAGGTGGTGCGCAACATCATCAAATGTAAGAATCCGCGCTGTGTTACCTCCGTGGAACACTATTTTGACCATGTTTTCCATCTGGTGGATAAAGACAAACGCTCATACCGCTGCGAATACTGCGATGACATTGTCATCCCATATCCCGCAAAATAAGTATGTTCGTTAACTTTGTATATTAACATTCGCCTGTTTATTATATCTTTATTCTTTTAAAATTAGCGTAAAATAAAGTTATAATTTTGTACGCTATCCATAAGAGTAAGATATAAATGAAAATATTCCGTTTTATTTCCGCTGTTATACTGTGCCTGGCCGTTGTGACAGGCATAGTTTTTGCGGCTGTCAACATGCCGAAACGCCCCTGTTCCGGTTATGACCTGACAGTGAAATACGACGGGATGTATCCAACGATCAGCAATGACGATATTTGCCAGATGATAGAGACAAATTCCATTAAGACCATCGGCATTCCGATGAAAGACATTGATTTAGGGCAAATCGCTGAACTGCTGAAAGAAAATCCTTATATCAAAACAGTAAACGAAGTCAGATTCTCCAGTACCAAATTGAGAATCGTCGTCACACTGAAAAATATCATACTCCACGTCTATACCCAAGCTGGTCACCAGTATTTTGTAGATGAGGACGGATACATGCTCCCTTTTTCCCTTGCGGTGAAAGAGAATGTGCCTGTCGCCAATGGCAAAATTACCGATGCCTTTGCAGATGGCAAAAATGTGAAAGACCAGCAGAGCAACCTCCATCGTGTGTTCAAAATCGCCTCCTACATGCATGGAAACGATTTTTACCGTGCACAATTCCGGCAGTTTTATGTGCAGAACAACAACGAGGTGGTGCTGGTGCCAACTGTGGGCCGACATAAGATTCTTTTCGGGACGGACAAAAACATGGAGGAGAAATTGTTCAACTTGCAACAGACATACCAGCAGGGACTGGCCTATATGGGTATGGACCAATATGCCACGCTGGATGTGAGATATAAAAACCGGGTGATAGCTAAGAAAAAATAACAAGGCATGAAAACAGAAGATCAGATGACAGATATGCCCGACCTCGTAGTCGGCCTCGATATAGGAACCACCAAAATAGCCACCATCATCGGCTATAAAAGCGACGACAAAATTGACATTATCGGCCATGGACGCGGAGAATCCACGGGTGTACAACACGGCTTGATATACAACATCAACAAAACCGTCGATGGTATCAACATCTCCAAAGAGCAGGCGGAAAACCGCACTGACTGCTTCAAGGTACGCAACGTTTTTGTAGGCATCGCCGGCAGACATATCAAAAGCATCGAGTACAAGCACGTGCTGACGCGCATCAACGGCAAAGACTTCGTCATCAGACAGGAAGAAATTGACCGTATGTTGAATGACTTGTACAACATCTCCGTACCCTCTGGAGAACGCATCATTACGGTTATTCCCCAACATTACGTCATCGACAGGGAAATGGACACCAACGAACCCGTGGGTATGCTGGGAGAACTGATAGAAGGCTATTTCCAATTGATAACCGGCAACGAGAGCGAAATCAAAAAGATACTGATGTGCGTGGAAAGCGCAGGTTTGAAAGCTGAAGACATCATCCTGGAACCCATCGCATCTGGTTTATCCTGCCTCAGCGAAGAGGAAAAGAAACAGGGTGTAGCGTTAGTGGACATCGGTGGCGGCACCACCGACCTGGCCATTTACTGCGAAGGAAACCCCGTGTTCACCAAAGTTATACCTATCGGTGGCAGCATCATCACCCGCGACATCGCCACAGTATGCCAAATCACGGAAGAACTGGCAGAGAAACTGAAAACCACTTGTGGTACCTGTATCGTCGAAAAGAGCAACTCCAACCACTATATCACCCTGCCTCAATTCCATGCTGTGCAACCACGACAAATCAATGAGACACATCTGGCCAAAATCATCAACATGCGCGTGCAAAACGACATTCTCGACCAAGTGAAACGAGAAATAGAAAACTCTGGCTATGCCGACAAGTTGAGAGCGGGAGTAGTGCTCACCGGTGGTGGCGCAACACTCAGACATATCAAGGAATTATGCCAATACACACTGCAGAAACCTGTCCGGATCGGCATTCCCGAAATCGGCTTTATGCGCAATATCCCTAACGACCTGAAACACCCCATGTACTCTACCTCTCTGGGCTTGCTGAAGTATGGTATAAACAAGAAGGAAAATGCACTGGAGACGGAGCAAGAGGAGAAACCTGTGGAAGAAGAAAGAAAAACAAATCCCAAACCCGAGAATCCCAAACCCGACAACAGCGGCAAAAAAAACGGAAACGATGGGAAAAACACCAGCAAACCCAAAAATACGGATTCCAAGCCCTGGGGTTCCAACTTTATCATGAAAAAAGTCCAAGACTTCTTTGAAGGACTGGTGGATAAAACATCATAGTTCTATGGTCTGAATTTCATGCGCAAACAATGTGATAGTAAATAAAAACAAAATATAATATGAGAGACAGAATTGATTTTACACCAGATTATGGCACCAAGCAAAACACTTCCATCATCAAAGTAATTGGTGTGGGCGGTGGAGGCAGCAACGCCGTGAAACACATGTACAGCGAAGGTATTGTAGGTGTTGACT
Organism: uncultured Bacteroidota bacterium; assembly: GCA_902771655.1. GTDB lineage: Bacteria > Bacteroidota > Bacteroidia > Bacteroidales > WCHB1-69 > RUG11690. Next base: position 25,280 of record CACXXY010000003.1, on the reverse strand, counting down.
TTCTGATATGCAACACCGATGCCCAAGCATTGCACAAGAATGTGGTTCCCTCAAAATTAGTTTTGGGTGATACCGGATTGGGTGCAGGAGCCAAACCCGAAGTAGGCCGCGAATTGGCTGAAAAAAGTATCGATAAAATCAAAGAGTTTATCGGCGAGGAAACCCAAATGCTCTTTATCACCGCAGGTATGGGTAAAGGTACCGGTACAGGTGCCGCCCCAGTAGTGGCCAAAGTCGCCAACGATATGGGTATCCTGACCATCGGCGTAGTGACCTTCCCCTTCAAATTTGAAGGCGCGGTACGAGAAAAATACGCCCAAAACGGTATTGCGGAACTGGAGAAATATGTCGATTCTCTGATTGTCGTGAAGAATCAGAATATCATGAAATATTATAACGATGAGGATGTTGACGCCGGTTTCGCCTACGCTGACGATGTGCTGAAAAACGCCGTCAAATGTATCGCCGAACTGATCACTGTCAATGCCGACCAGAACATCGACTTCAACGACATCAAGACCATCATGAAAGAAAGCGGTCACGCCATGCTTGGCTTGGCAGAAGCCGGTGGCGACAATCGTATCGATAAGGTGGTGGAAGACGCCCTCGCTTGCCCGCTGATAAGCGATGATGTAATCACCAAAGCACAAAACTTCCTCTTCTTCATCAGCTATGGTCCTGAAAAAGCATTGAAAATATCTGAATTGGAAGCCCTTACAGAGAAATTCAACAAGCTTAAAACCAGCGAGTCCGACGTTATCTGGGGCCGTGCCAAAGATCCAAATCTGGGCGACAAAATCCGCTTGTCTGTTATTGTCACCAATTACGAACACAACAACCAGATGGTTGAAAAAGAAACAAAAATTGACCTTGAAAAAGATCCCACATGGCCCTTCGGCGAGAATGACATGAGCGATCTTTTTGGTGACAAAAAAACAGAAAATCAAACTGACATACAGGATGATTTCTCAAATATGCAAAACCAAAGCAGCTTTGCTACAGATCAAAAAATTTCCACTCAGGCAGAAAACGTACAAAACGCCGTTTTTGAACCTGTGATTAACAGTGAACCCGCTTTCCCCAGCGATGCCCGTATGCAACAATATGGCCCTCAGCGCATTGGAAACACTGAGTCACAGTACGACGACAATGAGTTCTTCAACGACCTGGTTAACACACCTGCCATTTTGAGAAACAAACGACAAGAAGACTTTGATATGCAAAGCAATCGTGCTTACGAACTGGACAATGACATGTCTTATTTCTTTAAGGACCTTCCCGATTAAAAACACTTTTTCCATTTTATAGATTTGGTTATCCCCTGCTGTTTTTTTTACGACAGTGGGGGTTTATTTTTTCCATTTTCAGCTCTCTTCTCCCCTTTTAAAACACAGGAAAAAAACAATTATCGTGCAAAAATATGTTAATTTCTTGGATTTTGAGTTAATTATTGTCTAATAGTATAAAATGCTTGCAAATTTTGTTGTTTACTTAACAATAATTGTAAATTTTTCGACAAAATTATCATTCATAACACTTTATTCTGTTTTTTTGTTTAACCAAAACATTAAATTTATATATTTGCCGACAAATATTTAGGTAAATTTTACTTTGTAAGCATGAACCCACTAACATGTTCTATTTTTGTTGATGACAAATTTGCAGAAGCGCAACTTGTTGAGAATATCAAAAAAACTTCCAGCATCGATGTAATGCATGTGATGAAAAACTACTTGGAGCTTGTGGAGAAAATCCATCAGAGAACCACTGATATACTGTTCATCAGCTCACACTATTGTGAGATACTGCAAAACATCAATCAGCCCCCGTTTGTCATAGTCATTGACAAACGGACCGCAAGTACTGACAAAAGAAAGCGAAACTTGTATTTCGATGTGCTGACCACTCCAATCCAGGAGCAAAACCTGTGTGATGTGCTCAGCAAGGTTTTCAAGATTGCCAACGCTTATAGAACTTCAAATGAAACAAGTTATATGGTTTCAGAAAAAGAGGTGAAATACAAGATGGGCGAACCTATGCGTGATGCCGAACAGATGTTCATCAAAAACGGCAAAATCTCTTATAAGATTGTCTTTGATGAAGTCTTATACATCAAGAATGTTGGCAACAGCCTACAAATCAAAATGGTGGATGGAAAGAGTTTTTATTATCGTTCCACTTTGAAGAAATTCTTCAACATATTGCCCGCAAACAAATTTGCCAGGGTAAACAAATCTGTGGTGGTGAATTTCACCAAAATCAACAGTTTCCAAAACCAGCAAGTCTTCATCCAAGATGAATACTTCTGCGTGTCACGCATATATATTGTGCGCTTACGGGAATTGCTGCGGTTGAAACGATCCTGACAAAGCGGTATGCCTGACATACAAAATGGCAGACAACTTAATTGAGTGGCAATAAAAAAATAGGATTGTCTTTTGACAACCCTATTTTTTTCACAAAAATCAATTGATTAAGCGTATAATTCTTCGAAAATCTTTCTCAACTCGGGGCTTTCGCGCAGTTCCTGCAAAGTGAATTCGGCATGGCCTTTGGTATAACCGTTACCCATGATCATATTCACATCGCTGCCGATACCTTCAGCACCGAGACTGGCTTTTGTGAAGCTGGTAGCCATGGAGAAGAAGTAAACGATACCATCGTCTTTGGTGCAGAGCACAGCGGTCATTTCCTGATCGGGAACGTTGACACAGTTGATGGTAACATCAGCCATTTTGCCATTGGTGAGACGTTCAACGAGTTCATAAACCTGCACAGGGGTCATACCTGCTGCGGATTCCACGATGTCGCAGAAACCGAGGTCTTTGATACGCTGTGTGCTCTTGGGGCTGTTGGCAATACCGATAACCTTACCCGTTACACCAACACGCTTCTTAGCCTCGTAGCAGCAGAGCATACCACTCTTGCCACCAGCGCCGAGGATAACAACGGTCTGGCCATATTGGCACAATTTAGCGGTTTGAGCGGGGGCACCGGCAACATCCAATGCACTCAAAGCGAGTTTCTCAGGCATATCGGTCGGAATCTTGGCATAGATACCGCTCTCGAAAAGGATAGCCTTACCCTTGATGTCAACTTGGTCAACATCGGGACGGATTTCCAAAATCTCGTCAATACGCAGCGGAGTTAACGAAAGGCTCACCAAAGTAGCGATACGGTCACCTTCCTTGAGATCGATTTTGCCTTTCAGAGCATCACCGATTTTCTCCACTTTACCGAGAAGCATACCGCCAGAACCGGTACGACGGTTACGGTGTTTGCCTTGTAATTCAACATTGAGAAGCATTTCTTTCTTCACCTCTTCCATCACTTTTTCTTCTGAAGCACCTTCACCTGCCTGCTGTTTGGCATAGTTGTGAATGTCTGTAAAGCTGGCAGAGTCAATGTTCAGGGTTTGAACATCAATGAGAATCTCATTGTCCCAGATTTCATCCATGTTGTTGTCCAATTTGTTGGCGGGTTGTGGAAGAACACCCTTGGGTTCGATGACACGGTGTGTACCGTATTTGTTACCTTTTTTCTGCATAAATTCAAAATATTTTATGGGTTAATATTTTTTGTTATTTTGAGGATGCAAAGATAAAAAAAAATTGTATTTTTGCAACCTCAAATTTTGAACATAAAACAAATTTATTATTCACACAAAAAAACAAAGAAAACAATGAAAAAATTAATGTTATTAATCGCAGCCGCATGTTTCGTTTTCGTTTCATGCAACAACAAACCCGCTGAAGAAACCGTTGCTACCGAAGAAAACACTGAAGTTGCCGCTGAAGAACAGCACTGCTGCCAAATGACAGAAGAACAGAAAGCATTCAAGGCTGACTGGGAGAACTGGGAAAACCAGACCGAAGAAAGAAAAGCTGAACTGATTGCCAAAGCAAAAGAATGCTTCGACAAGAGAATGGCTGAATGCGAAGCCCACAAGGCTGAGTGCGAAGCTAACAAACCCGAATGCGAAGCTAAGAAAGCTGAATGTGAAGCCCACAAGGCTGAATGCGAAGCCAAGAAAGCTGAAATCGAGAAAATTATGGCTAACTGGGACAACATGACTATTGAAGAACAGAAAGCTTTCTTCGATGAAAACGCTCCTTGCTGCAAAGGCCACAAATGCTGCAAAGAAGCCAAAGAAGGCTGCTGCAAGAAAGAAGGCGAAGGTTGCTGCAAAGACGGTCAGAAACCCTGCGAAAAGAAATAATTCGTGAATGATTACCTCTTAAGGAGGTTTTTTGAAAAAAGAGGAAAATAAAAGTTTTCCTCTTTTTTTTTTGCAATCTGATGTTTATTTTTCCGACTATGATTTTTTTTTCAACAACTGCTTTCCCAATTTAAAAAAAAGTTATATTTGCATGGAAATTCCATCGTTTTGACGAAATTTTCATTTAATTAAAACCTTATAACATTATGAAAAAAATTTTATTTCTCCTGTTTGCTTTGAGCATTTTTTCGTTTTCCTTGTATAGCCAGTCTGCTGTGGTGACCACAGGCGGAACCGCAACAGGAAGCGGTGGTACAGTAACCTACACCGTAGGCCAAATTGCCGACCAAAAAGTGGATGGCAATGGCCAGTTTATTATCGAAGGTGTGCAACAGCCCTTTGAAATCCAAGAAGTGGGTATCAGCAGTTATCCCAACATCACCTTGGAAGCCATACTTTATCCTAATCCTACCACAAGCAAGGTAATGTTAAGCATCCGAAAGTATGAGATCCCCTCATACGGCTTGACGGCACAGCTGTTTGACTTCAATGGAAAATTAGTCAAATCATTTATTGTGAAAGATTTGGACACCGAAATAGATTTTTCGGCTTACGCAGCCTCCACTTATCATTTGCGCATTGTGGATGACAAAACTCTGCTCAAAACCTTCAAGGTGGTGAAGAACAGCCTGTAAACAATTAGTAATTAATAATTTACAATTAATAATTATGGGTTGTAAAAGCTTCGCATCTTGTTTAAAGTTTTAATTATGAAGGAAATAATAACTAAAAACACAATATTATGAGAAAACTTTTACTATTTTTGCTTGTAATGGTGATTTCTGCGGCTGCTTTGTTAGCCCAATCACCGCAAAAGATGAGTTATCAGGCTGTGGTTCGTAATGCGAACAACAGTTTGGTCACCAACCAGAATGTTTCCGTGCAAATCACCATTTTGCAGGGGAGCGAAAGTGGAACTCCCGTGTATAAGGAGACCCATACAACAACCACCAACCCCAACGGTTTGATGACTGTGAATGTTGGCGAAGGTACGCCTGTGACAGGCAATTTTGCCAATATCAACTGGGGCAACGGACCTTTTTTCTTGAAATCCGAGATTGACCCACAAGGCGGTTTCAACTACAGTATTACGGGCATACAGCAATTGCTGAGCGTGCCTTACGCGTTATATGCCAGCCAAGCTGGCAATGTTCCCGCATTTGCCATCATTCCCACTGATAGCGGTTATGTGATTTCCATCACTGAAGCCGGCAGCGCTCCGCAGGCCTTCTTCTTGCGCCAAGGGACTCCCGGACCGCAAGGACCGCAAGGCGAACCTGGCAATAACGGTGCCGATGGCAATGGCATCGCCTCTATCGCCAAAACCGGCGAAGCAGGAAATGTTGACACCTATACCATCACTTTCACCAACGGCACAACCAGCACCTTTACCGTAACTAATGGTGTGAATGGTACAAATGGACAAAATGGACAAGACGGACAAGACGGGCAGGATGGTAACGGCATCGCCTCTATTGCCAAAACCGGTGAAGTGGGGAATATTGACACCTATACTATCACCTTCACTAACGGCACAACCAGCACTTTTACCGTCACTAACGGCGTGAACGGTGCAACTGGACAGAATGGACAAAATGGACAAAATGGACGAGGCATCGTCAACATTACAGGTCCTTCCCGCAATGGTTTGTATGACACATATACCATCCATTATACAGATACTACTGTTTCATATTTTGTGGTAACAAATGGTGCGGCAGGTAATAACGGTACTGATGGTAACGGCATCGCCTCTGTCGCCAAAACCGGCGAAGTAGGAAATGTTGACACCTATACCATCACTTTCACCAACGGCTCCACCAGCACCTTCACCGTCACCAATGGTGTGAATGGCACTAATGGTACTAATGGGCAGGATGGTCAAGACGGACAAGATGGCAACGGCATCGTCTCCATCGCCAAAACCAGTGAAGTGGGAAATGTTGACACCTATACAATCACCTTCACCAACGGCTCCACCAGCACCTTCACTGTCACCAACGGTGTGAATGGCACTAACGGTACTAATGGTCAAGACGGTCAGGATGGTCAAGACGGACAAGATGGCAACGGCATCGCCTCCATCGCCAAAACTGGCGAAGCAGGAAATGTTGACACCTATACCATCACTTTCACCAACGGTACAAGTAGCACTTTCACTGTGACCAACGGTGTGAATGGTACTAATGGACAAAATGGTCAAGACGGTCAGGACGGTGTTTCGCCTGTTGTGACTACGCTCACTGCTGGTGACAGCACAGTGGTGACCATCACCGACGCCAACGGTCCCCACTCCTTTGTCTTGCACAATGGCCAACAGGGCCCCCAAGGTTTGCAAGGTCTTCCTGGTTCTAACGGAACCAATGGTACCGACGGCCGTGGTATCGTGAACATCACCGGCCCGGTGAGTGCAGGCAATGTGGATACCTATACCATCAACTATACCGACGGCACTTCCAGCACCTTCACCGTGACCAACGGTCTGGATGGTACTGCAGCCGCTGCCGGCAACGGCATCCAGAATATCACAGGTCCTGAGAGCAGCGGGCTGATGGACACTTATACCATCCACTTCACTGACGGGACCTCCACCACCTTTGTGGTGACCAATGGTGCTCCTGGCACTAATGGTACTAATGGACAGGATGGGCAAGACGGACAGGATGGTAACGGCATCGCCTCCATCGCCAAAACAAGCGAAGAAGGGAATGTTGACACCTACACTATCACCTTCACCAATGGCTCCACCAGCACCTTCACCGTCACCAACGGTGTGAATGGTACTAACGGTACTAATGGACAGGATGGGCAAGACGGACAAGATGGTAACGGCATCGCCTCCATCGCCAAAACCAGCACAGATGATTTGGTAGATACATACACTATTACCTATACCAATGGGAACGCAACAACTTTTACAGTGACTAATGGTGCGGAAGGCCCTACTGGTCCCACCGGTCCTGCCGGTCAAACTGGTAAAGGCATCTCTTCTGTTGCCAAAACAAGCACTGTAGGTTTAGTTGATACTTATACTATCACTTATACCGATGAAACCACTTCCACCTTTACCATCACCAATGGTGAAGCTGGACAGGACGGTGTTTCACCCGTTGTTTCAGCTGCCGCTTCAGGTTCCAATGTTATTATCACAGTGGTTGACGGCGATGGTTCACATGAATATGTGATTCCTACCACAAGTGGTGAAGTAACCCAGTTGCCCGCCAACTGGACAGAGGAAAATAGCTCAAGTCCACAATATATAATGAACAAGCCGACGCTGGCTACTGTAGCCACTTCCGGAAACTACAATGACTTGAGCAATAAGCCCGAAATTCCCGATGCACAGGTAAACGCTGACTGGAACGCTACAAGTGGTGTGGCACAGATTTTGAATAAGCCTGAAATTCCCAACGCACAAGTGAATGCCGACTGGGATGCCGCCAGTGGTGTGGCGCAGATTCTCAACAAACCTACGCTTGCCACTGTTGCCACAAGCGGTAGTTACAACGATTTGACCAATAAACCCGAGATACCTGACGCACAGGTAAATGCTGACTGGAACGCTACAAGTGGTGTGGCACAGATTTTGAATAAGCCTGAAATTCCCAATGCACAAGTGAATGCCGATTGGAATGCTGTCAGTGGTGTGGCTCAAATTCTCAACAAACCCGAAATTCCCGAATACCAAATTCTGAGTATCAGTAACGATACCATTTTCCTGACCAATGGTGGTTTTGTGAAATTGACATGGGATAATATCTCTGGTAAACCTTCATTTGCCAATGTGGCCTTCACCAACGAATATGGTGACTTGAGCAACAAACCTACCAATTTAAGCCAGTTCACCAATGACCAAGGTTACATCACTTTGAGCGAAGTTCCCATACAACAACAAGCCGACTGGAACGAATCCGACCCCACAGCTGTTAGCTATATTGTCAACAAACCCGTAATTCCAGCCACGCAAGTAAATGCCGACTGGGATGCTACAAGCGGTGTGGCACAGATTCTTAACAAGCCCGTAATTCCAGACGAACAAGTGAATGCCAACTGGAATGAGGCCGATCCCACTTCCAAAGCATACATTGAAAACAAACCCGATTTAAGCAACTATCTCACTTCTTCCGACTTGAGCAATTATGTAACCAAGACTGAAAACGAGACCGTTGGTGGTGACAAAACCTTTACGGGTGATGTGACCCTGAGTGGCGACAACGTGGTTTCCGCTAACGGTAGTTTGGAGGTGCCTTCTGTGCTCGACAATGTGGCTTCCGATGGTACCCTGAATCTCTCCTCTTCCACTGGCACTGGCAATTGCGAACAGACCGTTAACTTCTGCGACCTGCAGACTGTTTATGACAACATGCTTGCCAAGTTCAACGCTTTGAACGACCAAATTGACAATTTGTTAGACAGCATCAAAGATCTTAACAAGCAACTCAAAACCCCGAAAGATGGTGAACCATGTCCAAATACTCCAACCGTAACCGACATTGACGGCAACACATACTCCACTGTCCGTATCGGTAACCAATGCTGGACACGTGAAAATTTGAGAACCACAAAATTGCCCGACGGAACTGCCATTACCTCTAGTACAGCTTCATCTACAGTTTCTTCATACTATAAAATACCAGCAGGTGGAGCAAGTGCGGTACCTGTTCAAGGTTATCTGTACAATTTCCACGCCGCCACCAATGGTGTGATAGAAGGTGGAGCTAACATTCAAGGTGTTTGTCCTGTGGGCTGGCGTTTACCTTCAAATGCCGATTGGGAGGAACTAAAGACATACGTTTCTTCGCAAAGTGAGTTCAAGTGTAGTAATAGCAGTACTTTCATCGCCAAAGCTTTAAGTTCTCCTTTATACTGGACTGATAATTCATCTGCTTGCTCTCCAGGTAACAATCCTGAAGCAAACAATGCGACAGGATTCTCTATGGTTCCGGCAGCCTCCAGCACTTGGGCTGATGTTTGGTCCTCTAATGTCTATGAATGGGGATTTAGTAATTCTTCTACATCTCTTGGAAAATATTCCGCCAATAAACAATCTTTCTATAGCGTCCGTTGTATCCGTAGCAACTCCAATGGTGAGAACAACACTGTGAACGGTCCCACGGTAGAAACCATTGACAGCATTCGTGACATTACGCAGAATTCTGCTTGGATTATGGGTGGTACAATTACCGACAATGGTGGTATGCCTATCTCCCGATATGGTGTGGTGGTGGGCACCTCGGCATCAGTTACCATACCTACGGCCACTACCGTAGCCAGCAGTACTTATTCCATCTCCATACCTTATACTATGGGTGGTTATAATGTGACAGGTCTCAGCACCAATACTGCATACTATTATCGTGCCTTTGCTATCAATGCCATTGATACCGTTTATGGTGAAGCCTTTTCCTTCCATACTGTGGAAGACGGTCAGCCCTGCCCAGGTTTGGCAACCATCACTGATATTGATGGCAATACTTACAACACCGTGATGATTGGCAGCCAATGCTGGCTCAAGGAGAACCTCAAAGTGACCAAATATGCCGATAATACATCCATCGCCAAAAGCGATGCCGATAGCGAAACCGAACCTTATTATACCGATCCTGATATGAACGCTACCAATGGTGCCGGTTATTTATACAACTGGTCAGCCGTTATGAATGGCGCAGCCTCTTCTTCCGCTAACCCAAGCGGTGTGCGTGGCATTTGTCCTGTTGGCTGGCATGTACCCAGCGACGAGGAGTTTGATGTGCTTGCTACCTACGTTAAAAGTAAACCCGAATACCTTTGTAATAGCAATAATGACAATAATGCCAAAGCATTGGCAGCCACAATAGGTTGGGACAACACTTCTACAGCATGTACTCCCGGCAACGACCCAAGCAACAATAATGCCACAGGCTTTTCCGCTATTGAAAACACCTCCGGTTACGCTGATTTTTGGACAGCCACACGAGGAAACTATTATATTGAATATTATGGCACTTCTTTTTTGCATGTTAACAATTCTCTTAAGGAGAACTTCTTTGGTGTCCGCTGCTTGAAGGATGCCGCCACCACAGCAAGCTCTCCCAAACTGCCTACCGTGGAAATTGAGAGTGTAGATGACCCCAATGATCCTGCTTATCAGAAGAAAGTTACAGCAACTGTTTCGAATGACGGTGGAGCAGCTATTACGTCTCGCCGAATTTATTACTCCAAGACTCCTCATCCGTCACCAAGTAATTACACGAGTTATACTAATTTCACTGATTCCAATCCCGTGGATTGTATTATGAAGAGCAATTTGGAAGCTGGTACAACCTATTATTTCCGTGCCGCAGCTCAAAATAGCGTGGGTTGGGCATACAGCGATGAGTACAGCTTCACTACCGACACCGCAGGTGGTGCTGGTTTGAAGTGCCCAGGAGCTCCTTCCGTTTCTGACAAGAGCGGAAACAGTTATTCTACTGTCCAAATCGGAACGCAGTGTTGGATGGCCAGAAATTTGCGTACTACCAAGTATGCTGATGGTAGCTCCGTCACTTCCTATATTCCTAACGGAGCTGGTTCGGTGAATGTTAATTACGGACGTTTGTATCCTTATACTTCTGTAATGAATGGTTCTTCCACCTCCACGGGTGATGTCCAAGGTGTTTGTCCTTCAGGCTGGCACGTGCCTAGCGAAGCCGAGTTCGTGGCCTTAAATACCTATGTGGGAAGCCAAAATGATTATACCTGCAACAGTAATCAGGATAATGTTGCCAAAGCATTGGCTACTAACAATACATCTTCCGACTATCTTTGGGAGAGTAGTGCAGTCGACTGCGCTGTTGGCAATGGTGTTTCCACCAACAATGCCACTGGTTTCAACGCATTTCCAGCAGGTTATTATATTGGAAGTTACGACAGATTTAAGAAGGATGCTTGGTTTATGACAACCACAACGATAAGTGGTGGTAGTACTCGGGCTTATTACATAAGTTGTAGTAAGACAACCTTGTCCGCAGGCCAATTCTCAACCGGTTCCGCATCTGTCCGTTGTATCAAGGGAGCCACCCCGCCATCAGTAAAGACCAGCGAGAGTGTTACTAATATTGGGAAAAACGGTGCTACTGTGGGTGGTACCTTAATGTCCGACGGTACCAACGACACTTTCGACGCTTCCAGTGTAACAGAATTTGGTATTTGCTACAGCACTTCCGAAAATCCTCTTATTAGCGACTCTAAAAAGACTAAAACTCCTGCAGCCCTTGGTTCTTTCACACTTGACCTTACAGGTCTCCAAATGGGTACTACTTACTATTATCGTGCATACGCCACCAACGCTAACGGTACTCAGTATGGCGAAGTGAAGTCCTTCTCTACACTGAAAGGTGCAACAGTAAGCAATTACGCCGTAACTAGTATTACCAAAACATCCGCTAGGGTACGAGGTATGATTACCGCCAACCAAGATACCGTTATATCATGGGGATTCTTCTTGTACAAGAAAAACTCTAGTGGCAATTTTGTTCAAGTAATGGATGCTTACCATGCTAATACCGATCAGTTTACAACTTCTGGTTATACCGTCAAATTGGTCAGCACACCAAAGACAGGCGTTTATTCCATGGATATCTCCGGTCTGGAAGAAGGCGCAACCTATAAATACAAGGCAGAGATTAGAACAGTCTTCCAAAATTGGGTATACGCACCCGCACAATCTGCTGAGTTCACCACATTGGCAGCACCTGAGGTAAGCACAGAAGGTTATATCTATACAGGGAATGGAACCAACTCCGCCAAATATACATTAAAAGGATCTATTGTTAAAAAAGGTAATCCAAACTACACTAAGAGAGGATTTGTTTGGTGCAAAAGCAACACTCCCAGCTCATACGTGGCAGAGCCTACTTTAAGGGAAAATCAGAATTCAAGTTTCCAGATTGAAAACGCATCAGACTCGGGTGCATACAGCTTAAACACTTTCACTGCCAATACACCTGGTGTCACCTATCGTTTCCGTGCGTTCGCAATCAACAATTCAGATACGGTTTACGGTGAAGTGAAAACCTTTACCTCCCCTACAAAACCCACTATGTCTTTTTCAGGTAATTCTGAAGCTCCCTACAATTATAGCAACCATGTTACTAAAAATTCCATCAAAATGACTCCTGCTTGCACAAACCATGGTGGTAGTAATCTGTTTATCAGAGGATTGGTTTACACAACTAATGAGTCCTTGTCCTCTGAAACACCTACAAACGGAACTGTGAGCGAAAATGCGAGCGAGGCTTCCACAAAATGGGTAAAAGTGGCTGGCACTTCCGGAAGCACCCAAGAAATAACCATATCCGGTCTTTCTTCCAATACAACATATTATATCCGGTCATACGGCAGCAACAGTGCCGGCACAGGCTATAGTACCACTGTGAAGAAAGTTAAGACAGCTCTTGAATGCGGACAGACACTGACCGACCAGAATGGAAACACCTATTCTACCATAAAAATTGGAACACAGTGCTGGATGAGAAGCAATTTGAAAGCGACAAACTATGACAATGTCGCTGAATTCAGCACAGCAGGCACAGGAGAAGCTATTGAACTAAGAACAGGCAATCCAAGCCCAATTTCAAGCGCTATAAAGTACCGTTACAATCCCAATAATAGCAGTAGTTATGTGAGCAGCTATGGATACTTATATAACTGGCAGGCCGCTACAGGTGAAGGACTGAACAATATGAGCTCATCCTATCCTAACATGACTACAGCCCAAGGCAAGACTCAGGGTGTCTGCCCACGTGGCTGGCACGTGCCTACCACTGCCGAGTTAACCACACTCCGCAACAGTCTGAATAATGATAATAGCCAATACTATTATTTCAACTCACTGGCTGGCAGAATGCTTCATAATGGTTATTATAGTGAATTCGGCAACTATTTGAATCTCTGGAGCAACACTGAATATAACGCTGAGCTTAAATGGGGTACCGTAATCTTTTATTCCAATAAAACTAGCAGTACTTTCACGTATGAAAAGCAAGTGGCAGTATCCGTCCGCTGCCTGCAAGACTAAGTCTTCCCCTCTCCTTTCTTCAGGAGATTACTCATAGTGATAACAAACGGCCTCTTCTGACAAGGAGGCCGTTTTTTTATAAACTGATAATGAAGTCCTCTTCCCCTGCCGACCTGCTGATTTTCAACAATAAAATATTTCGTCTGTTTATTTTTTCAAGATTTTTTCTTATTTTTGCACGAAATTTTTTGTGCCTACTAAAATTTCACAATCATGTCATTTATTGAAGATAGAGTTCAGTTGGAAGGGTTGACTTTTGACGATGTTCTGCTTATACCCTCCTATTCCGAAGTATTACCCAAAGAGGTTTCTTTAACCACACAATTTACCCGTAACATTACGCTGAATACCCCTTTCATTTCAGCAGCCATGGATACGGTGACCGAGGCAACAATGGCCATCGCCATTGCCCGGGAAGGCGGTATCGGTGTGATCCACAAGAATATGCCTATTGAAGAACAGGCCAAGCAGGTAGCTTCGGTAAAACGTGCGGAAAACGGCATGATCAACAACCCCATCACTATACTGCCACACAAAACCGTGGGCGATGCCCTGTCTATCATGGCAGAATACAAGATTGGCGGTATTCCTGTGGTAACGGAAGAAAATGTGCTCATCGGTATTGTCACCAACCGCGACCTCCGTTTTGAGAAGGACTTCAACAAGCGCATCGACTTGGTGATGACACGGGAAAATCTGATTACCACCTCTCGTTCCACCGACCTGAACAAGGCCGCTGACATCCTGCAGCAATACAAAATCGAAAAGTTGCCTGTAATTGACGAAAAGGGTGTATTGCAAGGACTTATCACCTATAAGGACATCACCAAAGCCAAGGATAAACCCAACGCATGCAAAGATTCGCAAGGACGCTTGCGTGTGGCTGCCGGCATCGGCATCTCGAAAGAAACCCTGCCCCGTGCTGAAGCCCTGATTGAAGCTGGTGTTGACGCCATTGTTCTGGATTCCGCCCATGGCCACTCCAAAGGCGTACTAGACGCACTGGTAGAAGTGAGACACAATTTCCCGAATGTGGACATCGTGGTGGGCAATATTGCCACTGGTGATGCCGCCCTTCGACTCGTCAAAGCGGGTGCAGACGCTGTGAAAGTGGGTATCGGACCCGGTTCCATCTGTACCACCCGTGTGGTGGCCGGTGTGGGAGTTCCGCAGTTGAGTGCCATTTACGCTGTTTATAAAGCTCTGAAAGGTACCGGAGTTCCTTTGATCGCCGATGGTGGTATCCGTTATTCTGGCGACATTGTCAAAGCTCTGGCCGCTGGTGGCAGCAGCGTGATGTTGGGCGGTTTGTTGGCTGGCGTGGAGGAATCTCCCGGCGAAACCATCCTGTACAATGGACGTAAGTTCAAAGCCTATCGCGGTATGGGTTCGTTAGAGGCCATGCAACGTGGCTCCAAAGACCGCTACCTGCAAAATGATGTGGATGATGTGAAGAAGTTAGTACCCGAAGGCATTTCCGGCCGTGTGCCGTTCAAAGGCAACTTGTACGAGGTCATTTACCAGATGGCAGGTGGCTTGCGCGCCGGTATGGGCTATTGCGGCGCCGAGAACATCGAGAAACTGCATGAGGCCCGCTTCTGCCGCATCAGCAACGCCGGTGTACTCGAAAGCCATCCGCATGATGTGACCATCACCAGCGAGTCTCCGAATTACAGCAAAGGAAACTAGTTTTCCACTAAATATCAAAAAAAACGCATCCAACAAGGTGCGTTTTTTTTAGTATTTTAGAATGCTCTAGTACAAGTTACTGTACTATTCAATTAAAAAATGTTACATGCTGCAGTTGATCTGCTTAAGATCTGCTCCGGCTGCTGAATATCTTTGTTCCAATTCTTTATTTTTTTCTCCACATTCAGTGTGTGAGATTTTACCATAAGCGTATGACGATGATTGACCGTCTTTCAGTGTAACGGTGCAGTTGCATTCTTTGTGACATGAGGTGAAGCCTAAAACCAAGGCTCCCATTGCCAGGATACATACTAATTTTTTCATAGTTTCGTTTGTTAAATTATTAATTGAACTTGGATTGAAAGTATAATCGCATTTATAAATTACAATGCTATTTCAGCTTTGAATTTAAGCCTGTCAGGATGACTTGCAATATAGTCAAGAAACTGGCTTTTTGAAGAGAATTGGTTCGCATTGTCAGCTTGGGTATGTCGTTGAACACCATTTTGCGTGTAGTAGATAACAGGAATGCCTCCGAAAACTATAGGACCGTCGGGAAGTTCGCTTTCGTTATAAGTGATGGTTCCTTCGATTTTGGCGGTAAACGGAGATTTGACCTCAAAAGGTGCGGCAGCCCAACCGGGACCGACATTGTTTACGTTTACAGTCTCCCCTTTGGCATCTACATAACTGAGATTGTAATGAAAGCAAGATGAAATTTGCATGGGTTCAGTCTGTCCTGTAGTAGGTGACATGGATGCCTCCATTTTATATTGGATGGGGAAAGTGTTGTTTTTGGAATTGCTGTTTTCCTTCTTGCAACTGGTGAAGGCAATTAATACACTCAAAACAAGGATGATTGATAACAGTACTTTTTTCATGTTTTTTATTTATGGTTGATGATTTATATCTCTCTGAAAGAGATTTTATCCTTCGTGATAAAAGCTCCCGGAAATAGCCCTTGAATGCGCATCAGAAAGCGATAGGCTTCTATTCTGGTCTTGAAATTGCCCACACGCACCCGGAACGTGGGTTCTGTATAAGACAGATATGCAGACACTTCAGGATAGGAAGCTTTGAAGTCGTTATATACCCTCTGTGCCCCATTTTTTGAGGAGACCGCCACTAACTGTATGCGGTAACCCTCCATATATTTTACTGATTTCCAAGCGTTTTCGTATGCATTGCTGATACTGTCAATAATGGGTTCCTTATCGTAGCGGACTTGGATTTGCCCGTATAGTAACACATTCATGCCAAGGAGTAATATGAAGAATATGAGGCGTTTCATCTCAAAATTTTTGCAAAAATACAAAAATTACATATAAGTATTTCCTTCCGTTAAATTTAATTAACAAAGATAAAAATTACTCCACCGTTACCGTATTGATTTTTTTCAATGCCGTTACGATACGGTCAGCCTCACGCCTTCTGATTTTGAAGCTAATCAAATAACGGTCTTCATAACCCTGACCTAAAATACTGACATAAGGATCTTTCAGCAGCTGCATCACACTGTTCATCACACTGTAATCGAAACTGACTTTATAGGTTTCATCCACCGTTTTCTCGATGATGGTGGCGGCATCCAAGGCGTCCTTGGCGGCGGTTTTGTAGGCATTGATCAAGCCACTGACCCCCAGCTTGATACCCCCGAAATAGCGGACTACAATGACCAGTGTGTTGGTGAGGTCCTTAGACAACAACTGACCATGAATAGGCCTTCCCGCCGTGCCCGACGGTTCCCCATTATCGTTGAGACGGTAGGCATCCTTGTTGGGACCCAAAATATAGCTATAGCAATGATGGCGGGCATCAAAATATTGCTTCTGGATTTCGGCCAGCTTCTCTTTGACCTCAGCTTCAGTTTCCACAGGAAAAGCCAAGGCAATGAATTTGCTGCCCTTTTCACGGTAGATTCCCTCCGACGGTCCGGCTATGGTTTTATAAGTGTCTTCGAACATATCGGATGGTATTATGATGAATAATTTCTTCCTTGACGCAAATGCCATCGAGCAACGGGGCTTTCACACCCGACTCCCACAGCTGGTCTCCTATCAGAATGCGGGCCTCATCCCACAATCCGCTATCGATAAAGCGTTGCAGGGTCTTGCGACCACCCTCAACTATTACTGACTGGATTTTCATTTCATAGAGTTGATGCAAAGCCTCAGCAGGGTTTTGGGGAAGAGCTTGGTAATATGTTGCTTCTGAATTTTCAGAATTACTTTGGCAAACAAAACGCTGCGGGTCTTTGCCAGGAAACAACCGGGTAGTCAACTGCGGACGGTCATTGACCATAGTGTTATAGCCTATCAGTATGGCATCTTCCTCGCTGCGCCACTGGTGCACAAGAGTTTTCAGCTCGTGATTGGTAATCCAATACTGACCGTCAGGATTTTGTTGGCGGTCAATGTCCATGTAACCGTTTCGCGTCATCGCCCACTTGAGGATGACGTAAGGGCGTTTCTGCTCATGGAAGGTGAAAAAACGCCGGTTGAGTTCTTTGCACTGGTCGGCCAACACACCCGTAACCACCTCTATTCCTGCGTCTTGTAGCTTTTTAATACCTCCACCATTCACTTTTGCATTGCTATCTACAGTACCAATCACCACCTTAGGAACACCATAGCGGATAATGGCATCGGCACAAGGCGGCGTTTTGCCGAAATGGGAGCATGGCTCCAGACTCACATACATCGTGGATTCTTTGAGTAAATCGGGCTGCTTTACCGAAGAGAAAGCGTTGATTTCCGCATGTGCCTGGCCATATTGGCGATGCCAGCCCTCCCCTATTATCTTGTCCTGATGCACAATGACCGCACCCACCATGGGATTGGGTTGCACTTTGCCCAAACCGAGTGCGGCTAATTGCAGGCAACGCGACATATAGACTTCATCACAGGTCATCCGCACTTATTTTTGAAGTCTTGCCTTGGTGAAATAAGAGAGTGGTTGAATCTGCCTGTCGAAATGGTAGAATTGGCACAGATAGATATTCTGGTAATTATGATTGATGATGCCATAGAAATTATCCTCATCAGCTTCCATCACCACAGTTCCGTCTTCCTGCTCTTCTGGGTTCAGTTTATAGCACAGTTCCATGGTGGTCGTGTTTCCCTCTAAATCAGTGATACTGATGGTTTTGAAATGCTGGGTGCGGTATATGGAATCAATTTTTTCAGGCGTGAAAGAAAGCACAATATCCTCGAAATTCTTATCTCTGAACTCCGAAAGCATATCAATCAGTTTCAAAGTATCATACCCTACCACTTTCTGGTTTTGATAATCATATAAATCGAAGAAGCGGGCACCGGTTTTCACCGCTTTGAAAGATTCTTCAGGATGCTCAACATCAACAAATTCTGCTGTTTGGATACGAGTGATTTTGGTCTGATAGATATCATGGTTAATCCAATCGGCATAGTTGGTGGAATAAATCGGGGTGGCAAAACCTCTGAAACCGGGCACATAAACGATATACGGGTCTTCAGAACCTTCCAACAAGGCGAAATTCGACAGATTATCCATCGTGGCCGGACCCATATAATAGGTTTTGGTTTTGCGCTCTTTCACTCCAAATTCCATACCGAAGAGTTTGAATTTAGGCTTGGTTTGGTAAATATCCACCTTAATGGCACTCGTGGAAAGCACCTTGTTAATAGTGCTTTGGCCAGTCTTGGGCACCACTTGCTTAACAGACAAGCTGGCGATAGTAGTCAGAAATTCCTCCATGATAGGTTTCATGACCCTGATACTATCCTGCACCACCCAACCGGCATTGGTGCGTTGCAACAGCACATATTCTCCATGCATATCCGCCAAAAAGATTTTGGTAATGTTGTTGGTGTCTTTGACGGCGAATGCATCAAATGACAGATGGTCGTCGGAGGTTTTGATGACACCGGTTTTGAACAGCACCGCCACAATGGCTGCCACGACCAGCAACGCAGCGATAATGATATATAATGTGTTTTTCTTCATAGTGTATGAATTTTGTGAGTGCAAAATTACGGGAATTTTTCGAGATAAACACAATTATCTGAATTTCGAGCACACTATTAAATGAATGGACATGGAAAATATGGAAACAACAAGAAAAAAAAGACACATTAGCATATTGATAATCAGCACATTAACCAATTTACTAATTTGCTAATTTAACTGAAAAATAAAAAAGTACATCATATCAAAAAATTTGTGTATTTTTGCAGCCCAAAAAATTATAGTATTAACTTTTAAAAGAAAGAGGTATTTTTTATGATCGTTGTTCCCGTTAAAGAAGGCGAAACCATTGAAAGAGCGCTGAAAAAACTGAAAAGAAAATTTGAGAAAACCGGTGTTGTACGTGAATTGCGCGCAAGACAGAAATTTACGAAACCCAGTGTCCTCAAAAGGGAGCAGAAGCTGAAAGCTATCTATGTACAGCAACTTCAATCCAAAGAAGCTGACAAATAATAGCAAAGCTCATAAAAAAAGAAAAAAAGACCGCCTTCAGCGGTCTTTTTTGTTGATTTGTTTATTTGTTGAACTGTTGATTTGTTTTTATATTTAATTCGCTCAGCAAAAATCATTTGCTAATTAACGAATTAACTAATTTGCCAATTAACTAATTTGCTAATTTTTCCGTATCTTTGCCGCCGTATTTATTTATGAATTTAAACAGAATTATTATGACTGATTACGAATTGAAGTACAAAGTCGCCGACATGAGTCTGGCGGAATGGGGACGCAAAGACATTGAGGTTTCCCAAAAAGAAATGCCCGGGTTGATCGCTTTGCGCGAGAAATACGGAGACAGCAAACCCCTGAAAGGTGTCCGTATCACCGGCTCCCTGCACATGACCATCCAAACCGCTGTGCTGATTGAAACTTTGGTGCACTTAGGTGCCGAAGTGAGATGGTGCAGCTGCAATATTTTCTCCACCCAAGACCACGCCGCCGCCGCCATCGCCGCAGCAGGCGTGTCTGTTTTCGCTTGGAAAGGCGAATCGCTGGAAGACTACTGGTGGTGCACCAACCAGGCCCTCTCTTTCCCCGGTGGCAAAGGCCCCAACCTCATCGTGGACGACGGTGGCGACGCTACCCTGCTGATTCACACGGGTTTCAAGGCCGAAGAGGACGCTTCTATTCTGGACAAGACTCCCGAATCGCACGAGCAGGCCGTGGTTTTCAATACCTTGAAAGAATTATTGAAAGAAGACCCGCAACGCTGGCACAAGATGATCAAAGACATCAAGGGTGTGTCTGAAGAGACCACCACGGGTGTACATCGTCTGTACCAGATGATGGAGCAGGGCGAACTTCTCTTCCCCGCCATCAATGTCAACGACTCGGTGACCAAATCGAAATTCGACAACAAATACGGCTGCCGCGAATCGCTGGCCGACGGCATCAAGCGCGCCACCGACATCATGCTGGCCGGCAAAGTGGTGGTGGTTTGCGGCTATGGCGACGTAGGCAAAGGCTGTGCCCAATCCATGAAGTCCTATGGTGCCCGCGTCATCGTGACAGAAGTTGATCCTATCTGCGCTTTGCAGGCTGCCATGGAAGGCTACGAAGTGAAGACCGTGGAAGACGCCCTCGACGAAGGCAATGTGTTTGTCACCTGCACCGGCAACTGCGATGTCATCACCGTTGACCACCTCAACAAGATGAGAGACCAGGCCATCGTGTGCAACATTGGCCATTTCGACAACGAAATTCAAGTGAGCGCTTTCGAGAGCCAAAAGAACATCACCAAACGCACCATTAAACCGCAGGTTGATGAGTACATCTTCCCCGATGGACATTCTATTTTCATCCTGGCCGAAGGCCGTTTGGTGAACCTGGGTTGCGCCACTGGTCACCCCTCCTTCGTGATGAGCAACTCTTTCACCAACCAGGTGATGGCCCAGCTCGACTTGTGGCAGCACGACTACAAGGTCGGCGTTTACAACCTGCCCAAGGAACTTGATGAGGAAGTGGCCCGCCTGCACCTGTCCAAAATCGGTGTCAAGCTGACCAAACTCACGCAAAAGCAGGCCGACTACATCGGCGTGTCTGTCAATGGTCCTTTCAAGAGTGACTTGTATCGGTACTAATAGCGTAAGACTTTCATAAAGCTACCCAAAAACTATCATAGAGCTATCCGAATACTATCGAAATTTTGGATAGCTCTTTTTACAATTTCTGATACACAAAACTCTTATTTACCACACCTGCTTGTGTAAGTGTTTGGAAATGGAATGTCAATCTGTCTTCGATGAACTCTCCCTCAAATTCGTTGTAGTTTCCCCATTCACTGCCAGGTTTGACAACCGACAGCTTGCCATCTTCTGCCACATTGAATATAATTTCCCAAGGATACACAGAAAATATACCGATTCTGTTGTATGATATTTTGGCAACATAAATCTGATCGCCAGACAAAGTGCTGCTGATATCTGTATATTTGCCTACCCATTTGTCCCGGTATTCTACTGGATAATCCCGGTTTTCGGAAGTGTTGCCATTGATTTTTTTACATCTGTATGTCACTTTGGTGCGAGGCTCTGACTGTACATAATACTCGAAGCATAGGCTATCCTCTGTAAATCGTCCTGTCAGGCTGTTGCACAAATAATAATCCTGCTGGGCTAAACTCAGACTTCCATCCTTTGCCACACCCATCTTTTTCAACTCTCCGATTCCGGAGATGTAGATATTCACATATCCGTCATCGGCTTTGTCAGCATAGACGACCCCCTCCATACCCCCGTCTCTGTCGGTGACATACGCATATTCGCCCATCCACTGGTCACGGTAATCGGCTGTTTTAGGTGTTTTGTGGCAGGAAACCAGTAAAACCACTGCCACTACAATTGATATCAAATACTTTAGTGTTTTCATAATTTATTTTTTTGATTTCTGTTGTCTGTCTTTGTTATCTCCTACAGCAAAAAGAACTTTTTTTCTAGGTTTAATATCCAATTTTGATCGGTATGTGGTGTTTGCGCCATTACTACAATGACATTACAATGTTTTTTTGTCGCAAACAGAACTCCGATACCCATCTATCGTTCAACCACCTGCCATGCCTCAACTTTCCGGGTAGTGGACGAGAAGTTCACCCCTATCTTATATAGTTTGCGCATATCTTGGGCAAAGGGGGCGGCATACTGCTTCTCCTCAATCTGCTCCAAGGCCTTGGCCACCGACTGGTCAAGCTTGAACTCAAAGATGTATATGTGGTCTTTTGTCTGCACTACCATATCCATGCTGCCGTCCGAGGTATGCCGCTCGGTTTCCACATAAAAACCAAGCATCTGGAAGATGACATTCACCGCATTGTGAAAATATAATTCCGCGTCACCGGCAATCTGGTAATTCTGATTGGCAAACAAGGCCTCCAGACGGGACATGAACTTTTCGGGCTGACCCGATTCAATCTCCTCCACAAAGTTGATCACAAAAAGTCCGGTCTTGTCTTCCCGTATAGGCACATAATAAGGGAAAAGGAAGTTGTAGAAACCGTGCTTCACCTCCTTGTTGGGAAATCCGAGCTTGTAGGTCTTGAAGCGGGGGTTGTAACCCCTGATGGTGAGATAGCCACTTTGGTACAGCAAGGGTATGGGGTTGGTGTTGATGGCATCCAAACGTCCCAGCAGGTCGGCGGTCACCTCTTCATAGCCAAGGTTCTCCAACTCATAGTTGGTCCGTTTCAGGGTCTCCACCAAAAAAGTAGGGGTTCCCGTCTCGAACCAGTAGTCACCAAACTCCCCTCGTTTCAATGCGTTCAACAAACTGAACGGATTGTATATGCCTACACTGTTTACCGCAAAATGATAGCCGTCGTAGTTTTCCTTTAACTGCGCATAGCATTCTTCCTTACTAATGCCATTATGCTCGGCCATAGCCTGTATTTCGGCATCCATATTCTCCCTGATTTCCTTCTCTGTCATACCGCAGATCTCCGCAAAAGTATTCGACAAACTGATGTCCTCCAAATTGTTCAAGTCGCTGAAGATACTGACTTTCGAAAATTTGGTCACACCCGTGATGAATGCCATACGAATGCATGAGTCCATGGTTTTCATCACCCCATAAAACGACTTCAGCTTATTGCGAAACACAGTTTGCAAAGCTGGATTACCAGAGGTCTGTAGCAGGGGTTTGTCATATTCATCCACCAGTATCACCACAGGCTTGCCTGTCTTTTCCACAATATTGCCGATGATATGTTGGAAACGTTCCTCCGGCTCCCTATCTTGATACTCGTTACCATAAACTTTCTCCCAGTATTCCAGATGTTTGTTCAATTCTGCCCTCAGTGCATCCGGATTGCTGTAATCTCTGGCATTAAAATCAATATGCAACACGGGATAGACCGTCCAATTGTGCTCCAGCTTTTCCATCGCCAATCCCCGAAACAACTCCCTCCGACCTTGGAAATAGGCTTCCAGAGTAGTAATCAACAAACTTTTCCCGAATCTGCGCGGACGGCTCAAGAAATAGTATTTGCCAGCAATGGCCAATTGATAAACCAATGCTGTTTTGTCCACATAGAGGTAGCCTTCTTGACGAATATTTGCAAAAGTCTGTATGCCGATAGGATATTTCATGAGGATAATCTATTTTGTGGCAAAAGTACAAAAAAACTTCTAATAAGCCATTTTGTCGTTTTGAAAAATTATTGACATGACGCATTTCTCTATGAGCCACCTCGTTACTCCTTCACCAGCTTCGAGGTGTAGCTCCTGCCGCTTTGGCTGAGGATACGTACGGTATAGATGCCGGTTGGGAGGGTGGCGATGTTGATGGTGTTGCTGGAGGGGTTCTCTATGCTCATTACCTCTTTGCCCAGCATATCGAAAACGCGCACCTGCTTCACGCCCTCCTGTGCCTCCGTAAAGTTGATGACAAAGGTATGGCTGGCGGGGTTGGGGTAGAGTCTCACATTGGATGACTCATAATCTCTCACTCCGATGAATATCTCCTCATTAAAGCCACACTCCACAAACACAGCGGTATCGGGATGACTGTAGTAGAGTTCTGAACCCTCGTGCTTGCAGATGAAGAAATAAGGGCCCTCCTCGTCTTTTTCGCTGAATCCCCAATTGGGGCCAACCCCTTCTATGAAACATTTGCGCTGAAACTGATTGCCATAGTAACACCAAGGTACATCCTCGCTGAAACGGATATGTTTCCTATTCTCTTCATAATACACACTGTCCACCACCAACTCGTAGGTTTCGTTGTACTGGTCTCTCCTGACAAAATGGTCTCCCACCTCCAGTGACAGATCCATCACCAGTAGTTCCTCCTGGGTTTCCGCATTCCTGAAATAGAGCTTGTTGCTCGCCTCATTGGAATACAGTTGGCCGTAGTCTGAGTTTTCCCCAGCGGGGGTGGTCATCGACAAACTGAAAGTGTCGCCTGACAGTCTTACGGCTTGGATTGTACCCAACCAATGACCCGCCAAATCGATATGAGGAATTGTCCATGTACAGCTGTCCCCCGTTAAAACAGGGTGAAAGTTCTCATCTTGTGCCTTGGATGACAACATGCCGAAGCATATTAATACGAATAAAATACTGATTTTTTTCATGACGTTATTTTTAATGGTTGTTGTTTGCAAAGGTAATAATAATATCTGAATAATCGAACTAGATGTGGTTTTTCCATCTTATTCTTTCACCAATTTAACGGCATATTCTTTTCCACTCTGACCGAGTACACGTACCACATACATACCCACCGGCAGATTGGCGGTGTTAATGGTTATTTTATTCCACCAAATTCCATGTGACGTTATCTATTGAATATTTTACTATTCCTTTTCCTCTTATAATAACTATTTTTTCCCCATTGTCATTCGTAATCTCTATACTATCCCCTATTATAGTAATCGCTTCATCTGCCAATGGATTAACACAAAATATCGAATCTGAAAAATAATGTGATTTAATGTGAATATTTACCTGTAAATTATCAATATTAGCATATAAACATCCGTAAATATAATTAGCTGCATTGGATACAGATTCAAATTCCATATGTGGAGACCAAGCACATTTAGCGCATCCTTTATAGCTCCCCTCTTGAGAGATGTACATGTTATTTATCGTAAAACTCATTTCATTCCCTTCTTCATCATTGAAAACAAGCACCTGTCCTGATGTGTATGGAAAATATGCTGTCAACTCTTGTGGGAATGCCGGTACTTTTTTGTTACAAGAAATAAAAACCGTGCTTGTGACAATAATTGCCAATAAGATAATCATTATTCTTGTTGTTTTTTTCATGGGTGGATGT
>CACXXY010000002.1 GCA_902771655.1 uncultured Bacteroidota bacterium | reverse complement strand
TTTGATTTCGATAGTTTGGAATTTGAATATGTATTTGATACCGTATCGTTTCTCAAGTATTCACCGTTTACCCTTACAGGTTTGTCAAAAGCCACAGGCATCAACCGCAAACAATTGAGCCACTACGTGACTGGATATCGTAAACCCTCAGCAAAAACCATACAGCGTATTCAGACAGGTGTGACCAATTTTGCCAAGGCATTACAGCATGCTGTATTAGTGTAGAAAATTCACTATCTTTGCAAGTTTTTATTTTTTGGACTAAATGAAAAAAATTATTCGAATACTAACCCTACTGTTTCTGCTGATTACCTCTTGGTTATCAGTATTTTCCACTTCCATTCTCATCCCAATGGACATGGATCAGAAGAACCATCTGAAAGCATACGGCATCGCCTATTTTGCCGTAAAAGAAGGGGTTGATGCCAGCTGGCTGCTCAACTACCGCGGCGGCAGCTTCATGTTCGCATACTCCAGCACTGTGGAAGATGAATGTATCATCAGAGGGGTAAGTTACCAGGTTATTGCCGACGTGCAAGCCAACACCATCCGTCAAGAGATTGCCGCTGTGGAGAACAACATGAATGAAATCAAGTTGACGAAAGTGCCCAAAATCGCCGTCTATTCCCCGAAAAACAAATTGCCATGGGATGATGCGGTGACGTTGGTGTTGACCTACGCGGAAATACCCTACGATGTGATCTACGACGAGGAAGTCATCAAGGGTGATTTGCCAAAATACGACTGGTTGCACCTGCATCACGAGGACTTTACCGGACAATACGGCAAATTCTGGGGCAGCTACCGCAATGCTGCCTGGTACATTCAGGATGTGAAAGAAAACGAGGAAAGAGCTCAGCTATTGGGTTTTTCCAAAGTGTCGGAAATGAAATTGGCCGTAGTGAAGCAAATCCGCAATTTTGTGGCCGGGGGTGGTTACCTCTTCGCCATGTGTTCCGGTCCCGACAGCTTCGACATTGCACTGGCCGCGGATGGCGTGGATATCTGCGATGTGATGTTTGACGGCGACCCGATGGACCAGGATGCCCAAGAGAAACTCAACTACGACAATACATTTGCTTTCACCAACTTCAAAATTGAAAAGAATCCTTACAAATACGAGGTTTCCGATATAGATGTGGACCCCACAGTGCATATCAACAACCGGAAAAACGATTATTTCACCTTGTTTGAGTTCTCCGCCAAATGGGATCCCGTTCCAACCATGTTGTGCCAGAATCATTTAACCGTGATTCCAGGTTTCATGGGACAAACAACCGCTTTCCGCAAAGCATTAATCAAACCCACCGTCACCATTATGGGAGAGAGCAAGATTTTCGACGAAGCACGATATATTCACGGTGAATATGGCAAAGGCACATGGACTTTTTATGCTGGCCACGACCCTGAAGATTACCAGCATTTGGTCAACGATCCACCAACTGACCTCAACCTGTTCCCCAACTCGGCAGGTTATCGTCTGATTTTGAACAACGTGCTGTTTCCCGCAGCCAAAAAGGAAAAACAAAAAACCTAATATACACTCTCACAAAACGTTTCTCTATGGAACAGAAAACAGCCATCATCACTGGTGCCAATGGAGGTATGGGCGCCACCTTGGTTCGTGACGTTGCCAACGCGGGATATCACGTCGTTATGGCATGCAGAGACCTTGGCAAAGCCACACCTGTCTATGAGCAACTGAAACAACAACATCCAGACCAAATACAACTGAAAAAACTTGATCTGGCCTCTTTTGAGTCCATCAAGAAATTCACCAATGAAATTCAAGAGGAATTTCAACATATAGACCTGCTCTTGAACAATGCAGGCACACTCTGCCATAAGGCCGAAGAAACCGCCGAACACTATGAAAAAACAGTGGGCGTCAATTATTTAGGTCACTATGTGCTCTCTCATCTGTTGCTTCCTCTGATGGGGCAAGGCACACGAGTGGTGAATATGGTTTCCTTGACCGTTCGCTACGGACATTTGAAACCCACGCTGTTCAAACCTGTCAGTCAAAAAGACTTTGACCGCTTTGTCACCTATTCCGACTCCAAAAAAGCATTCTTCTATTTTACGATGGATGCAGCAGAACAATGGAAAGAACGTGGTATTACTGTGAATTGTGCAGACCCTGGCATCGTAAGCACTAATATTATCCGAATGGGAAACAAAGTGGTGGACAAGCTTTGCGACTTATTCTTCCGTCCCATCATCAAAACTCCTACAAACGGTGCCTCCACTATGCTGATGCTGGCTTTGGATCCCACATTAGAGGGCAAAACTGGCGGTTTATATGTCAACAAGAAATTGAAAAAAGTAAAAGACAAAGTGCTTCACAGTCCTGAACGCACTATGTTGCGCGAATTAACCCAAGAAATCACCCGTCAACACGGATTTAACTTTTAATTTATGCCATCACAAACCATACAAATACCTCCCTTTCTGCAAGCAGGCGACACCATTGGCATTGTGGCACCCGCACGCAAGGTCTCCGAAGAAGAAATGCAGCCCGCCATCCAATGGCTGACCAAAGAAGGATTTCAAGTGCTGCCAGGCGAGCACCTATACGCCGACAACAACCAATTTGCAGGATATGACTCAGAACGTGCCAAAGACTTTCAAGCCATGTTGGATAATCCTGAAGTCAAAGCTATTCTCTGTGCCAGAGGTGGATACGGATCAGTCCGAGTTATTGACAGGCTTGACTTCAGCAAGTTCATACAACAGCCCAAGTGGATATGTGGTTTCAGCGACATCACCGTTTTCCATTCCCATGTGCACCGTCACTGCAACACCGCCACATTGCATTCAACATTGGCTATCAACATACCTACTAACACACCAGCCGCCAACACCAGTTTTCTGGATGCCTTGCGGGGCAAGAAACTGACCTACAGCGGTCCTTCACACCCACTGGATCACCCTGGAGAAGCAACCGCTGAGATAATAGGAGGCAATCTTTCCATGCTTTATTCTCTGCTCGGCTCCAATTCCGATATCGATACTGGAGGAAAGATTCTGTTTATTGAGGATTTGGACGAATATCTCTATCACATTGACCGCATGATGATGAACCTGAAACGCAATGGCAAATTGGACAATTTGGCAGGTCTGGTAATTGGAGCACTGTCCGACATGCACGACAACACCATTCCCTTCGGCAAAACCGCCGAGGAAATTGTGGCGGAACATTGTGCCAATTACAGCTACCCTGTCGGCTTCGGTTTCCCAGCTGGACATATCAAAGACAACAAAACCCTAATCTTGGGAGGCACTGTTAGACTCGAAGTTCACGACACCAACAGTGTGCTTACCTATAACATTCAGTAAAAATACCGCTAATAATCCTATACTGCCATGAAAAAATTATGCCATATCTTATTGAAACTGATGGGATATAGAATCGACACTGTCAATATTGCCCCCGAAGCTAAAAAATGTGTATTGGTATTTGCGCCACACACCAGTCTCAGCGACTTTATCATCGGCTGGATGGCCCTTAAGGACATGGGTGTGAAAACTGCCTTCGTGATGAAAAAAGAGGCTTTTTTCTTTCCCATAAAATACATCTTCAAAGCCATGGGAGGTGTTCCGGTAGATAGGCAACATGGTGCCCATTTCCCTGAATTTGCCGCTGAACTCATCAAAAACAGCGACGAAATCGCTTTTCTCATCTCCCCTGAAGGCACACGCAAACGCGTGGACAAGTGGAAAAAAGGATTTTACAAGATTGCCCAATTGGCCGAAGTACCCTTGTTGTTAGGTTATCTGGATTATCGTAGCAAACGTGGTGGTGTCGGACCTGTCATCTACCCTTCAGGAGATTACGAGAAAGACTTGGAAATAATCCAACCCTATTATTACGGTATGCGTGGCTTGAAAAAAGGTAGATTCCATCTGGAAGACAAGCCATACGCCCACGAGGATTGGTTAAAATAAACATTTGAAAATCAAATTATTATGTCAAATTTTGAGCCTACTATACTTCGACAGTTAGCGGAGAAGTATTATCAGAGCCCTTGTATCAAGATGGAGAAAATCCCGCAATCTGGCTCTGTCCGCATATACTGCCGTCTGCTTTTTGATGGCAAACCCAGTTTGATGGGGGTCTATAATGAAGATGTGGCTGAGAACCATGCTTTTTTCGCCTACACCCGTTTCTTCAAAAAACAAGGAGTTAATGTACCTCAACTTTTTGACATTCATGAAAATGAACAGTATTATCTGCTGAGTGATCTTGGAGATGAGACCTTGTACTCATTTTTACTGCAACACCGTGATGGACAATCCCTTGCACCCGAAGTCATCGAATATTACCAAAAGGTTATCCGTCAACTGCCAATGATTCAAATGACGGGCAAACAAGGCTTGGATTTTTCCGTGGCCTATCCCCGCCAAGCCTTCGACCGACAGTCGATGCAATGGGACCTCAACTACTTCAAGTATTACTTTGTGAAATTGTCGAAAATCACTTTCGATGAGCAGAAACTGGAGAATGATTTCCAAACGCTGATGGACGAGCTGCTGCAATGCGACAGCGACTTCTTCCTATACAGAGATTTTCAGTCGCGCAACATCATGATTCACGACGGTGAGGTTTATTTCATTGATTACCAAGGAGGAAGAAAGGGCTCTTTCTTTTATGACATCGCCTCCTTGCTTTTCGACGGCAAAGCCGACCTGCCTTTTGAGCTGAGAGAATCCTTATTGGATTTATATCTTTCTGAATTACAAAAACATATCACAGTTGATACCACTAGTTTCAGAAAAAACTTTTATGGTTTTGTCCTGATTCGCATCATGCAGGCTATGGGAGCTTACGGTTATCGTGGCTATTTCGAGAAGAAAAGCCACTTCCTGCAAAGTATTCCATACGCCATGACCAACATCAATTACCTGTTGACGGGCAACAAACTGCCGGAAAATATCAGCTACCTGAAAAACATACTGCACCAACTGACAAGGGTTGACTGGACTTTTATCACGGGCGGGAAAGCACCTGCTAAAGATGACAAAAAGCTGCATGTGCTAGTGCAAAGCTTTTCTTTCAAGAAAGGCGTGCCACAGGACCCCAGCGAAAATGGCGGAGGCTTTGTCTTCGACTGCCGCTGTCTGCCCAATCCCGGTCGCGAGCCACAATACCGCAGCTTCTCAGGAAAGGACGCCTGTGTAAAAGAATATCTGGAAAAATATGAGGAAGTGGACCGCTTCAAACAGCGGGTTCACAGTATCATAGACATGGCAGTAGATAACTATATTGAACGCGAATTCAACCACCTGATGGTCAGCTTCGGCTGCACCGGCGGCCAGCACCGCTCGGCTTACTTTGCCGAATGCGCCGCCGCCCATCTCCGTGCCAAATACCCCGACATCCTCGTCGAGCTCCGCCACCGCGACTGCCCGTGCTAATAAAAACCTATACTATGCCATAGTTTTTCATAGTCGTATATTATCTTTGCATTATCAAAGATAAACAACTATGAAGAAATATCAATACAAGAGTGATTTCACAAGCGGCACACATCCCGCTATCACAGAAAACCGTCTAAAATATGCGACAATAAGCCATAATATGGTGAAAAATTTGTATTTTTGTCGTCGAAATCCAGACCACAATATTAAAAATAAACAAAATTTATGAGAAACCTTATACTAATAAAAACAGGGGCTATACTAACGGTATGCATTTTAATGCTTATTACCGGTGCAAAAGCCCAAGATGTTATTGTGCTGATGGACGCTTCTGAAATCCAAGCCAAGGTCATCACTGTGGGGACCAACGAAATCACCTATAAACGATGGGAATCCCAAAATGGACCAGACTACCAGATACTCAAAAAAGATGTCTTTTTCATCCGCTACAAAGATGGCAGCAAAGATGTCTTCAACAGCAGACTGCTCGGATCAGGTCAGGAAGAAAACACAGCTACCTCACAGAAAGGTAAATACATCCACAACATTCTGCTTAACGGATATCTTGAGCTTGGGGTTCCATTTACCGCAACGGCTGTCGGCCCGGGATTTTCAGGTACCATAGGTGTGAGATTCTACGACTACGCCTTTGTGGGATTCAACGCAGGCATTGACGCCTTGTTCACCTCATACATTTTAACAGGCATACAAGGATGCGTGATCAGCGTTCCCCTCATGTTTAATTTCAGAGCCTATTATCCCATTAATAATGGACTTTACCCCTTCTTTGACTTTTCCGTCGGTCTTAACAACATATTCTCCTCTGCCTATTACCATACTCAAGAAGAAGAAAGCATAGTATCTCACAATAAAAGAATGAGTTATGATGGGCTTGCCACTCGTGTAAAAATCCTGTTTGGTGTTGAATACAAGCGATTAGAAGCAGGTTTCGGCTACGACTGCATTCCCCTTGGCGGCGGCAATGCCATGCATCTGGGCTACTTTAAAATCGGTATGCGTTTAGGAAAAATGAAATAATAAATACAATGAGAAAAATATCGGCCATAGTAATAATCTTGCTTCTGACCATTGCAGGCTTTTCTACAGCCTTCTGTCAGAATGAAAAGCCCGCCATAGACAAACGGCACAGCGTGAGGATCGGCTGGGGAGACATGCTCTTCGAGACGATGGCCTTCCGCCCGAAACTGAGTGGCACGTGGGCCACACCCAGCGCATTACCAGACAATTACGTGCACAACGAGACCTTTAAGTACGGTTATACCGGACATATCTTCGCTGAATACCAATACCGGGTGACTAAGGTAGTAAGTCTCGGGGCACAAGCCGACATAGAAGGTATCTTCTGGAAGGAAGGCGATTTCGACAAATACCACAAGCTGGTATCTCCGGCAAAAAGCATCAGAAATTGGGATCTGACGCTGTTATTCACGCTACGCTTCACCTACTTTGAAAGAGAGTGGGTGAGGCTATATTCGGGTTTGGGAGTCGGCGGACTCTTGGCCTTCGACAACCACAGCGATTTCGGTGCGGCTCCGGCCCTCAACCTGAACTTTATCGGTCTCGAGGTGGGCAAAGGTTCATGGGGCGGCTCCTTCGAATTAGGCGGCCTCAATGCCATTGCCAGCCCACGCGCTATCTACCAGGTCTTTTCCCGCATTTTTTCAGTCAGTGTCTATTATAAATGGTAAAAAATGAAAAAGTGGATTTTTTTCAGCCTTGCAGCAATATTTTTGGCAGCCTGCCATAAGCCGAAAATTGACATAGTGGATTTCGACACTTTTCACGTGACAAGCGTGAAGAATAGTGAAGTTATCATTGACGGGACACTGAACCCCGAAATCCGCACCATGGAGTTAGGCGAGGACGAACCCAAAGTGGCCAGTACCTCTGTAGCTGACTTGGTGGAGAACCTGCTGGAAACGATGAAGAGCAACAAGGTGATACAGGTTGCTGGCACTTATACCGGCCACGATATCGACGGATCACCCCTCACATTGTCTGGCAAGGTACTGCTTCCAGCTAAAGGGAAGATTAAGAACATGGTGATTGTAAGCCATTGGACCATCGGGGCCAACCGCGAATGCCCGTCGGAAAGCTTCCAGTTGGAAGGCATTCTGGCATCGAAAGGTTATGCCGTGGTGATGGCCGACTACATCGGCTACGGTGTCACAGCGAACCACATCCATCCCTACATGCACATGGAAAGCACTGCCCGGAGCGTGGTGGACATGGCCTTGGCGGTGAAACCTTACCTGAACGCCATAGACCGGAAACCCGAAAGCGATGAGGTGATTCTGGTCGGCTATTCGCAAGGAGGCTCAACAACCTTGGGAGTGATGAATCTCCTGCAAGATGAATACAGAAACGAAATGCCCATCAAGATGGTTTATGCCGGTGGCGGTCCCTACGATATGGCGGCCACTTTTGATGTGGCGATTCTGGAAGACAAGACCGGCATTCCCTGTGCAATACCAATGATTGTTCAGGGTGTCAATGAAGGCGATGATTTGAACTTGAATCTTGGTGATTTCTTCAAACCGATACTGATGGAACATCTTGACGAGTGGGTCAATTCAAAGAAATACTCTGTGGGTGAAATAAACAGCCTGCTGAATGCCAAAAAAGTAAGTGACCTGATGACTGAAGTGGGACGTGACAAGAACAACCCGCAAACCGCACAACTCTACCGGGCTTTGATGTTCAATTCCATACTTTTCTTTACGCCTCGCTCCCCCGTCTATATCTTCCACAGCATGGACGACAACACAGTGCCCTTTGTCAATGCCATCAAGGCTGAGGAATATTTCAAGGGAAAAGATGTCACGTATGATTTCGACCACTACGGCAACCACCAAGCAGGAGCGGTAAAATTCATTCTCAAAGTATATAAAAAATTATAATTCTAAAAGACAAGGAGTTAAGACTGATGAAACGACTGTTTAATCTTATTATCCTGAGCCTGGTACTGCTTGTCAGCTGTAACAAGGAGGAAATCCGCCCTACAGAGATAAAAGTACAGGTAGAATCGGTAACTGGCAGCCGCGCGCGTTTCACCGTGGCCACGGCAAATCAACACGCCTATTATTCATACGTGATTGTAAAACAGGATGACCCAAACTTCAATTCCCCGGCAGCTGTAATCTGCAACAATAGAATTCAGGAAATGGTGAGTGAATTACCCAACTTCGAAACCGGATCTTTCACGGACATCTTTTGTTATCGTGGCAGCAGGCAGTTTAACGTGAGACTATTGGAAGACGACAAGGATTTCAAGTTTATCGTGTTCCAGATAAACCCCAAAAAATACGAACTCATCGGTGAACCTGTTGTATGCGATTTCCATACCAAGCCAGTGCCAGACCGGAATCTTAACTTTGAAATTCTTTTCGATGGCGACATACTGCGTATCACTCCTTCCGACGAAAATCTCACTTACGTATGGGATTACGAAGAATCTGAAATGATAAACGACATTTATGGCTCTGCCCCATATTATTTGTATAGAGTGGTGGAAATGTATCTGGAATACGGATTCTTGGATATGTTTTACAAGCAAGACCAAAGCGTATGGTATTTTGACATGGAGGACAATATGAAAGACGGTACCGAATATACAATTGCCATCAGCGGTTGCGAAGAGGGCGAATTCACCACTCCGGTCACCGTAGTGAGATTCCGATACCACCCAGGCAATATAGAAATGCTTGAAATGACAGAAGGAAGTAATGACAAGCCGTCTCGCCCCAAATGTGCCGACAACAATGAGCCAAAACCAAGGATATTTATCAAGACTGGACAAAACCAGTCCTCAAGAGAAATTCATGTTATTGCATAATTTTTGGGGAAATTGCGTGTTTTCCCCTCTATGTTTTTTTCGGACGCACGCAGTGCGTCCCTACAAAAAATTTATTTGTCTGCGTGTAATTCGAGGATTTTATGTAAATTTGCAAACTCATTTCCTGAAATGAAAAGGGGCATTAGCTCATCTGGTAGAGCGTTTCGTTCGCATCGAAAAGGTAGGCGGTTCGAGTCCGCTATGCTCCACAAAAAGAGGCTGTTTTTCAGCTTCTTTTTTTATTTAAAATAATAACAATCAATTTGTTATAAAAAACCACAACAAACTTATATTTCCACGCACTCCACAATACCGTCTCGACACATTATCAGTCTGAAACAGTGATAATCAAGCATGTCTCCAGCCACACATTGCAGGACGATATGCAAGTTATATACACGGGGAATGCTCATAGTCTGTACCCTTTCACCGTCCAGCATGGTCACATCGATTTCCGGGTCATCCATTTTAGCGGTAAAATGCTGCAAATGGATACGGGTAATGTCGTTGATTCCATCATAGCGATACTCATACCGTTGACTTAACGACTCGTTGTCAATTTCTACCTGCTTGCGATATAAAATAATCTGTTCCAACGGAATACGGTTCTCCAAATCGGAACGGTTGCGTGAAAATTTCACTTCATCAGGAGTTTTGGAATCATCAATAAAATCCATACCTTCCTTGATGTTCACCACTTCTTTGCCACGGAAAAAGACCTTGTTTTTCATGTCAAAAAAACGAGACTTCAAACGGTGGGCAAATCTGTTGCGCGCATACTCCTTGATACGGTCCTTGAACATGTATGCCACCACCAAAATCACGAAGATAAGTATCGGATACTGGCCGAGATATTTTTGGAAAGGCAAAGCTATCAGCATAGAGATCAGCATGGCCAAACCTGCAGCGAAGCTCAGTGTGATTTCCTTTGCAGCCGCTCCATCGGGTTGTGAATCCGATTTCAGATACAATGCACTCTCAACATATTTCTTCAACAGATTCTGATGCATGAACATATCACGGTTTTCGGCCACACTGCTCAACGAGAAATGCGCATATCCCTGGTCAATTTTATACTGATGTTCTTCAATAATCAAAGACTTTATTTCCTGACGGACATCCTCAATTCCGATGACAGACAAAGCAGTGGCAGAACGCATCAAGCGCACAGCATGCAATTCTGTAAGATGACTCAGGTATTCATCGCCATATTGGAATATCGATGCCACAGCTGACAAACTTTCCGAACTGTTCCGCATGATTTCCCTATAATGTCGCACCACTCTTCGCATGGCTGTCAATTGAGCCTTCCATGCGTCAGGATTGAATACGGATTCACTTGCTGCCTGAAGAGCCTTGGTCTCATCTCGTAACGCACTCTTATATATAGCCACATACATTTTGATGTGAAATTCCAAATCCTGCAGACAAACAGAAGTTTGTGTTTCCGCATATTTTTGCACCGCAGCACTGAGATTCCTCACCGTAAGGGATTCCGCATCGGCAAGCTGTTGCAAAGTAAACAACGGCGTCTTCAGACGCACATTCGACTTCACATCCTGGTAAAACTGCTCTTTGGAATAGGTGGTAGCGTTTATATTGAGGCTATAAGGTATAAACAACCATGAATTCATCTTGAACAGACGATGCTGTTGTTCCTTGCCCGAGAAGTTAATCTTGAACTCCACAGAAAAGCGGTCGTGAATGGAAGTTTTTACCTGAATCATAACTAATTATCGAACAGCTTTTCTAATAACCCGGGCAATACCCTCAGCATCAAAACCCAATTCCTTATAAAGTGAAGGAATATCACCATGGGGCACAAAACGGTCATCAATGGCAATATGCGACAAACGATTATCCAACTGATGATCACTTATATATTCTGAAACTGCAGAGAAAAGGCCACCCTTTGCCACTCCGTCCTCAATGGTAATCAATACTTTATGATGAGCTGCTATATCAGCCAACAGCTCTTCATCCAAGGGTTTTAAGAAACGCATGTCCACATGCGTAGGATGAATATTTTCAGTTTCTAACAGTTCTATGGCTTTCGTCACATTGTTTCCTAACGGACCCAAAGAGAGTATTGCCACATCACAGCCTTCACACAAAACACGCCCTTTGCCTATTTTCAGTCCTTCTGGCGTGTTTTTCCATTCCACAAGCACTCCCCTGCCTCTCGGATAGCGAACGGCGAATGGCAGGCCTTTTTCACGCGCATTTTGCCATGCCGTAAACATCATGTTTCGCAACTCATGCTCGTTGAGAGGAGAGGCAATAATCATGTTGGGGATAGACCTCAGAAAAGCCAGATCAAAAATACCCTGATGGGTAGCGCCATCCTCACCCACCACACCTCCCCGGTCGATGCAGAAAATGACAGGCAATTTCTGCAAAGCCACATCATGCACAATCTGGTCGTATGAACGTTGCAGGAAAGTGGAATATATATTGCAGAAAGGAATCATACCGCCAACAGCCAAACCTGCCGAGAAAGTCACAGCATGTTGCTCAGCAATACCCACATCAAACACTCTGTCCGGATACACCGCATCCATAATGGTCAGGGAGCAGCCAGTAGCCATAGCGGGAGTGATACCAACGATTTTCTCATCCTGACGGGCAAACTCCAAAATGGTTTCCCCAAACACATCT
The DNA here is from genome assembly GCA_902771655.1 of uncultured Bacteroidota bacterium. Lineage (GTDB taxonomy): Bacteria > Bacteroidota > Bacteroidia > Bacteroidales > WCHB1-69 > RUG11690. The sequence goes on along the minus strand of CACXXY010000002.1, from coordinate 28,280 downwards.
TGAAACTTAGGCGGCTGATTGGTATTATCACTTTTTATCTGCTGACCAGTTTCAGGGTCAAACTTACCAGGCGCATGATAAGTAGTTTGATGCTCTTCGGCCAATTTCAGGCCCTTGCCTTTCACGGTAATCACATGCAGCAATTTAGGACCTGGTATGGATTTCAAAGCACGTAAGGTTTTCACCAAAGCTTTTACATCATGTCCATTAGTGGGACCGAAATAGCGGAAACCCAAACTTTGGAACAAGTTGCTTCCACTGAGCAAAAAACCTTTGATACCATTACCAACATTACTGATCCACTGAGCGATACGATTGGAGAATTTTTTCTTTGACGTGAAAAAATTCCAAACTTTAGTCTTAAAATTATTATAGCTTGGTGATGAAGTGATATGCAACAGATACTTGCTCATGGCACTACGGTTATCATCAATCGCCATTTTGTTATCGTTCAGTATCACCAGCATATTCACATTTCTGATGCCTGCCTCATTAATGGCCTCGAATGCCATACCACCGCCTATTGAGGCATCACCAATCACAGCAATATGATTCCGTTCCGTGTCCCCTGAAAGTTGGGCGGCCTGAGCCATACCTAAAATGGCAGATATTGATGTGGAAGCATGTCCCGTCCCGAAAGCGTCGTACTCGCTCTCTTTCATCACAGGAAATCCACTGATACCATGGTATTTACGGTTGGTATGGAATTTCTCATAACGTCCCGTGATAATTTTATGGGCATACGCCTGATGACCCACATCCCACACCAATTTATCCGTTGGAGTATCAAAAACATAGTGAATGGCCACCGTCAACTCCACCACTCCCAAGCTGGAGCCCAAATGCCCAGGATTAGAAGCCGTTTCAGAAATGATATACTCCCGGATTTCCTCGCATAATGCGGGAAGTTCCGAGACATTCAATTTCTTTATATCGGCCGGGGAATTGATGTTATTCAGATATTTCATGATAAAAATCTACCAATTCTTGGGTTACTACCTCAATATTATGATTCAGGGCCACATAATGGCGGGCATTTTCTCCAATAATAGTACAGATATCAGGGGTTTTGATACACTTTTCTATCACAGCCACAAAATCCTCCGCTGTATCGGCAATAAAAATATGCTTACCATTTTCCACATTCAATCCTTCCGCTCCTATACTGGTGGTGATAATGGTTTTACCCAAAGCCATGCCTTCAATAATTTTGATTCTGATACCACTTCCTGACAAAAGAGGAACAATCATAATATCTTTGGACAACATAAATTCATTGGCACTCTCCACCTCACCGGCTATAATCACATGGTCGGAGGCGAAGCGTCGCAGTGACTCAGGGATGCCACGGCCGGCCATGGTAAAAGTTAGCATGGGAAACTTTTCAAGTATGGCGGGAAAAACTTCTTCCAAAAACCACTCCAGGCCCTCCACATTCGGCATCCAGTTCATGCTGCCCAAATGGAACAACTCCGGCTGGTCTGAAGGAATATATTCATCCTCTACTTCATAATTGTCCAAATCCACGGCAAAAGGAATCACAGTACCTGGCGTATTTGGTGCCAAGGCATGGAAGAATTCGTAATCCACATCTGAAATGGTCATGTAACCGTCCACCTTGTTCATCAGCGAGCACTCGTAACGTTTCAGCTGGCGATTCATCTGTTTGAGTACAAATTTCTTGAACCAGGAAACATGATTACGGGCAATACGTTCCCAGATAATATGTTCAACATTATGCAGGCGCAATACGATTTTTGCCTTTGAATGCTTACGGATGACAGAAATATAGGGAGCCACAAAAATAGATTCCAGCTGTATGACATCAAATTCATTTTCTTGTAAGACCTTTGTCAAACGCTGAACCATTTCTTTCGTATAAAAGCGATATACATGATATGACTGGCCTTTCAGGAAAGATGCCAATCCCTCCCAAAAATTCACTTTGGTGTCCACAAAAACTGTCTCGAACTGTGTCTTTTCTATATAATCAGCAGATAAACGTTCTTTTTGACAGGGGTGTTTCTGGGTCGCCAACGACAACAGCTTCACCTGATGTCCACTGTTCAGAAGACCCTGAGTGATGTTATTAATCGCAATACAACCACCGTCAACAGGGGGCATCGGTGGTTTATGACACAGTTGCAATACCCTCATTGTTTATTTGTTTTTTTTGATCGTAATTTAAGTATCATTTTTTTGAAAAACTTCTCGTATGTCTCTTTAGACATAATGCTTGCATCAACGGTCGCCTTATAAGTTAAGAAAAAACATATTGGTATCAGCACAAAAGTTGATAACCAAACCCCTCCAAAAGCCGACATTTGGCCTGTTGTAGCCATATTTTTTCCGAACGCGGTAAGCATAAAATAAAAAGTGAAGAAAGCCACCGTGATGACCAAAGGTATGCCGATACCTCCTTTTCGGATAATAGACCCCAATGGAGCGCCAATAAAGAAAAAAAGCAGGCAAGCTAATGAGAAAGTGAATTTATTGTGATATTCCACCTGATATGAGCGAAGCGACATATTCCGGTAATAAACATCCTGCGCAGAGAATCTGGTAGTGTTTATGATACCCTCAATATTGTTTTTGGTGTAATTGTAGGCATCTATTTTCTGCTGGACTGTTAATACCGGCAACGAATCCTCAGGCACCATCGTCACAAGTTTGTCTTTAGCCCGCACAAAATTCGAGTAATAATACATGTTTTTTAAAAACCCTTCAGAAATATCCACTTTTGCCCGTTCCACCTGTACTTTTATCGTATCAATTTTTTCAGATAATTTAGCCAAGGGCATAGCCTGCTGTGAGGAAGAGAAAAACTCCTCATCACTTTCTTGCAACTCGAATGATGACAAGTCAAAACGTTTATATTGTTCCTTAAAAGTTGCCCTGCTCAAAGGTTTCGAAGCTGTGTTACTCTCTGTATTCACACTCTCGTCCCAAAAATATCCATCGTTCAGCACAAACAGCAGATATTTGCCATCGTCTGTCATTTTCATGGTACCGGACTTGGCGTATGTCATGGTGACATTCCCCTGATGACGGGAATGGTCGTACAGCAGCACATCCTCGATGGTCACATTATCACCTTTTTTGTGGCCCACCCGTATGGTGACATCCTCGAAACCATTATAAAACACACCACTTTCAATATTCAAAGCAGGTTTTTGCTCCTGTACACTATAAATAAGCGTTCGCAGTTTCAGGTTGGCAACAGGAATCACTTTGTCGGCATACCAGAAAGCGAAGATAGTCAGCAACACTGAGATAATGGCCAAAGGAGCCATCATTTTGCTGATAGGTATTCCGGCGGACTTCATGGCCACCACTTCAAGGCGTTCGCCCATGTTACCGAATGTCATCAATGAGGCCAACAAAATGGCAAGAGGCAGTGCCATATTCATGAGTGAGCCTGCCGCATAGAACATGAATTTCAGAAGAATATGGATTTCCAAGCCCTTGCCGACCAAATCATCCACATATTTCCATAGAAATTGCATCAGTAAGATGAAGATGGCCACGAAAAAAGTAAGGACCAAAGGACCAAGAAAATTTTTAATAATATAGCGATAGGCTATCTTCATGATGAAACTAAGAATTAAGAATTAAAAGTTAAGAATTATCATGGGATACATGGATCTTAGTTTTCAGTTCTTAATTTTTAATTTGTTAGAAATCTCCAATAGTTTCGGGCAACTGAGCCAAAGCGGCAGCCGCTTGTTCATCATTAGGAGGTGTTCCATGCCACTTATGGGTTCCCATCATGAAATCAACACCCATACCCATTTCCGTTTTCATCACGACAACCACAGGCTTTTGCTGGAACAACGCGTTTTTGGCCTTTTTCATCGTCTCCACGACATCTTCCATCTTGTTGCCGTCCATTTGCATCACGTGCCAGTTAAAGGCCTCGAATTTGGCCGTAATTTCCTTCAATGAGCATACTTCGTCTGTAGGACCATCTATTTGTTTGCCATTAAAGTCAACAGTGGCTATCAGATTATCCACATGTTTAGCGCCTGCAAACATGACAGCCTCCCAGATTTGACCTTCCTGCAACTCGCCATCACCAGTCAAAGCATACACCACTTGTCTGTCCGCATTGTTTTTCTTGGCCAAAGCGGCTCCAATAGCGACAGAGAGACCTTGTCCGAGCGAGCCTGATGCGATGCGGACACCGGGAATCTGCTCCACTGGTGTAGGATGCCCCTGCAAACGTGTTCCTAACTGACGGAAAGTGGCCAACTCTTTAACAGGGAAGAAGCCACGACGGGCCATAACACTGTACAATACCGGGGTTATGTGTCCATTTGACAGGAAAAACATATCTTGTCCGGCACCATCAACTCTGAAAGATTCCGGTTCAAGTTCCATCAGATCAAAATACAAGGCGGTCAGAAAATCCGCACATCCAAGGGAGCCTCCGGGATGGCCGGATTTAGCGCCATGGACCATTCTGATAATATCTCGACGCACTTGGGCAGCAGTCGTTTTTAATTCGTCAATTGTAGCCATAATGATTATTTTTTAACTGAGAATCATGAGACAATAGTGAAAATCACAAAAGGAACATCACTCCTGATTCTTAGTTCTTAATTCTTAGTTTTTAAATTCTGCGGCGATAGCGGCGGCTGTCTGTTTGAACTCTTCTTCTGTGAGTTTAACTCGTTCTTTTTTGAAATCAAGGTCACCGACATTATTGATGGGCACCAGATGGATATGGGTATGCGGAACATCCAGACCAATCACAGCCACACCTATGCGCTTGCATGGACAAGCCTTTTCGACAGCGAGAGCGACTTTCTTGGCAAATACCATCATTTCCGCAAGAGTAGTGTCGTCCAAATCAAAAATATAATCATTTTGAATTTTTGGAACCACCAAGGTATGGCCTTTTGCCAATGGACTTATATCCAAAAAAGAATAAAATTTATCGTTTTCCGCTACTTTGTATGAGGGAATTTCTCCTTTGATGATTTTTGTGAAAATTGTTTCCATATTCAATTATCTTGTGACGTCCATAATTTCAAGTTTGATAATGCCCACGGGCACTTTTACTTCCACCACCTCACCTTTTTGCTTACCTATCAATGCTTTTGCGATAGGAGAGGTGACTGATATTTTCCCTGCTTTCAGGTCTGATTCCGATTCCGGCACCAAGGTATAAGACATGACCGCATTATTTTGAAGGTTTTTCACCTGAACTTTTGAATAGATCAAAATTTTTGACACGTCTATTTTTGATTCATCCAAAATACGGGCATTGGCCACCAGATTTTTCAGTTTAGCGATTTTCAATTCCAGCATACCCTGGGCTTCCTTTGCAGCATCATATTCGGCATTTTCTGACAAGTCACCTTTATCACGGGCTTCTGCGATAGCCGCGGAGATTTTTGGTCTTTCTACACTTTCAAGATGTTTGAGTTCTTCTTTCAGCTGCTCCAAACTTTCTTTCGAATAATATTTAATCGTATCCATTGTAAATTTATTGTGTTCGTTAATATAAATAAAAGAGGCTTAGCTAAAAGCCCCTTTTGTTTTGTGATAATATGTTCAGAAAAGATTATAAAGCCAGCTTCAAACTTACATAATGATTTCCTTTCCATTTATTGGTGAATCTGTAAGCATAATCCAAAACAAGTTTCTGATTGCCTTTTTCTTTTTTCACCAATGGAATACCCACAGAGCAACCCAAGGAAAGACCCGAATAAATGGATTCAGGGTTAACACCAGTGATGGCAGTAATTCTGTTGGGTTTTTCAGGATCGTTTCTTTCAACGCCAAAGCTTTCCAAGCCATAGCCCACACGTACCATGAAATACTGTTTAAAACCATATTCAAGACCGAGGGTAAAGACGTCGCGTGAATAAGAGTTTGCTGTGAAAGAGCCTGCCAGTGTCAAGCGATGGTCCGCATCGTCACGGGTAAGACCTTCGTCTTTTCTTTCATCCTTATCCATATCCTTATAGATTCCACCAAAGAACAGGAAGTCGTAAGAGATACCGAGTGTCAGCAAAGCTGGCATTTCATATTCAGCGCTACGAGTCTCAAGGGTCATCTCATGCTCTGAACCGGTGATGACCGCTCTCTGCATGATACCGTCACCCTTATAGCTGATAGGCAGACCGATGTTTTTCAAGGCAACACCGATTTTGAAGTTTTCGTATGGACCAGCCAAATACTGAACACCTGCATCGATAGCCACACCTGTAGCACTCAAGTCAGACACACTCTCATTGACAATCTTAATGCTCACACCACCGTGGATGTATTGGTTGAAAGATTTGGCATAATGGATACCGATATTGAAATATCTGGGGGAGAAATTACCCATATTTCCTTCCGGCTGATCAACAGTAGTGATAGGAATATCACCGAAGTTCATCATAAAGACGGAAATGCCGATGACACCAAAATCTTTGATTTTACGACCGGTGGCTTTATCTTTTTTGGACAGGGACTGTCCAATAGCGATAGCGTTGATATTAATACCGCAATTTGAGCCAGTCAGATACTGGGTTCTTGAGAAACCCAGTTCTGTCTTTTTCACGAAGGCCAGACCAGCCACATTGGAATAAACAGATTCCATGCCACGAATTTCCGCAACACCTGCATTACCCCAACCATTTGTTCTTGCCCACGGGTCGATGAGAAGGCTGGCCGCACCAGCCTGTCCTGAACGGTCTCTGTTTCCTGCGAAAGATTGTCCCGCATACGAAAGAAGACCCACAACTGCGCAAATGATAAATGTTTTATATATTTTATTCATAGCCATTATTTTTTAATATTCTCAAAATAAGTTTTAGAAAGCATTCAAGTCGGTTGGACGCATAGCGCAGAAGAATTTCAGGGTTCTTTCACCAACATTAGGAGCCTTGACATGGATGATATAAATACCACCAGCCACAGGAATTCCGGCATGGTTCTTCAAATCCCAATCAATATAGGTTGTAGCCTCATCTGAAGCCTTCTTGCTCAACGTACGGATCAACACACCATTCGCTGAATAGATGGACACTTCACATGGAGCGGGCAAGTTCACGATTTTCACGTATGTCTCAAGTGCGGTAGATTCATACTGTGAGAAACCATAATATGGATTCGGAACAATATTAATGTCTTGCAACATTTCATCGCGATATTCTTTCGAATCATTGATAACAGGAGCCAAATCAACAGTAGAGAAGCTGTACAATGGGAAACCTTCATTTTCGATTGGACCATGGGTGGCTTCGTAGGCCATTCTCTGGTCATCGCTGAACCAACGTGATTTATATCTCATGTATGGACGTGATACACGAATCTTGACGGTAGCGTCATTGCCAGACTTGAGCCATTGGTCTTCGTATCCTTGCATAGGCATTGGGATGGTTGTCCACATCACATTGTTGAACAGCTGCATCTTCACTGCTTTTCTCTGAGGACGACTCAAAGAAGTATCACTTGTGAAGGATGAGAACTTGGCAGCTAACCATTCGCCTTCATCATACGGACCACATTCATAGTTGTCATATCCCTGACCATCAGGGCCAAGAACTGGGGCATCACCATTCACATAATTACGAATCTGTCCACCATGCTGATATGCGGTATGTGCACCTGTTGGACTCAAGGTACCAGCACCTGCACGTAATTGATCATTATCGTTATAATTACGTGTAGCGTTCTTATCCTCATACTGAACAGGGGCGGTAGAACCGGAACTACTGCAGATATACAAGAAATGTCTTCCTCCAAAATCAGGCTCAGGCATTTTGCTGATTGCATGTACATCATCCACAGCACCGTGGTCCAACATAGCCCAGTTATTCCACATAGTCATATATTCACTTTCATTAAGTTCATAAACTTCACCTGTCTCAGGATCTATGATATGAGCATATACGTTGGTAGGATTGAAAATCATGTCATTACCGTTATTCAAAGAATCCAATGAATTTTCAGCAAACATGACATTTAATCTTTCACCTGTTTCAACATTGATAGCATAACCTGGGAACCATCCGAAACCTGTTGTGCCAGAGTTATCGGGATTACCATTCTTATCCACTGAAGGATTGTGTTTAGGTTCATGACGAACATTGTCTCCATATTCAGTAGGAACAAAACCTGTTTCTGTTGAGCCAGCCTCAAGTACGAGACAACGTGTCCACAAGCTCTTGTCAGCGGTATATACGACATCCACTGAGTACAAGTTTGTCATGGTCATATTATGACCCATGGAATACTGTACATGATTATTCAAGGCATGTTGAGGAACTTCACTACCATCATTGTAATGCGGATACCAATTGCCATTTGTATATTCCCTTGTTTTCAGCAACTCAGCAAAGTCATAGTAACGTGGAGTAGGATTGCCACTTCCGGCTGCATAGTAAGATGTATCGGGAGTGAGGAAGCATGCTTTAACACCACCTGAGAAAGGAGAGCTTATCACGTATGGAGCCCATGTGCCATATACAATTGATTCATATTGTGAAATAGGATCTCTGAAAGCTCTCATACACTGTGTTGTGAAAGGAGACTCGTCACCATTAGGCGGATAGATCTCACAAGCATCTTCAATTCTCCATTTCATATATTCATCTTCAGCACCATCCTGTGAAGACCACTGCTCCCAGTTACCTTGTGCCTGGTTACCAGAACGGATCCAGTTGCTCGGATATTCACCTTCAATATCTTGCAGACCAAACAACCATGGTGTTGACTGATCCTGGAATGTCAAGGATGACTGGAGGAAGCTCACCTGACCACCCATCATCAAGCCACCAGAGGTGAGTGTACCATTACCAGCCTGTTGTAACCAACGCAACTGGCTTTCATCATGAATTTGGAATGGCTTATTATTGATAGCCACAGAAAGACCTAATTCCATGAACAATTGTTCAGTGTTCACATTAATACTGAAATTAGATGTATCAACTGGTTTTGTGATATTGAATGTGTCTTTCAAGTATGCGAACAATTCTTCTTCTGAAGAGAAGTTGACGCCATCAACGCCAGTAACCTTCAATGTCCATTTTGTATCATCGTTAACCTCATCACCATTCTTGATGAATCTTACTTCGTATGTCAGAGGTTTAACTTGCAGCGGGTCAATCACTCTCACATCAAGAGGACCATAATTGCTCTTATAAGTAACGCTACCGGCTGAGAAGTCACCATTTTTGCCGCCTTTCAAAATATTTGACTTGGTTGCGTCATCAAGCTCAAGAACAAAACCACCATTACCTTGACCTTCCAGTCTTGTAATTTGCGGCTGAGTACCGTATGCACATAACTTATTCACGTCAACACCTGTTGCCTTGGGGCTATGTGGTACTGCTGAAACAACCTTAATGTTTCTACGACCAGCCAAGTATGGGGTCTTCTGACCTTTCAGACCATCAGTAACCTGCTCATCAATTGAGAAAGGAGCATATTCATTATATGCGTATGCGATGACCATGAAATAGTATGTCTTATGATTAACCAAGGTATTGTTTCCTGTTGCGAACTTGTCTTCAGTGATTCTGAAAGTACGTTGAATACCGCTATTGGAACCATTAACTTTTTCTACAGCCACATTGGTGTTTAACGACTGGTCGAACTCCCAGTTGATCAACTGACCGATAGCGGTTCCATCAGGACGGAAGTTTACGATATCACACTGGGCAACCAAACGTACTCTGTCCAAGTTTCCGATATCAGAAACACTGACATCTTTACCTGATACCTGATAAATCTGGTAACCTTCGAAGACATATTTGTTACTTCCTTCGGGATAGGTCTTATATACAGAAGTAAGAGCTGTTACAGAGTCAACACTTCCGTCAGGATTGGTGAACACCTGAGTATAAGTTGAGTCTGTATTGTAACCCTCATTAATCTGAGGATCCACTTCAGCATATTGTTCATTTTTGTTGTTAGAATCATCTCTGTCGTTGGTCAAATAGATAATCAACTCATTTTCATATTCCTTGATAGTAACATCAGGAGCATCAGGGCCATCCAATACTTTGAAGCAGTTTTCGAACAAGGCTTGGCACTTGTCATCGGCAATTTTCAACAATTCGACAGACTGCCAGGGACCACCTGAATAAGAACGGGCCCATGGAATACCAACGGTAATGTAGTTAACGGCACCACGACGCAGGGTGAAAGGACCAGCAGACTGCATAAAACGTCTGTCTGACGGTTGGTCATTCTGGACAGTTTCCTCTACCCAACCACGGCTATCGCCATTACCATAGTCTAAATAGTTAAACACATCACGTTGTACGGGATCTTCAATACCCCAGTTACATGGGTCACTGGTGCCAGGGAACATAAAGTCGCATTCCGGACCTAAAGTTCCACCAAAATCGGTGTGAGCCAAAGCACCATATCTCATACGGGTACCATCTTTCCATACGCCCTTCAACATTTGATAGTATTCAGTAGCTTTTCTGGGGTCACCACGGGGAGTGTCGTCATTGTTATGGAACACGAAACGTCTCATACCAAAACGCTCATTGTTAGCAATACTATCGCCGAAGTTCACACCATTGATAGCGAACTGGTCATTTGGAAAGTTACTTTTCAAGAACTGGTCACAGTAAAGCTTATTGGCTACAGTACCTACAACGCCTGCCTTATTTATGTCAAAGTGTGGGTTATCACGACCAACCATTTCACCCGTAGAATCATCCACCATATAATCAGGATCGATATAGGGGCCTTGGAAGAAGTCCACACCCACAGCAGGAGGATTGGCGCCATAATGTTGAGCCAAACCTGCACCGTCAATAGGAAGACCATTGTAACAATAACCCAAACCACGAGCGACATCGCAACCAACATAGTCATCGTGTGAATAACCCAAATCCGGGTCAACCCACTGTGAGAAGAATGTTTGATTCAAGTTAGTGGTTGAACGGTTGATAATCTCGTATGAATAGAAAGTCATGTTGTTCAAGTCATCATTTGTCTGGAAAGCAAATGCCTGACCACGGATTTCCAAACCAATGGACGCACCACCTGTCTCAGTGTGGGCATTACCTTTGTCATTAAAGATCCAGAACAAAGTTTCATCACCTTTCAACACATGGTCGGCATATACCATACCATCGATACCGATAGAATTGGCGTAAGTCGGAAATTCAGAAACTCGTTCTTGTTCGTAAGGAATTGGCAACAAACCATGAGCGGCTCTTGACTTGTTAGCTTCAGTCCATGGGCAAAGTTCATTGTCAATATCATAATACGGATAGTCACCATTCTCAGGATCGTACTCATAGTTGCCATTCACGTCCTTGAACGGAGCCAGATAGAATGATTGTTTCTTGTTGTCATAATCACCATGTGCAGGCCAATTTCTGATAGCCAGGGAAGGATTTGGCACAACATGATTGTGAGTGTTGTAGGTATTAATATGTTCATCAACCTCAGCACGGGTCATTTTAAACATCTTGTCCCATGCCGCACAATCCTCTTGGGCGATCTGAGCCAAACCATCTACAGAAAGAGGTCCGGTCCAATAGTCATCACCGACTTGGCGGAAACGGACAGCAGCCAATTTCAACTGGTTGTTATCATCCAGACCACCGATCCACAGAGCAGCAGCAAACATAGAGCTTTTACCTGAGCCCTTGGGAACCTCGTATTCTGCCAACTCTTTATTCCACATCGTACCATTGGTTTCGATGTAAGCACGTACATTGTTAATAGTCAACTCATTGGAGTTTGTGGCCGACAAACATTTTGCAGAACCGGCCTTAGCCTGACTTTGGGCCTTCTTTTTAGGATCTCCAATCCATCTTTCTGCCTGGACGGTTCCAATCGCAGACAGAAGCACGAGAGCTACTAAAAATAAACTTTTAATTGTATTCTTCATGATTATTTATTTTTATTATTATCAAACTGTTGGATTAAAGATTAGAATCCGAATTGAACACCCAAGCTCACGCGTGTAGGCTGGCTATAGTTATAAGGATCCTGCATAATCATATTATAATAGTTGATGAATGAGCTACGGTCAGTTTGAGAGTCAATAATTGATCTGTAAGCTGTTGATGACAAGAAACCATCATCATCCGGGTTGCCGGTGTAGTCATACACATAGAGAATATTCTTGAAGTTGAACAAATTCTGGATGTCCAAATAAACAGTCAAATAACCAGGTTTATTACCTTTTGGATTACCATCTTTGTCTTTAGCATTCTTGCCATAAAGGTTCATAATGAAAGTCTTGTCTATACGAAGGTCGCACTGGAAAATCCAAGGTCTGTGTGAACCATAAAGAGTACCTTTCAAACGAGAGGTTGTACCAGAAACATAGCTGGAGTTCGGAGTACTTGAACGGCTGTAAGGCATACCTGATGCAGCGGAGAACAAAAGTGTAATACCAGCATTCTGCAACCATCTGATTTCCTTAACGGTGTTGGTACCTTTTTTCTGTTTTCTGGTGATAGGTCCATTATAATCAGTTCCATTGTCGAAACGATAGTCGATAGTGGCACCAACTCTGTGACGCTGATCGAACGACAGGTTGACCAAGGTTCTCAAGTTAGGCTGACCGGAAGCGATAATAGCAGCATTTGAACTTGCTGATGAACCGGTACCTTTAGCGAACTGCAAGGTATAGTTGGCACGGAAGGAAATATTTTTGATTCTTCTCAGTTCATAGCTCAAAGTGAAGCCCTGAACTGTACCAAAGTCCATATTCTTATATGAATAATATGTACTTGGATATGCACCCGTGAAACGGTATGACTGAATCATGTCACGTTTCTCTGAATAATAAGCCGCAATACTGATAGCTGACTTTTCACCGATTTTCTGGCGGAAACCGATTTCATAGTCAACACTTCTCTGAGGTTTCAATGCGGGGTTATTGAGGAGGCTGGTGGCATTATCTTCAATAAACATATATTGAATAGGATTGATGGACAACTGTTGGGGACGAGAGGTCACAATATTATAGTGAGCGTAGAACAAAGAGTTGTCTGACACGGGGAAGGAGAAGGAGATACGTGGCATGACTGACCAGTGGGGTGCATAATTGCCGAATGCGTCGGCTTCCACCTTGGTCACATCAGTTTCATCCAGTTTGTTTTTCAAGATAGGACCAGCGGTATTCAATGACAGGTCGGTTTCCGGGTCAGTAACCAAGTCACCATTTCTATCATACCAATTGTCACCATCACGATAACCGATTACAGAAACGTCGAAGTTGTCAGGATTCAGGTTGGCATTGTAATAACTTCTTTGGTTTACATACACATACCAATTGTCATTAGCACCTTCCAGAAGAGTTTCTCTGCCGAAGTTCAATGCTTTCAGTTCTTTCACAGTATAAGCATCGCGGAAAAGATAAGGATCTTTCAACACATCCTGGTTAGCATCGAAATAGTCAACACGGACACCCACGCTAAAGAGCAAGCTGTTGATAGAGAATTTATCCTGCAGATAGAATGCCATATAAGTAGGTTGGTATGCACCGATTTCGTATGTTCTCTTACCATCTTTCTTAGTAAAGAAATCTCTGATAGAGGCGCCGCCTCTGTATTTCTTTCCAAGACCATCGTAGCCCATGTATGAAACGATACCACCATGACCGGTACCAACGACCAATTCTTCGGTGGAGAACAGGGCCAGACCACCCATTTCCTCGTACTGTGCAGGTGTTATATCATCCACATCGACCCACTCTCTCAAATCCATACCCAGTTTGCTACGGATATTCTGGGCGAAACCACCTTCGGCTACATCACCGAGGGCACGGTCGAACCAAACGTATATATCTCCATCATAACCATTGAAATCGATACCATGCTCATTGATGAACTGTTGTCTTTGCTCGGCATTATACCATGAAGGCATAATAGCATCCAGATACACAGGGTGAGTAATGTCAATCTCGTTGTTATGCTGATTGGCTTTGTTTCTCATCAAAGTCCAGATTCCGAAAGGAGAAACAGTATAGCTACGTGCAATGATTTTCTCGAATTCGAAACCAAGTTTCAACTCATGATTAGTCAAGTTCATGGCGATACTGGCCTTAAGTCCAAATACATCCTGTTGTGACTTGGAGTTTCCGGTATATGGAATATTTGGTGAACCATACAAACTGTATGGTGAAGAAGGAGCTTGTCCATTCAGCAAAGCGCCAAAAGTAGCATACAAGTTCTGATCATAAGGTTGATCCGCTCCAAAATTCGAAGCGATATATGCCGGGGAGAACTGGTCATAAAAGTTTTGGGTATAGAAAATCAAACCAGGATTCACATTGCCGGATTCGAAAGTAAGCAAAGTATCCAGACGGTTATTCATTCTATATATATTACCATAATATGTAATACCTGTTTGCGGGTCTAAATATGAACTTTCCGCATCAGCATATTTTTCCGCAAAATGAGATTTGAAACGACCAACATAGCCATAGTTAAACAGATTGCCCTTGTGGAAAGCATCCTGTGAAATAGAATTATAGCGGGTAAAATTGAAGTTGATGTCATACATCACATTTTTCAGCACACTGGTTCCTGTTGTATCGGTAAACACTCTATGATTCAAACGGGCACTGACACGGGTAGTGTTGGAAATTGATTCCCCATTGTTTTGGGCATTAAACAGAGCTCTTGAAACAGACCAACTTCTTCCCTTGTGATATTCGTATGATCCATTGAAAGAAAGACGAATATTATTGGTTCTACCGAACAGGAATTCGATTTTACCCTGTGCCAGATAGTTCCAATAACCGGCATGGTCACGAACTCTTTGTTTCACAAAAGCATCCGGTCCAAGGTATTCAGCTTCCAATTTGGTTACACCGAGTTGGGAACCTTGGGGATAGCGGATAGGAGCTTCTGTAATGCCAAGGATAGTTTCAGGGGTAGCACGCCATGTGCCGGGTTTTTTCCAGCTACCTTTACCTGCGGGAAAACCATCCTTAACATATTCAACCTCACCACTGATCAAGAAACCGATACGGGCGGGGTCGTCTCTTTTCTTACCCTTCAAGATAGGTCCGGTTAAAGAAGCGGCAACCAGGAAATTGTTATAACCTTCCAATGAACCACGCACTTCGGCAGAACCGTGGAAGTCCTTTGAAGCGGGTTTTGTGGTAATCACGGTAAAGCTCGTACCGTCGCCCAATTCAGCGGGGATACCGCCCTGAATCAGCTGGGCTTCTTCCACAGTGCTCATAGCCACACTTATGTTACCTCTCATTCTCACACCATCAACAATCATCTGCTGACCTTCGGAACGGTTACCACGCACAGCGGTCATACTACCATCAACACTGGATACACCTTCCAAGTTGGACAATGCCGCCGTGATTGATCGACCAGGGGTTTTACGAACGGCATCACCGCTCAAACGTGAGGAAGAGGTGGTGTTATCAGCATCAAACACAGGCGGTTCCCATACAACTTCAACAACATCCAAGTCTGTTGCACAGTTGATTTTGAAGTCAACGAATTGAACCTGTCCGGTTTTCACAACCACACCAGTCTTTTTCATGGTTTTCTTACAAGTCATTTCAGCATTGGCCTCAATGTCGTAAGTGCCTGGTTGAATACCAAACAACTGATACTCTCCTTTTACGTCAGACATGGCATAATTGACAACTTTGTCGTCCACCTTCAGATAGACGTTGGTGTATGCCAACGGTTCTCCTGTCTGGTCCGTGACTATTCCCTTAATCGTTCCCGACTGGGAATAAGCAAAGCTGGAAAAAAGGATGATCACTCCGAGTGTAAAGAGTAATTTTTTCATCATAGCTATTATTTTATATTAAACATTATTTTGCAGTATAATTTTAGGCGGTAAAGTTACGAAAAAATTTCGTTTCCTACTATATTTATATTTAAAAAAATTGCAACTTGCTAATTATAAGGATTTTTTAATATTTCACCATATATAATGGCTTTTTTTATTTCTTCCGGATCGTGCAAATCTATCTTCGGCGTTTCTATTTCATTTTCAACTTCTTGTACATTGATTTTAGCGGAAGAAGATGGTTCTGCCTTCATTGATGGCGGAATCACCTCCTCGCTACTGGAAACATCCTCGTAAGTGAAATATGAAGTGGATTTAGAAGAATTTGAATCAAATTTTTCATTTTTCCACTTTTCTCTTTCCTTGAAATAATCCCTCTCGGGAGACTCATAGTCTTCCTCCAAATCCACTTCATTATGTATCTTTTGAGAGGCCGTTGATGCCGCCTTCTTTTTTATCTTCAGCACCTCACTTCCAATAAAAATCGCAAAGATGACAAGGGTAATCAAAACATCGACAAAATCCATAATTTGTTGTTTTTTTGTAGAGTGCAAATGTACATAAAATTCCCGAATTATTCATAAACGGATAAATTTTTGTAGAGACGGGGCATGCCCCGTCTCTCGTAGTTTATCCGAAAAAAACAAAAATAATTAGCAAATTAGCAAATTAGTTAATTAGCAAATTGGGAAATTGGGAAATTGGGAAATTATGGCCATGTTTACAGCATAGGCAAAAAAAAAGAGCCTGACAATCGTCAAGCTCTTGTGTGTTCCAGCTGGGATTCGAACCCAGGACCCCATCCTTAAAAGGGATGTGCTCTACCTGCTGAGCTACTGAAACATCCGTTTTTTGGGACTGCAAAAATACAACTTTATTCAATGCCAACCAACATTTTCTTTCACTTTTTTACCATTAATTTTTCAATTAGCTGATTATCAGTATGATAATTTGAAAAAACAAAACTTTTTCCACTTTAATGATTTTTATTTGTTTTTTTGTATATTTGCAAATATAACAATTTGATTATTAACAAATTAAATCAAGATATTTAAAATTTTCAAGAATGGTATTTTTCAAGAATTTTTGACATCATTTTTTTTGATTTTGCCCTCATTTTGAAAAAAAAGAACAGAGAAACTACAACAACATTAAAATAAATGAATGATGAAAAGACTGACATTAGTTCCCAAAACAGACACCATTACCATTTGTCTGCCTGCCGAATGGGTAGGAAAAGTTATCAACTGCACTTTACAAAACACAGAAGAAGAGGAAATATTAGCATACCCTCTGGCTGCAGAAAGGCGGCCTATTTACTATGTCAACAAGCCTAAAAGTCGGAAACGGTAGAAATCAGTGCAAATCCGCGCCAATCAAATGCATGAACTCTTGACGGGTATTGGAGTTTTTCAGAAAAGCGCCGGTAAACTCCGAGGTTGTCGTCACAGAGTTTTGTTTCTGGATGCCACGCATTGACATGCAAAGGTGCTGTGCCTCAATCACGACGGCGACGCCAAGGGGGTTCAGTACCTCCTGGATGCAATCCTTGATTTGTGTTGTCAAGCGTTCCTGCAATTGCAAGCGGCGGGCGAAAGCCTCCACCACACGGGGTATTTTGCTCAGTCCCACAATTGTGCCATTGGGAATGTAACCTACGTGTGCCTTGCCAAAGAAAGGCAACAGGTGGTGTTCACACATGGAATAGATTTCTATGTCTTTGACCACGACGATTTGACGATAGTCCTCCTTAAACAGGGCACTTGTCAATATTTCCCGCGGATTCTGCTCATAACCATGGGTAAGGAAAAGCATGGATTTGGCTGCGCGTACAGGTGTTTTGAGCAGTCCCTCGCGGTTGGGGTCCTCTCCAACTGCTGTCAGCACTTGCCGGAAACTCTCTGCCAATTTATTGATATTGGTTTCATTGTAAATGTCGTGTCTGACGTATCCTTCAGGAATATATTTTTCCATAATTAGTTTTATATAAAGCTGTTGTATAATTTTTCGTGTCCGATAGTAGTATTGATTGCATGTCCGCAAAAGACAGTGGTCTCATCTGGGAGCACCCACAGTTTTTCTTTTATACTGTTTACCAATAGTGGCAATGAACCTGTTGGGAAATCGGTACGGCCCACAGTGCCATAAAATAAGACATCACCCACAAAAACCATGTGATTGGCCGCATCATACAGGCAAATACTTCCATCCGCATGACCTGGAGTATAAAGTACTTGCAGATGTTGTTGTCCAAACGACAAAACATCCCCATCCTGGAGCAGTTTTGAAGGCTTAGGGCTGTTTTCAACGTCCA
This sequence comes from uncultured Bacteroidota bacterium, assembly GCA_902771655.1. Classification (GTDB taxonomy): domain Bacteria; phylum Bacteroidota; class Bacteroidia; order Bacteroidales; family WCHB1-69; genus RUG11690. The sequence continues at coordinate 10,216 of CACXXY010000002.1, read as the reverse complement.
TTCCCATCACATAGCCATATCCCGCGGCCTGATTATATATTTTCAATGCTTTTTCATGAATATATATAGGACAATGCAGTTGTTCCGCGCACCATTTATTACCACAGATATGGTCAACATGCGGGTGTGTATTCACCACAAACTGGACCGACAATTGTTGCTTTTCGATGTATTCCTTCAATTGTTCGTCTTCCCAACTTTCAAAATTTCCCGGATCGATGATTATGGCCTGTTTTGTCTCATCATGCAGCACGTAGGTATTGACTTGTAACGGGTTGAAATGAAATGTTTTAACTGTCATTTCGTTGATTTTATAGTGACGGTTTGATATTAGCTCTTTCAAGCTGATATTTTTCTTCATTTGTTTTAGAATGGTTTATTCATTTTGGGGTCCATCATATCGTTCACCACTCTCACTTTTCTTCCTTTGTCGAAGACTACTTTGTAAACCACCTTACCATCGGGATCCCAGCAAATCCAAGCACCTTGTTTCATACGGTTTTTGAAGTTTCCGGTAAAATGCTTTTTCCCATTGGGATAGAACTCAGTGAACTTGCCGTCTGGCGCATCATCCACAAAATTCTGTTCACGGATTTTATTGGCATGTTCGTCGAAATAGGTCCATTTTCCTTCTTTCTTATCCTGACGATACTGGCCGCTTTCCAAGGGTTTTCCATTATCAGCATATTCTTTCCAAGCTCCATGTTTCAGGTTATGCGCATAGGAGCCTTCTGTCTTTATTTTCCCATTCTCATTCCAATACTTATAAACCCCATGTCTTTCATTTTGCTGATAGGCGATATGGTATTTCTTTACGCCATTATCATAAAAGCCTTCCCAAATACCTGTCATAAGTCCTTTCTGAAAAGCGCCCAGATCCTGAAGTTTACCGTTGGAATAATACGACTTCCAAACTCCATCTTCCTTATCATCCGCGAAGTTTCCCTGTCGCTGCAATTTACCACTTTCATACCAGGCCTTTGACTCTCCTTGTCTTTTATCATCCTTGTAATGAACTATTTTCCAAAGCTTTCCGCTTTCAAAATAATACTTCCATTCACCTTCCTGCATACCTTTCGAAAACGAGCCGACACTGCCCAAGGAGCCATCCTGATGATAAAATTTCCATTCACCTTCTTGCAAGTCATTGACAGTTTTGCCCTCCATATCTTTTTGTCCATTGGCGCTCCACCATTGGGTATAACCATTTAACCTACCATTATCATAATGTCCCTCAAACTTTTTCTTTCCATTATCATGATACTCTGTCACATTACCTTGCACGCTATCGTTCAAATAGTTGACCTTCTTGAACAAATTCCCGTTAGGATAAAGGAAGGTCCATTCTCCTGTTTTCTGCCCATTTTCCATCTGACCCTCCGATTCTATTTTTCCAGAAGGGTACCAGCTTTTAAAGGGCCCTTTTACGGACTCAAACTCACGGCTTCTTTTGCCGTCGTTGTACCATTCCGTCCATTTACCCACTTTTTGGCCGTTCTCGTATCGGCCTTCCATCCATTTCACTCCATTTTTGTGGTAATACACCCACAAACCTGTTTCGACACCATTTTGTTGGAGACCCACTGACATCAGCTTTTTATTGGACCAATATTTTTTAACGGTATCCTGAGCCGAGACTGCCGTCATGGTAAACAGCACCAGAAGTATCAAGGAAAATATTCTTTTCATTTCAAGTAAAATTAATCTGCTAACTGGATTTTATAATCTTTCAATTGCAAAAGGAAGAGTCCATGATTCTCGTAGCCTCCATTTTCGGTTTTCACAAAATTGAATTTCATGGTTACAGGTGTGAATTGCACTTGTGAGGCGTCAAAATCATGCAACATCAATTCCACAAAATACTTGGTAATATCGTAGCCTTGGAAAGAAAATCTTTTCAAGTCGGGCGGAGTATTGTATTTCTCAATAAAATCGCTGATAAACAGCAGTGTTTTATCATCATCCATATTAACAAAGCAATCTGAAAACAGATGGACATTCAACTTATTGAGATAATCCACCTCCAGTGCACCAATTTCCAGCCATTCTTCAGGGATGACAAATGTCGTGTTGGGGTAAGAATTGTCAATACCGAGATTTCTCATCCGTGCGATAATTGTGGTTTCGTTGGGCAAAAAAGCCATGACCAACTGTCTTTTGTAATCTACCAAGCGATTTTTCAGGCTTAACTTGTCACCTTCCAACACGAACTGGTATGGAATTTCCTTTTGCGAGAAATAAGTTTCGCACCTTTGCAGGGCCGGGATATCGGCGCCTCTTTCTGTCCAGAACAAGATTTCCGTCTCACCCCCATGGTCAATCCATCGCTCTTTCACAATTTCCGCCACAGCTTCTGTTGACGGCTGGACTTTATAAACATATTCATTATCTTCAAGGATATCACGTTTCGATGTGAACGGATTCACGATAGGAATCTGGTGTCTTTTTGCATAATCAGCAGCTATTTCGAACTGGGAAGCAAAAAATGGACCGATAATCAAGTCCACCTGACTCATCAGCTCTTCATTTTCCATTATTTGGATCAATTTGTCATTATTATATGTCACATCCTTTGCAATGACATTAATGCGATGGAAACTTGTTTCGTATTCATTCAGAGCCATTTGAGCACCTTCCCAGAAACTCACCAAACTGAAAATGGGTTCATTGTCAATATCAGCAGAAGACTTGATTTTGTATTCATCATACATGCCATATTCCTCGCCAAAAAAGGGCAGAAAATACAATACTGTCTTAACATCCGCATTCTGTGCAGACAGTGATGACAGCGACAGCATAACTGACAAGAAAAGCAGAATTTTCTTCATTGTTTATATCAATAAAAGTGCAAATGTACGGAATTTTTCTGAATAATGAGCATATCTATCAATTTTTCAGGCATAAACAAGGTTTAGAGGTAATCGCAACGCAGTTGTGGTAGAAACGAAGCAAGGACTGTCTCAACGAACAGAACGCTCAAATCTTACTGTAGAAATGTGCTATGGCGAGTCTCTACATGCGCCATACTGAAAACCGTATCATTTAAAACAAAAAAACGGCCCTTGAAAGAGCCGTTTTTTTTCATTTTTCAATCTCTTATTCCGGGTGAATTGCTTCACAGGGGCAAACATCGGCACATGCACCACAGTCGATGCACATATCGGGGTTAATAGTGTAAGGAGTACCTTCAGAGATAGCTTCCTGAGGGCATTCGCCTGCACAAGTACCACAGCTTGCACAGAGATCCGGATCAATTTTATGAGCCATGATTAAATGTTTTTTTGGTTAATAATTATCAGCGGCAAAAGTACACATTTTTTTTGACATAGCAGCATTTTAAGAAATTTTAATTTTTCACCTCATCAGCTCTATCCCGCAAAAAAAAACAAAGGACAAACAAATCAACAATTCAACAAGAATTTTGTATCATTCCTCTATATTTTTTTCGGACGCACGCAGTGCGTCCCTACAAAAAATTTATCTGTCTGTTTGTAATTCAGGAATTTTATGTAAATTTGCAGGTTAATGTTTTAAATTACTCAATAAAATAAAAATATACTCATGAATTACGATTTGATTGTCATCGGGAGTGGTCCCGGAGGTTATGTGGCAGCCATCAGAGCGAGCCAATTAAAGATGAAAGTTGCCATTGTTGAACGTGCCGAAGTAGGCGGAATATGTCTCAATTGGGGTTGTATTCCCACCAAAGCATTGCTGAAGTCCGCGCAAGTATTCAATTACACCAAACATGCCGCCAATTATGGTATCAGCATTGAGGGTGAGGTGAAAGCCGACTTCGAGGCGGTGGTAAAACGCAGCCGTACAGTAGCAGAGATGATGAGCAAGGGTGTGCAGTTTCTCCTAAAAAAGAACAATGTGGACGTGATCAATGGTTTTGGCAAGATTGTCAAAGACAAGAAAGTAGAGGTCACCAAGGCTGACGGAACCACAGAAACATTTGAGGCTCAGCATATTATTCTTGCCACTGGTGCTCGTTCCCGTTCATTGCCCAATGTACAGCAGGATGGCAAAAAGATTATCGGTTACCGTGAAGCTTTGACTTTACCCAAACTGCCCGCCAGCATGGTGGTGATGGGTTCTGGTGCCATCGGCAGCGAGTTGGCCTTTTTCTATGCCTCCATGGGTACCAAGGTGACGATTGTGGAATATTTGCCCAATCTGGTTCCTGTTGAAGATGAGGAGATTTCAAAACAATTGGAGCGTTCTTTCCGCAAAGCCGGCATCAAGACCATGACCTCAGCCGCAGTGGAGAGTGTGGATACCACAGGCGAATTATGCAAGGTATCTGTTAAAGACGCCAAAGGCAACATGACGGAATTGGAATGCGAGATTGTATTGTCCGCAGTCGGTGTCATCACCAACCTTGAAGGCATTGGCTTGGAAGAATACGGTGTGGCATTCGAAAGAGGCAAAATCACCGTAGATGACTATTACCGCACCAACCAGGAAGGCATTTACGCCATCGGCGACATTGTGCACGGACCCGCACTGGCACATGTGGCATCACACGAAGCTCTTGTCTGCGTAGAGAAAATTGCCGGTTTAGATCCCAAGCCCGTAGATTACAGCAACATTCCCGGATGCACCTATACCACACCGGAGATTGCCTCTGTGGGTTTGACCGAGCGCAAGTGTATTGAGCAGGGAAGAGAAATCCTGATTGGCAAATTCCCCTTCACTGCTTCTGGCAAGGCCACCGCATCAGGCAGCCGCGACGGCATGGTGAAACTGATTTTTGACAAGAACACGGGCGAATGGCTCGGTTGCCACCTCATTGGTGACAATGTTACGGAGATGATTTCCGGCGCAGTGCTGGCCCGCAGCATGAAGGTGACGGGACCCGACATCATCCATGCCGTGCACCCACACCCCACTCTGTCAGAAGGCATTATGGAAGCCGCTGCCGCCGCTTATGGCGAATGTGTGCACTTGTAACAAATAGGGATTGAATACACCCATAAAAATGGGCGTATTCAATCCCCACAAAACTTGATGCAACAAATTTTGTGATTTTTCGTCTTTAATAATATTGCAAAAAACAGAACAAAAAAGATTAATGAAAAAGTTTCTTGTCTTTTTTCTCATCATTTTCTCATGCTCTCTTGCGTTTGCACAAAGTGGAGACAGGTCTCGCTATGCTTCCACAAACAACACTTCCTTTTCTGCCAAAGATAACAAAGAAGAGAAAGAGGATGACAATATCAAAGACAAGGGTTTTGACATTATTTTCGCTGGAGGCTGCTACTTCGGTTCCAAGTATAATGCACAATACTACAATGGGGACTACAACAATGAAAATGGGCTTAACTACCTGTTTGAAAACACTTATCGCTATCGTGACATCTATACTATGATCAAGGAGCACTATCCGTACATCAGCGACTCCATCCACTATGGTGGACCATTGGGCAATATGAAATATCGGGTAGCTGTAATGGTTCAGTTGGGCATACGATACAAATTCACCAAAAATTGGAGTTTGCAATTGGTATATTCCTTTTCGCGTCTCAAAGCCAACGGCCAGTTCCGACTATTCTATGAGGCGCCACCAGGCAACTATCATACCGGCATGTTAGACAACCAATATATATTAGGCAAGGAAAACCGTTCATTGATAGACCTTTCCGTCTGTTATCACTTTACCACCAGATCCATTGTAAAACCATTTCTCGAAGCAGGAGTTCAGTTTAATTTTGTGCGTGTAAAGAGCATGGAAGCTGTATTTTATGACAAAAACAACAACAAAATCAAAAGTTACAGCTTTATCAACGACAGGCAGAACTATATACCTGGGGTTCAGAGTGACGGCACTATCGTCAAGTATGGTGGGCCCGGTTTCGGCTTTTCCGCTGCCGCCGGGTTAAAACTCGCTTTCAACAAGTTTGTGTCGCTTGACCCCTGTTTTTACTTCAATGCAGGCAAATTCGGATTGGAAGGCTATAAAGATTTTTCATACAATTTCGGCGTTTTGGTAAGAATCATCATGAATGACAGCATGTTTTCAAAATAAATAATCAACAATTATTCCCGATATGAGAAATTTATATAAAAAACTGTTTTTAGGTTTCTTCTGTTGTTTATGCTTAATGGCAGTGTCTGGGCAATCCATTTCTACTTTACCAGCCAATGGTTTGCTGCCCGACACCTTTCTTAACAGGTATTTCGCCGGTGAAGGAGTGAAATTGCATAATTGCAAATTCAACTGGAGTTCCAGTGCCATCAACGGCTCACAAGTGGGTACCTTTGCCAATACCAATTCCCAATTCCCCTTTAGCTCCGGGGTTATACTTACAACTGGCAATATCAGTGTGGCCCAAGGACCTAATTCTTCTGGCAGTGAAAGCAATTCCAGTGGTGTTAATCTCGCTACTGTAGATCCTGATTTACAGCCACTTGTAGCTTCAGAACAGCCTCTCAACAATGCGTCGGTATTAGAATTCAACTTTTACAGTGGCAGAAACGAGTATTCCAATATTGTTTCTTTCAACTATATATTTGGTTCCGAGGAATATCCTGAATATGTCTGCTCCTCATTTAATGATGTTTTTGGTTTCTTTCTATATGGTCCTGATCCTTTTGGCGCTCCTGGAGTTAACGTAACTAAAAACATGGCCATTATACCCGGTAGTGGAGGTCTTCCTGTCAGTATTAACGCATTGAACAATGGATCTGTCGGCACTTATGGAAGCGCATCAAACTGTGTGTCATTAGATTATTCACAATTTTATCGTAGCAATTCTGGTGGAGCCATTGAATATGATGGTTTCACAACAAATTTGATTGCAGATGCCTCTCTTTGCGCCTGTTCAGAATACAGAATGAAAATTTCCATTGCCAACGTCTCAGACGGCTCATACGATTCCGGTGTGTTCTTGGAAAAAGGCAGTTTCAAGTTGCCCAAAGAAATAAGCATTACCGATAGTATTACGACGATGGGGCTTGATACTTTGATTAAGAATTGCCATGGTGCTGATATAGACATTCATTATGGAGAACCTTTAGAATCCTCTATGAAAATTGTTTATTATTGCAATGGTGGCACTGCCAATGAGAACGACTTTTATGTACTACGATTTCGCACAAACAATCTGATTGACACTTTACATCACGGAGACACCATTTATTTTCCAGAAGGAGATACTCTTATACAATTAAAGATAGACATAAAAGAAAGTGCACAATTTGCCGCAAATCAATCGAAACAAGCCCAACTGGTATTCAAAAGCATTTTATGTCCAAATTTCAGGTATCTGGATGGCCGTGTAGAAGAAAGGGCACAATACGATACCATTACTTATGTAATGGTTGATAATAAGCGTTTTACGCTTATAAGTGAGGATAGAAACAAAGACAGCATATTTTTTTGTGACCGATGCACTCACATTGAAGTCCCTATCATAGGTGGCACTGAGCCACTAATTTATAAATGGACACCTGCTACCGGTCTCAACACATCCAATGCCCGTGAGACCGACTGTAACATAACCGAAAACACCACCTTCCAAATCATAGTTAGCGACCGTTGGGGTTGTATGACGGACACCTGTTATCATACAGCTCTCATCACCAGTACTCCGGTATTAGCAGGTCATTTTCACATAACCCCCAGTGAAATATGTGTACCCGAGGAGGTTACATTCAAATCCACGGCCACCCCGGCCAGTACTCATCGATGGACCATTTCCTCCGCAAACATGCCTGACACAACTTTCTATGGAGCCAATTCAAGTTTCACTTTCACAGAACCCGGACGTTATTCCATTTTATATAAAGCCTACGAGGCTTTAGCATGTGCCGACAGTGTTTTTCTATCCAATTATATCAACGCAGGCAAACAGCCTACCGCACTCTTCAACTTTGAACCGGCTGAGGCGGAAGTCGGCCAAGAAGTTGTCTTCACCAACCAATCTGAAGGACAAAACGTTCATTACTCATGGAGTTTCGGTGATGGTAGCAACAGCAATGAAGAGAATCCCACCCATGTGTATAACAACGAAAACAGCGATAATTATAACGTCATACTTACTGTTGCTGATGATGCCAATTGTCAGGATATGTATATGGCTCCGGTTCCTGTGGTGGATAACCATGTGCTTTTCGTCCCTAATACTTTTACCCCAAACAAAGATGGACTGAATGATGTGTTCTTACCGGTTGTAGCCTGCGTGGCTAAATATTATATCATGATTTATGACAGAAATGGCGGATTGGTATTTTATTCCGATAATCCCGAAATAGGCTGGGATGGCAGCTCGAACGGAATTGAATGTCCTTCAGGTATTTACACTTATTACATCAATTACGTGCGTTATAACAATCTGAAACAGGAACTCATCAAAACCGGTTCTATCAACCTGATACGATAAACAGATTGAATGAATGACCTATGCATAGTTTGTGGTTCACCGCAAATCAAGCTCTAATTTCTAATTCGAAAGAATGCCACTACAATTTAAAAGACATATTTTAGACAATGGATTGAGGCTTATTGTACATGAGGATCACAGCACACCATTGGCCTCTTGTAATGTGGTATATAATGTTGGTTCAAGGGATGAAAATCCCGACATGACTGGCATGGCGCACCTGTTTGAACATTTCATGTTCACTGGTTCCAAAAACATTCCCGACTACGACGCGCAGCTGCAAAGCGTGGGAGCCATCAACAACGCCTACACCACACAAGACATCACGCATTACTACATCACACTTCCTGCCGTCAACATTGAGCATGCCCTTTGGCTGGAGTCCGACCGTATGCTGGAACTCGCTTTTCAGCAGGAAAAATTAGACATTCAGAAACATGTGGTCATTGAAGAATTCAAAGAGAACTTTCTGAACCGACCATACGGAGACCTATGGCTGCTGTACAACCAGTTTTATTTCCAGAAACATCCTTATCAATGGCTGCCTATCGGCAAGGAAATCAGCCACATCGAAAAGGTGAGCATGGAAGACATGAAGAATTTCTTCTATCGTTTTTACCGACCCAACAATGCGGTACTGACCATTTCGGGAAATGTGCATTTTGAGGAAATAGTGCCATTGGTAGAAAAATGGTTTGGACCCATTCCCGCCGGTCCGACATTGGAACGACAGTACCCACAAGAAGACCATCCGACACAGCACCGTATGTATGAGGTGGAACGAAATGTGCCTGCCGACATGCTTTTCAAAGGCTGGTCAACCTGTGGCAGATTAGACAAGGATTTCTATGCTTACGATATGTTATCCGACTTGTTCGGTAGTGGACAATCCTCCTATCTTTACAAGAAATTCGTAATGGAGGACGCTGTATTCACTGACATAAGCGCATACATTACAGGAACATTGGATCCAGGCATCTTTATTGTTGGTGGACGTCCCGCGGAAGGAATCAGCATTGAGGAAGCCGACAAACGCCTTTCTGACTACCTATACCAATTACCCAAGAACTGCATCAACACTCATGATTTGCAGAAAGTGAAGAACAGAGTAGAATCCATTATTCTTCAGAATGACATCAAAATCGAAGACCGCTCTTCCTCTTTGGCTGTTGCAGAATGTTTCAGTTGTGCGGAAGACTTCAACGACGAGACCAATCGTTATTTTACAGTTAGCGAAGAACAAATTAACACATTGTATAACAACATGTTCCGACAGGAGCAAGAGACGACGATGTACTACCAAGCAGCTAACAGTTAATAATTAACAATTAATAATTAATAGTTGACAATTGATAGTTGACAGCGACAATTAATAATTATTCATTGTTCATTATTAATTATTAATTGGAAAGTATTTCTTTGATTATCAAGTCTATTGCATCTGGTTGGGCGAGTTTGAGAATGTTTTCGCCCATAGTGCGGCATTTTTCTTCATCCTGAATCAGACTGACTAACTGATCCATCAATTTGCTTTCCGCCTGGCTGTCAGGAATCATAATGGCCGCGTTCTTGTCCACCAAGGCCTGGGCATTCTTGGTTTGATGGTCTTCAGCTGCGAAGGGGAATGGCACCAAGATGGTAGGCACACCCACCACACAAAGTTCGGCAATGGCCAATGCGCCGGCACGCGACACAATCACATCCGCCATGCTGTATGCATCGTTCATGTTCTTGATGAAAGGCACAATCTTGACATTTTCGTTCTGCCGTGCCAGCAACTCCGGAGAAATAGTCTTGTAAAATGACTCACCTGTCTGCCAAAGCAGCTG
>CACXXY010000001.1 GCA_902771655.1 uncultured Bacteroidota bacterium | reverse complement strand
TACCCGAATGGCAACAATCGCTTGGGGAGCATATCTTCCACCGGTATTTCATCCAGTGCCTACAAGTACGATGCACTGGGTAACTTAGTGCACGACAATGCGGAGGATCTGACGGTAAGTTGGAACGCACTTGGCAAAGTGGATACCATTCGCAGGAATGGTAATACATTGTCATCATTCCGTTACAGCCCGACTGGCCAGCGACAGGTGAAGACCGATTCCTCGGGAGTGACTTTCTACATTCACGATGCCACAGCTCGGGAGTGACTTTCTACATTCACGATGCCACAGGCAATGTGATGTGCATTTATCGGCAGAATGGAGACACCTTGAGAGCCACAGAGCGGTATCTGTATGGCAGCAAGCGTCTGGGTGTGTTGGAGCAGCAGGTCTGGATAACGGCAAACAGCACTTGGCTGCAGGATTCCAACACGATTGGGGCTCGTGTTTATGAATTTACGGATCATTTGGGCAATGTGACCTACACAGCACAAGACCGAAAGCACCTTGTGCAAGACAGTTATGGTCAGTGGCAGTTCATTCCATTCGCTGTCACCTACACCGATTACTACCCCTTCGGCTTCCCTATGCCGGGCCGAAGTTTTACTATGGGGGGTTATCGGTACTTTTTCAATGGGCAGGAGGTTGATAATGAGGTGCTTGGAGAAGGGGCCTTGCACGCTTTCGAGTACCGCATGCACGACACCCGCATCGGGCGGTTCTGGAGCGTGGACCCGCTGGCGGGGAAGTTCCCGTGGAACAGTGTGTATGCGTTTGCGGAGAACAGGGTTGTGGACGGAAGAGAGTTGGAGGGACTGGAATATTTGGATGCTGACGTTTGTCGATGGGTATTTCAATCTGACGGCGCTTACATTAACACTGAAAATCTTTCACCGTTATGCAAAAAAATGTATATGGCCTCCGTCAAAGACATCAACAATTGGACGTATAACAGTGAAACTGGCTGTCGGGATATTGGCATTAGCACGAAACAACATTCTTTTCAATTTATGTTTAAAGGAATTGACGTTCCCATTCCTCAAATGGATAACACATACGGAGCAACAGATCCCGCCCATAATCCAATTATTCAACGAATAACGGTTCCTAAAACAAAATCCTCAAATTATACTATGCCCGATAAAAGATTTAAGCCACAATTTGTTGGCACCCCCCGTTCTTCCACAAAATATGTCATAGGAGGGATGTTGACTGTCACTGTTCTTAATGAAGCTTTTTATTATGGTTTACTGTATTCTGCCTATAAAGAGAATCAAATTATCAAAAAACAGGAAGAATACGTACAGATGGTGGAAAAGGACATCGACAAGATATTGAAAGATCCCAATCAGCAATTCATCCCTCAGAAATATATGAATCCCCTTTCCCTTGCAAAGATTATGAATGTGATTCTATTTGGGAAAAACTACACAGAAGATCCTAAAATATATGAAATTGGCATAAAGATTTTCAATCAAACAGGAAGAATGAGGCCGTTAGACCCAAATCGAAATAAAGAATGAAAAAGATATTATTTATAGGAATGTTGCTCCAATTTGCAATTGTTCTGAGTGGCTGCACAAAAGACACAATTTCGAACAACTTGATAGGTCTTTGGACAGTGGTAAAAATCAAGATTAACGAAGATCCTTGTGCATTTTATGATTTCAAGTTTCCCTCTTTGGAGTTATATAACAATAAAACACTCCTGTTAATGGAACTGGACCCAGAATCAATGAAAAGACATAAAAACGATGGTGCCTCACCTTGGAAAGTGGTTATGCGCGATGGGCTCCCGTATTTGGAAGTGAAAGAAGGCGAAGGAACCCTATCCGGATTATATCGTCTTCAATTTGTCTATGATTCTGTCGAATCACGTTTGTTCTTGGAACTCACGTCAGATAAGTTGTATTTGCTGGCGTGCCATTTTGACACGGACAACATAGGGGCTCCTCCATCCCATAATTCATCATCAAATCATGGTATAGGACTTTTGGAAACAGAGTATCAGGAACCTGTGTTTCAGGTGACACGCCCTGAAGAACGCCAATATTTATTACGCAAAGTCCCTTTTCTGCTCAAAATAACACACGGGAGAATCACAACATTCGGACATGATCCTTTCGACAAGTGTGAATAAAATTCCTATCTTCGCGCCATGATCCACACCGCCACATACCCGCCAAAATTCCCTCTTCCCGCTATGGGGGGATATCGGTACTTCTTCAACGGGCAGGAGGCTGATAATGAGGTGTTTGGAGAAGGGGCCTTGCACGCTTTCGAGTACCGTATGCACGACACGCGGATAGGGAGATTTTGGAGTGTGGACCCCTTGGCCGCCAAATTCCCGTGGAACAGCACGTATGCGTTTGCGGAGAACAGGGTTGTGGACGGGATGGAGTTGGAAGGGCTGGAAGTTGTGTTCAGCACGAAAGAATTTAATAGTGCTGGTGGTATCGCACAATATGGATGGAATTATGCACGAGGCGAAGGAAGAGCCTATGATGCTTTTGGGATTACATTTTTTCACTATTATTCCACATTTGAAATTTCAGACAAGGAATCCGTTGGGGGATTATTACTTGTTGGTGTAAAGAAACACTATGGTATTGACTTCGGCGCCAAGACTTTTAGTCAAGCATTTTCAAATGGTAGCATTACATCTTTGGATTTAGCACCAATTTGTAGAGGATCCGTTGAAGCAAGGGATCAGGATTGGTATTTTGGTGCAAGTGTGGGTGTTGGAATTGGTGCGGTGGCTACTACTACCGAGACCAAAATAAAGTCATCATTTTCTATAACATACGAAGAACAGACCCGTCTGCGAAAGCTAATTAATAATAAAGGATTAGAATATGATGACCTAAATCCTGATTTAGATGTATACCAAGTTGATGGGAAGAATTATCTAAAATACACACAGCATGGGAATTGGCTTCATCCTTTCAAAGAATTTGAAATTAAAACATCCATTAAAATGAATAATGTTGGTACTCCAACCAATCCTCAATGGGAAAGTGAGGATTATCAACAGGAAGTGAAGGACAACAAATCATAATAAATATGTGGCCTACAGACATAATAATAAAAAAATACCCTGTCCCGATGCTGCTGTTTTTCCTAATCGGTACATTTGTTGTCGGTCCCATTGTTGGAATCGCTATTGACAAAGAATGGTTCAAGCGTAAAGCCATTGAGGTGAAATACTGCTACAATTGGAACGGTGACACCATACGACCATATAGATTATACAGCAAAGGGAAACAAGTCAAGTGTATTGAGAAGGCGTATTGGATGTTAGCTTATTACTATACTCCTGATTCTTTGTTCCATAATAAGAATAAGGATTATTTTATGTCGGATTTTCATGAGCAAGATTGGGTTTACAAGGTGGAGGTTTTGCAGTATAGCGAGGATTCTCTGTTATCAATAATTCGATACAAGTATCCCACGTCTGGTATTTATGGAGAAAAGGTCATCGTGGTTCCCACATTTGTTTTGCATGACACACTACCTGCTGGGTACGAGGCGGAGAATGAGGTGTATATGAAAGACATAAAACTTAAGAAACAGAAATAGTATTTGATTGTATGCCTGAATTTTTCAATTGCTTCTGATCATTGTCCTAAATTACTCCCCGTTGTCGCCAAACCACAACTTCATCATCACACGAACCAAAAAAATCCAATCTTTGCACCATTAACGCCATGATCCACACCGCCACATACCCGCCAAAATTCCCTCTTCCCGCTATGGGGGGTTATCGGTACTTTTTCAATGGGCAGGAGGTTGATAATGAGGTGTTTGTGGAAGGAGGTTTGACTGGGTACGAATTCCGGCAGTATGACACGAGGCTGGGACGGTGGTGGGGCATAGACAGAAAAGCGGCAAAGTACCCGTCGCTGAGCCCCTATCAGTTCTGTGCGGACAATCCGATAAAGATGGTGGATGTGGACGGAAGCGATTTTGTTGTAGTTATAGATAATTCTGGTGAAAACAAAACCATCACAATTCAGATGAATATTTATACAGCTTCGCAAGAAGCGTACGACAAACTGTTGCCCGCTGTCAAGGAGATCAACGACATCACAAAAGTAGTGACAGTTGATGGTGTGGAATACACTTTGAAATTTGCCATCAATCCTGTCGCTCCAGATTCCAAGAAAAGAGAGGACTACCATAGAAATTTATCTGAGAAAGACATGATGATTGTTAATGCCATCGACCAAGCAAGAGATGATGGTTGCTACGGAAACGCTTTTATGGGTTCAACAGAAATAGAGAAGAGCCGGGAAACAGAGTCGGGGAAAATCCACATAACTGGAGGACAAACGTCCTCGGGAAAATATTTTTCAATGAATATCTGGAAAAATACAAGGTTTATTGATTATCATAAACTAATTTCCCATGAAATTCTTCATTTGTTAGGTCTTGATGATAAAGGAAAACCATATTACCCTTCAGAGGGAAGAATGGAATACACTGCCACTCCAGACAATGGTTTTGAAATGAAAGATATTTCTAATGACGACATCCGTATGATAATCAAGTATATGCTAGATAACAATGGTCTCGATGTGGAAGGAGCAAAGGTGAGGATTGACTACATTAACGGTTCTGCTCCTATAGATACTAATGCTGAAATCAAAGTAGAATGAACAAGTTATTCAAAATAGTAATTGCGGGCTTATGCCTACTATTCGGTTCTTTCATCAAGGGCAATGCGCAGATTATTATTGGGATATGCTCTGATACTGTCTACCTGTTGTCAGTTTTCCATAATTCAGGAGAAAAGGAAAATATAGATGATAATTATTATTGCGCCGTGTTCTTGGACAAGAAATCCAATATGAAGAACCTTGTACCACTTAAAACGGAAGACTATATGCGTGTCCGCTATGACACAACGGACGTGACAGTTGGGGAATACACGTTTATAAAACCGAATGACTCTCTTGAACGGCGAATTGCCGAAGACCTTGCCAACCATTTCATTAGCAACGCTTGTATCGGTGCAGGTTTATCATTTAGTATAGCAGGTGTGGAGTGTCTGAAAACTCAAGGAACGAAAGATACTTATTACCATTTTATTAAAGACACGCTACTAAAATCCGATATACGTTCCTTCCCGTTGTATTCTGACATATTATTGGGGGAAATCGTAGGGCCACTATGCACAGGTGGATTGGTTATTTGTGATAGCCCACCGTGTGACCCTTGGGAATTTAATTATAAAAGGAAAGGCACCTATTGCCGGTTATTTAAGTTATACATTGAATACCTTTTAATCGATGATGATGACGGCAATGTTTTGTCAAAGTCATATTCTTGCACAATTAATACAAATCCATTCCTGCCAGAAAATATTCGTAATCTTAAGATTCAAGTAGGGGATATTTCTGGCAATGGGGCTTTCTCTTGTTCGTTGAGAATTATATTCAAGAGAGATAAACTTTTGACGGCATTACCATACCGCGTTATAAAGCTAATAGAATAACAGATAATAAAAAAAATCCTATCTTCGCGCCATGAACCACACCCTCACATACCCGCCAAAATGTTGTATCGACCACATCCAATAAATAACCATTTTATATCCAGAATTACGAGATCTCGGGGCTTTTATGTGTAGGCATTATAAGATCTTGGAGAAAGAGAACACCTTCGCGCCCTCAAGCCGCGCAATTATAGTGGTTGTCTCAATGATGTCGTGGATTGTCTCCGGGTCGGTGACGGAAATCTCCTGGTCCCCAAACACGAAGTTGCGCCTTACGGAGGTCACGTCATCATCAATCATGAACACGTCCTCGTCGGCGTATAGCTCCAATATCCATTGGCGTGTCGGCGTGATGCCCTTTATGCGTTCAGGGATGGCCAGCACTTCCGTGTCGGGATAATTCTTCCTGTAGTCGTCGGCTTCGTCGTAGGGCACAACGAGCGATAGGGTGGGAATGAGTTTGAGCGTCCTCACATTGTCCGCCCTGCCCTTTGACGGGCACACTATCTTAATCGTTGTCGGTGTCATCTCACATGGCCTCCTCCCATATTTGTTGGAACTCCTGCACTGTCATCACGTGCGCCTCGCCGACCTTGCTGTTCTTGTAGTCCTGGTTGGGCTTGAGGTTCAGCACGTTCCGCATCCAGTTGAAGTCCAGTTCGTTGTTGCAGAATATCATCACGGTGTCGTACCGCTCGTTGAACTGCGCGACTATCGGCATCTCGCAGTTGTCGTTGGTCACGGCGTTGAACTTCTTCTCGAACTCGCTCTCTATCCTGCCGATTTCCTTTTCAGAGAAACCGACATCGAAGAGGAACTGCTTGTCGAAGTAGGTGCGCAGCATGTCGATGTCGAACTCCGCCTGGTTCTTGTTGAGACGCAGGTTGAGTTCCTTCTCATCCGTTTCATTGAGGTTGACTTCGTAGCACGGGACCGTCTCGATGCCCATCCCCTTGGCTATTTTGAGCCGCTGGTTGCCGCCGATGACAATATCCTTTCTGTCAGGGTTGACATTTACCACGATGGGCTGCACGAAGCCGAAGCGTTCTATGGACTTGCGGATGTCCTCCTTCTGCTTCGCCGTGATTTTCCGGGGATTGTAGTCGGGCTCGACAAGCTCGTCCACGTTCCTGTAGGTGATTTCAAACTTGTTTTTCGTGTCTTCCATTTACGATTGCTGTTTTTGGTTGCAAAGGTAACAGTTAGAAAAACACGTAATTGTGTGCGGAATGATTGGTATGGACTGAAATGTCGCTGTTTCTTGGCAACATGACAATTGAGAGAGTGGCCCATCCCTAAAAACCAACACTTAGCCCGAAAGACAGCGGTGCGGCAAGATTGATAATTACGCGAAAAAGAGTCGTTTCTTCATTTGCGGCCAGATACTGGATTAGCCATACAAAAGAGTCAGACCATAACAACAAATATGCCAACAAAAATATTGTTTGCTTATATTTAAATCTGTCCTCTAACCTGTGCGGCAACTTGTATATCAGACAATTGAACACCAATAGCCTGCAAGGCTGCCTTCATCTCTCTGTTAACAGGAGCCTCTCCTTTCGGATCAGATATTGTGAGAATGGCAGCAAATGGCACGCCATCGAAATTGGGAGCCAAACCTTCACGGGAAAGATATTCTATCTCCAAAAAAACATCACCGTCAATTTTCTTATGCTTGAGATTCGCATGTGAAACCTTGACAGGATTCCATTTAAAAGCATCCTTAATGAGGTTCTCCTCTTCTGCTGATTCTTCTTCGTTAACATCCGAGAACACGAATCTCATGAGGCCCTTCTTCTTACCATCAGCCGTGCCCGCCCTCAAGTAGGCTGTTATATTCTCTCTTACCAGTTCCTCACCAAAAGAATCATCTAATAAAGGACGGCTAACGAGTGTAAGTTTAACTTTACCTCTACATTTACCACCAGGTCTCTTTAAAGAATCAGGCCACGGGAATGACAAGCTCAGTTTTTTGTCTGAAGGAATACTTTCGGACACCACAAAGGTGAATGAATGGTCATCCTCCATCAGGATTTTTTCAGAAGAAGACGGTACACCAAACCCATAGAGTTTTTTTTTGGCATCATCATACACCTCATCCATAATCACGTCAGGATATCGGGCATGATGAATTAATAGGGCTTTAAGCAATTCAAAGGGAGCATTCCCGCCTATCTTATTATCAACAGCAGCCATAATCTTCGCAACCAGAGGTGCTGACATACTCGTACCGCTTACTAATATCTTTTGGCCCGTCATATTGATTGAAGATAACCCGGAATTATCTTCAGCAGATCCACCGATATAAGCAACGTCAGGCTTCACACCGGCCTGATAAGCAGGACCTATTAACGTATATGACGTTGGAGATTGATCATTAGGATTAAGAGCCATCACACTTATACCCCTGAGGCTCTCAGCCGGAGGAAGCGCTAAATGCTCTGGAAGCAAACTGCCAATATTCTGTTCAGGATCAGCTGGAATCCATTCACCACGCAACTGGTCTATGGGAAGATTTCCTGCCGATATGACAAACTGTACATCCAACATATCAGCTATTTCATCAAATTTCTTGGCTGCCACACTATACCACCCTTCAGAGGGGATTCTTCCCTTTTGGTTTACACTTATATTGAATATTCTTGCACCAGATTTTTCCTTCGCCTCTTCCACAGCACTCATCAGTGACTCAAAAAAATTCTCCGCACCTAGTGGATAAACTTCTTTCCATTTGCCATCTGAAGGAATCACACATAAATCTGCCAATCTGCAGCCATCCTTTTCGGGCACAAGGTCCTCGCCATTCAGGCTGTTACCCTTAACCAGCAGCCCAGCCACCTTGCTTCCGTGGTCTTCCACTCTAAAATCATCAGGCAATTCCGACCATTCATAGACCTTCCATCCATCAAAAATTTCTGATATACCATTGTCTATGACTCCTACAATTGGAAACATTGAAATATCATTCGGGGCTGCAACATCCACATCCAACCCTATTCCTTCTGAAGAAGTAAACGATGATATCGAAGGAGCTGCAGAAACTTTTCTTACTAATGGATGTCCGGACAGGAAATCCAGCAATTCGGCATTCTTAACCGCATAATCGTCCTCGGTGTCCGATTCAATATGCACAAACACCTGCCCACCTCGTCCTGAAGTCATAAGTTCCTTGTAGCTCACATAAGGGAAAGAATCCAAATGATCTTTAAAAGATTGAAGTAGGTTTCTGAAATCTTCTGACAATTGCATCGGTTCGAAAAGCGCATATAGAGGACGGAATATGTTAACATAATAGCCATTAGAAACGAGACCTTCTTCCTTCCAAGCCGACACTTCAGCTAGGGTAAACGGCACCCTATCCTCTGAAGAATAGAGTTGTATGGACTGTATACCTCCAACTTCCGATCTTGCTCTTGATGGCTTCTCTCGCGTCACATTCTCTGCCCTATTGATAGCCTGCACTGTTTTTTCTATTGATCCAGGATGCATTTCTACAAGAAGTTCGCCAACACCAGCTCCACCTACCACATAACTCCTCTTATTCACAGTAAAGATCGACTTTGTTGGACGATGAGTCTTTGCAATAGCATCGCTACGCATCTTCACCTTGGCATAAGCAACTCTAGAATATGGATTACTTCGGCTGGCCACACCTATAGATACCAATCCTTGAACAAGATTTCCCTTGTGGGCAACAAACTCGTTGTCTTTGCCGACATAGTAGTCCTTGTTCGGGCCAAATCCATTAACCAAATCTTTATCCCCGATGAAGGATCTGGGATTAAGAACAAACTGTATCTGATTATCTGCCATTTTTATTGTTTTTTGAGATGAGTTTACTTAAAGTTGACGGAGACATTTCGAACAAAGCCGCAATGTCCTTTTGTTTCAGTTGAAGGAATTCATTACTGGTAAGTTCTTTGCATAAATCTGCCAAGTCACCGTTCAGTAGTTCTATGATTCTCTTCGGCACTCTACCCATATTCATTGTTGCAAAAAGACTCATCAATGTGGGCAAATTATGGATTTCTGATTCTTCGAGTATGTGTACTCTTTTAAGCCAATCGCTGAGTTTACGTAAATCAGCACCTGTGGCATCATTCATACACCAGCTTATAAACTTCAACTCAGGTTGTGAATATTCAAGCGGAAAAATGAATTTTGCAAGCATCTTTTCCCGAACCAAGGGACTGGGATGTGGTATATCTATTTGTACATCAAATCTTCTCCATACAGCCGGGTCTAACAGTTTCTCATGATTCGTAATCCCGATTGTAAATCCCTTTTCCGAGCGTACATCAAGATTTTGGAGCAAAGTGTTGACAATTCTCTTCACTTCACCGATTTCTTGAGGGTCGTCTCGTAGTTTAGCCAATGCATCAAACTCATCTAACAGCAAAATGCACTTATGTCTATTGGCAAAGCGGAAAAGGTTTGCAATGTTTCTGGAACTGGTACCAAGAAATGATGAAATAATACCATCAAGCTTGGCCAGAACAACTGGAAGCCCAACTGATTTTGCAATCCATTTGGCAAGCATTGTTTTACCTGTGCCTGGATCACCATAAATCAAACAAGACCTTGATGGAGAAGCCTTGAGTTGAACCAATTTGTCATAGTTTCTCCATTCGTTCACGATAGCATCAACCGCCATCTTTATGGAATCGTTGAAAATAGGCTCCTCTTGTTCCAAATCATCTTGAAAAATAATTTCCAGAATTGGTGTTGCTGTCTCCTTGTCAACAGGTATCGTTGTGTTTTTAGTCAAGATATCGCCTTCCATGGAGGAAATAACAAAGTTCAGCGGCTCCATTGGCTGCATCTTGCGCGCCTGAATCAAGATACCTTCCAACGATTTTGCCTCCTTATCCTTGCCATTCTTCCTATAGTTATCTATAAGACGCTCCATTTGATGCTCTGTCATTTCTCTAGTAGAAGCCAGGGCCGAACGGCAAAGTGCCTGAATAATAACAAAATTCGAATCCATACAGTTTTGAAAATTTCTGCAAAAATACAAAAATTTCTAATACAAGCAAAATTATTTCCATATTTATTGAATAATTTCCGTTTTTTCTAAAAAAAATTTCCGCACTGTATGATTGACGGCGGACACCATTTGGTCAACACCTCGTAGGGAGGAAATGTCGTTGACCCTATTCAAAAAGTGGGGAATGTTGTAACGGGAAAGTAGGCTGTGGAAAAAAAGTAAAAGACAAGTTTCTTGAACCGTCATCTGAAAAATAAGTCTTGTGCAATGTCGCAGACTTTCGGCGTGTCTTAGATAAATCACGCCCACCAAAAAAACACAATGCATTCATCACCCCCAAATTCGACAGCGAGGTCGAAGAATCGGACTTCGTTACGATT
This sequence comes from uncultured Bacteroidota bacterium, assembly GCA_902771655.1. Lineage (GTDB taxonomy): Bacteria > Bacteroidota > Bacteroidia > Bacteroidales > WCHB1-69 > RUG11690. The sequence goes on along the minus strand of CACXXY010000001.1, from coordinate 40,103 downwards.
TATGGATTTGTCAAGCCAGTTCACCGTGGTACACCTGATGAAAAAGAAAACGGGAAAAATTATTGCAGAGTTTTCTCTATGTCGGACGAAAAGAGGTGAACATCTCCGATTAGTGTAAACATCTTACTCGATTGGGTGGATGCCAACGCTAAAAACATTTTAAGATTTTTTGACAGAAAGAAATTAAAATTTTCTGTAGCTTTGCAACGATAAATGTCCGCAAAGCAAGGGGGAATCCATATATAGCCCTCTGAGTTTGGAAGGATTTGGTTTTCAGGAGGTTGTGATACACCGTCCCCTATTCCTCCATATTGAGAACGTGGAGGAATAGTCGGTCTTATCCCTGACAACATCGAAACAGTTCCCTTGAGAATGCTAAAGACACCCGCGGATGGGACTGGCTTGCAAGAAAGGGAACTGGGCAGTGGCATTGATTGAGGTGTCTTGGGAGTGGAACAGTGATTTTTGGGGGCTAAAGACGGGGTGTATGAGCCGATGGAGGAGGAAAGAAAACGGATGTGACGCAGAAAAGAAAGGGTTTCTGAAAGGGCTTTGGGCTTTTGAGAGTGGGTGTTTTTGTCGCAATGGGGAGGAAGAGAAACGATTAATCATACTGTGTAATATACATAACAATGTTATATAAAATAAATGTCGGTTTTCTATTGCCGGGAGATATTATCCTTGTAGGGTACAATGACAAAAGAAGTAGAGAGATACAAAAGCGTACTAAGAGCCAGTTCTCTCATGCTATGCTTTACTGGTATGATTCTATCTTACATGCATCGAGTATTGTTATCACAAAGAATCCCAGTCGCATATTATTGGAAGAAGATGAGGCCGCGTGTATAATGAGGCTTAAGGACGAATACAGAAATGACTGGAGAATACGGGACTTGATAACTTATGCTAGGACATTTGTGGGAACATTATACGACACAAAGGCTCTAATAGCGATGAAAAATGGGAAAAAAGTGGTACCAAACGAGAACCGACAGATGTGCGCTAAATATGTGGCGCAGTGTTATGATTACGTTTGCCTTGACCTTGTAGAGAATTACGAACTATGTTCTCCGGAGGACATACACAAATCAAAACTTCTGTACTCTATAGACAACATTTTGCTTGAAGCAACACAAGAGGATATAGACTTTGCAAAAAGCTATGATGTTACCCAAGTGCAATTTGAATCTATCTATAAATTTCTTATCTCACTAAACAGGAAGTTCCCCAAAGAGGATATTGTCTCTTTGAATCAGTTGGAGGCTTTTATTGAGGCCAACCCATCTAATGGAGATTGTGCTTTGGAACTCATGAGGCAGACGGACTATTTTGACTTGTGGAGGTTAGAGAAAGAGCATTGTCAATATCTTTATGATGTAGAGGCTTTCAAGAATAAATGGAAGGGCGATTCCGTCAACCAAGCACTGGGTGTAATTGACAGCAGTAAAAGAATTATCAAGGACAAGCAAGGTGATATTCAAATATATGAGAAAAAAAGAAGAGAAGTAGGCGATATGGAGTATTACCGACAGATGATAGACTTGAAACTCAATATTGTTGAGGCCGCTAAACAAAGAATCAAAGTGGCTGAGCAGGTATTAGCTGAAGAAGGTGTAGTCAAAATAAAATACCCATGGTGTCAATAGTAGTTTATTAATGTATCAAGCCGTACTGGTATGTAAACTCTATAGTTTATGAAAAACGTACTTAATATATTTTTTTCTTGGCAGTTGTCTTCAAAGACTGATAAACTCAACAACAAAGAGTTTATATTGTCTTGTATCCAAAAGGCCGCAAATGCAGTACAGGGAAGAGGTGATCTTAAAGACGTGGTTTTTAAGGTTAAGCAGGGTACTGGAGGCGAACCTGGTACTCCGGATATGATTGTCACGTGCTTGAAAAGGAATGACGAGTGCCATATCTTCATTGCAGATATATCCATAGATAAGAAGTTTAACAAGGTTCAGAGATGGGCAAACCAGAAGCCAGACTTGAGAGAACGACCCAACGAAAATGTGATGTATGAGTTGGGAAGAGCAGATGGACACCTTCGTCATGAACAGGTGATTCATGTGGCAAACACAGTGTTTGGTGATGTGTGCGAAAATGATTATTTGCGACCTGTAGATATACGACATAAACGTTACCCCATCACGTTTTGCCTTGCAGCTCAAAATGCACCTGAGGCTGAAAAAGTTGAAAAGGAACTTATAGAAGACCTGAAGGTGGCTATCAGTAAGTCCGCAAAGGCAGCTTTGAAGCATATCCATGATGAACTGTTGCCGTATGAAGACTGTGAGCAGGTAACGAAAGAACTTGGTTTTAAGAAGAAATTCGTTTTTAATGACAATCTCAGAAACATAAAAAAGGCTATTTCAGACAATAAAGGTGTTCTGAGGGTCTTAGGGTTGAATGGTATTGGGAAAACAAGATTGGTACTTGAAACGATATTAGCCGAACAGGATGATGTGCCTAAATTGTATTGCGACTGTCAAATATCCCAAGAGCCAGATGTTATAGAAACCAGTTCAAAGATTTTTGAAAAACAAGTTGCGGCTGTTCTAATACTGGACAACTGTGATGAGATTCTGTTCGAAAAGATTCTAAGATTGTATTATCGTAAAAAAGCCCGAAACAGGTTATATTCTTTATTTGATAATCCGGCAGAAACACAAGGAATTGGATATAATGTGACCAGGTTTAATGATGCTTATGAGGACGTTGTGGATGGTATTATAGCCCGTCTGTATGGTAAACAGGATGAAGTAAGCACCAAGATTAAAGAGTTTGCCAGCGGGAATCCATTAATGACTGTACAGGCTATTGAAGGTATTGAGAATACAGGCGACATTCGTGATTTCAGTAACCAAAAACTTGTATCAAATCTGTTGTCTGCCCCTAATGGGAGCGACGAAAGGATTATTGCGGAGACTCTATCATTATTTTCAAGTATTGGATATGAGGGTGATGCTCACAAGGAAATAGTAACTATAGCGCTTAATAAGAACATTACAGGCCTGAATCATGACGGTACAGTTCTGGTTAACAAGTTTGATGCTCTGATTAGGCTATACCTTAATAGGGGGCTGATGCAAAGAGTAGGTGTATATGTCCGTTTCCGCTCACCTGCTATTTCCAAGATGCTGAATGATGAGTGGTTTGCAAAATGTACGGCCACCCAGGTGGAGAGCATTATCCTTACTTTAAGGGAAAGTGGTTTGGCCGATAATCTTGTACCCCCTTTCTTTGACAAAATAAAAGATGCGGTGGATAATGAGAAAGTGTCGGATTTAATAAAAGAGCTGCTGCAACCAGGAAAGCTGTTAACAAAATTGGAGTTCCTGAACACAGAGGTAGGCTCAAAAATATACCGCTCTTTAGTGGAAATAGAACCAGACTTTGTGTGTGACAGTCTTTTTCATACGCTGGGAGGTTTGGGTTTAGATGAACTGAAGAAAATCAGAGATGGCCGCAGGGAACTAGTGTGGACGTTAGAGAAGCTATGTTATAAGCCGGAAACCTTTGAGAAAGCAGCCAAATTAATGTTAAGACTGGGATGTTCGGAAGTGGAGCATATATCAAATAATGCTACAGGGCAGTTTATTTCATTATTCCCTGTAAGGCTCCCTGCCACATCCGTTCCTTTGAATACCAGATTGGACTTTCTAAAGGCTGAGATAAATAGTCAGGAAGAAAAGCCCCTTTTGATGAAAGCATTAGACAGGGCCCTTTGGACTACAAACTTCATACGCTTTGGAGGGGATGTTATTATTGGTCACAAGACGTATACATTCTATGACCCATATGATTTGAAGGAGGTTGAACCCTATATTACGGGTTGTCTTGATTTGTTACAAAGTGAAATAGATAGTAAAACAGATTATAGCGATGCTTGTATAAAAATGATGGCATCAAACTTCCGTGCTTTAAATTCTTTTGGGCTGTTTGACCTCATTATGCCAAGGGTAGAAAATGTGGCGGAGATGCTCAACTATGAATGGGATGACCTGCTGCATGTTTTACATTTTGCGAGAAAAGATGATGAAACGCGAGTGTATGCTCAGCATTTGCAGAGAGTAGAGCAGTTGATTGCAAAATTAAGTAAAACGGACTTCGTTTCTCGGTTTGCCCAAGTGGAAAGCTATGAGTGTAATGACTATTTGGGACTGTCAGACAAAGAGCATAGTGAGATTGTAAATAGGAAATATGAAGTTCTGGCAGAAGAAATGGCAAGCCAGAACCTATATAATAAAGAGCTCCTAAAAGACATATACCAGACACAAACCTTCTTGCCGCATACTTTTGCAATTAAACTTGCATCTTTGAATACACCTGAAGAGCAACTGACGTTTGCCTCGGACTCTATCGATTTATTGGAAGAAAGAGCTAACAGCATTTTCGTATATTATGTGAAAGAAGTTAGCGAGGAGGTTTTTGCCAGAATAGTAGAGGTTGTCTATGAGAAGGGGAAGCAATGGCTAATGTTCTCATTGGTTGCAGTCAGGAACTATAACTTTGATCATCCATACGTGGATAAACTCTTTGAGTTAGTAGAGCAGAAGGTCGTGGATTGTAGTATGTTTATCACTTATTGGAATTATGTTCGCATAGACAGACTATCAACGCCGGAGGCTGTGGGTTTGTTAGCCAAGGTTATTTCTCTGCCTGATTCGTTTGTTGTTGCCTTACACATGGCAATGTCGCAGTATTTGAGCAGCAATAACAAGCATCCAGAGATGGATGAACTGTTTGAAAAGGAAATGATAAAGAGGGCAGATGATGTGACAACCCTAGTAGTGTACTCATATTATTCACACATATTGGTTACACTGCTCTCTAATGGCGAACGGAAAGAGTTAGCTCAAGCATTAGTAAAAGGAATTTTCAATCATGTCATCTCTCCAGAACAAATCTCTTTGCGGTATGAGGTAGAGCAAGTGCTACAAGTGATGTTTGAAAAGTATTTTGAAATCACCTGGACAGAGATGGCCGCTCTAATGTCTGCAAAGGATGGGGATGAGAATTTTGTTAAATTCTATTATGCCTTTGGATTCAGCACCATACATAATCCGTTCCCTGCATTGATTTTCAAGAAAGAGAACTTGACAATGTTGATAGACTGGTGCAAGGTTTATCCAGAAGGATCATATATGTTAATGGCTTTGGCCCCGTTGACCGAAGGCGATACCTTGTCGGAACCAGTAATGATGCTGTTGGATAATTACGGAAGTGATAAGCTGGTTAGGACTGCTTTGAGTGATAAATTGGGGACTTTTTCAGGCCCAGCAAGCATTTACAATGATAGGGCGGGATTGATAGAACCACTGACAAAACATACTAACCCGGAAGTGAGCAACTGGGCTGTTCTTGAGATAGGCAAGCTAAAACAATATGGTGAGCAGAGCCAAAAAATAGAAGAGAGTTTTATGATGCCTGGAAGAACCCCCAGTCATCGGTGGACATTGTATGATGTAGAGGAAGAAGATGAAGCTTAGCGAACCATTTGAACATAAAGGGTATTGGTGGAAACCTAATAACCCCGATAATAAGGTGGCTGGCGTGCTTACGTATAAGCCAGGAGAGAGCATTGTCCTTGAACTGATAGGAACTTTTGATAAAGAGAATGATGCTGTTGTGGCTTTTTTGAACAAGTCCGAGGAAATTGTGATTCATGGTGCTTTAGAGAACGCCAAGAAGGTTACGCTTTTAAAGTGTCATCCATCAGGAAGCGTGAATTTGTCCAGTTTCTTTCCAGTAATCAGATACAATTGTATGTGTTGTTTCATCGGGCGGCATTATACTGGATTGGATGACGAAGGTGGTTTCAGGATGGCAATACATTTCCCTGAGTTATCTTACTGGTGCCATCCCGGGGTGCTAAGAGAAATATTTCAGGAAAACAAAGGGCACAATGGACAGATTATCAGCCTTTCTTTTGAGTCTTTGTTTGGAGGAAAAACCTTGGCAGATGTTGATTTGCATGATGGTTACAAAATTCAGTTAAAGGCTGGAGCAAGTCTGGGCGGTGATCCTGCCATGCTTAGTAATGAGATAGGTCAGACATCATGGTTGGAGATATCAAGAAGTGATAAGGTCTCTTTTAATAAGCTGCTGTCGCATTTATATAAGTTTGAAGAATTTCTTTCAATAGCGACTATGAGGGTAGTTGAGGCTTCTGAAATAACAATTTATGATGAAGACTATTATCAGGAGCTTGGCAATGGGGAAAAGTATCTGCATGCCATTTATTTCTTTTCAAGTCATTGGAGAGGAAAAGACACAGAAAAGGTGGATCCTATAAGATTCCTTTTGAGATATGATGCAATAAAGGATAGGTTCGGTGAGATAATGAGGTCTTGGTATGCGGACGTGAATGATATGTATCCTGTAAGAAATAATCTTGTTGATAGCTTGGAAAAGAAAAGAGTGTTTAGCAACATGGATTTCCTAATTCTGGCAAGAGCTCTTGACGGGTACTGCATTCGATCGAAATACAAGGGTAGTATTACAAATCGCATGAAGGCTGTTTTAGATAAGTTTTCTGATATATCATGCATACAGAAGGATAATATCAATGTTGAAGAACTTGTGGATTCAAGAGACTATTATGCTCACTTTATGCCAAGGGAAAGAAAACAGCATATTCTTGATGGCTTTAAACTCCATGATTTGACACAAAAAGTACGACGTCTGATTATTTGTTGTGTACTTTCTGATTTAGGTTTAAATAACATCACCATTGATACTATACTCAAGAATTGTAATAGCAAGTATATTACCGATTAGACGTTGACTTGAATATGACACAGGATGAGCGTCTGCAAAAACGTTATCAAGAAGTTATGGAGCATTATCGTAACCCCTCGAAGCATTACGATGAGTAGCACAATATGCATCCGTTCGTCAATCACACGAAGAAACAGTTGAATACACGTGATTTGAAAGAGGGAAGGTAAAGGAGTTTAATCACATTGGGGAGATGATGGAGCAGTACAATAAGAAGAATCATCACGAATAGATTGACGATTCAACCAACTTACCGCTTGAGCGGAAAGTCCGTTTCCGCTCAAATGAGGAAGCAATACCACAGGTGGCAATCCACCCACGAACTTGCTGGGTAGGTAGGAAAAAAAACGGGCGACCGCATAGAAGCCGATCTGCGCAGAGAGCGGAAGGCTCTTTTCTTTTGAGTGTACTTGTATCGCAAATATTTCTGAATCAGTGGATTGTCACCAGAAATCGGACGATGATACATAAATGCAATTGGCTTTTTTTGTACTTTTGAGGTCGGAAACATTTCCGCCACAACGCCGCCACGATGGGAAGACTATGGACACACTGTCTTTACAGCACCGCCGCCACAATGTGCCGACGCTACAACAACTCTCCACTCTCCACTTTCCACTCTCCACTCCTCTCACACCTTCTCCGCCAAAGAACGCGACACGGAAACGGGCTTATCTTACTTTGGTTCAAGATATTATTCCTCCGATTTGAGCATCTGGCTCAGCGTCGATCCGATGAGTGACAAATATCCATCATTGTCGCCTTATACGTATTGCGCGAATAACCCGGTGAAGTTGGTGGATCCGAATGGGGAGGAAGTTTGGAAACCCGACATAGAAGGTAATCTTTTTGCTGAGGAGGGTGATAACAAGGAAAGTCTAGCTGACTTTTTGCATTGTTCAATAGACGAAGCAGGTTCTCTACTCTCTGAGCAAGGGTATAATTCTAATGAAAATATTAAAGCTGGAAGTAAGGTCATACTTGATAATGTATTCACTCGCAGTATTAAATCTTTCAGTAATGCAAAAGATGATTATTATAATTGTTGGGGGAGCTCCTATTATGGGGTATTGGGATTACCAATAGAAAATGGCTGTGATATACCCTGTGCTAATATATTCGATAGTTATTTGTCCAGTTACTTTGAGAGTGTGGATGGGTCTGAGGCTCAGTTTGGCAAAACAATAATTCGATTTGAGTCTAAAACGCTATATATGAATAGTAAGTATGATAAATATGCCAAAAATGGTTGTATTAGCAGAACAACTGGCGCAATTGGAAGCTCTTCACATGCTGTCGTTTACTATGGAACTGATAACAACAACAATGTTTATGTATATACAAAAAATGGATATTCCAGAAAACCGATGGTTGTTCCTTTAAAAAGCAGCAATTTGATTGGATACGGTGATGTTATTGGAATTGGGGGTGAATCTGGTTATTATAATCGCATAAATAATTAACTAATAATATTTATATTTTTTCAGATGAGGCATTAAAAATCCAATAATTGTTATCGTCCTCTATTGCACACTTTTGATCAATTGTCAATATCAAAATGTATATCAAATACTAAATGAATTTCTATATGGAAATGATAAAGATTATGCTTGCTTTGAGTTTTTGTTTCCTCAGTAGTATTTGTGTTGCCCAAAATTATGATACCATTCGTACAGATTCTCAAAACGTCACAGGTTCTAGCTATGTTCTGGCAAAAAAATTCATTGTAGACATTCAAACTTTTTTTAATTCAAACAATGAGCGCTATACAATAACCGTTTTATTGTCAGTCGAGGGAATAAAACAAGTTTCAGCTTTGAGCGATAATATTGTTGAATTTATACAAATGGATACAATTCCCATAAAAATCCCCATTTTCCTTGCTTATTCTAGTCTTTGCTCGGACGATCCAATCATTTATGGATATGACTGGGATGGCTCTTTTTTGTTGGAAAATGATAATAGCTTCTCTATCCAATTCAACAGGTCTTTTTTAATACATCATCCTGCCTTCCTTGAACAATTAGAAAATCTGAAAATGGAAAATGATTTCTAAATGTAATCATCCCCTTTTTCGGACAGTTTTAAATGTGTTTTATTTCAGCCATTATTATCTATGAACCGCCACCGTACATACTGTCAAATGAATCCCCTGACGGGGAATCAGACCCCCCTTTTAACAATTAATTATTATATTTAATCTATTATAAATTTTTCTTTTTATTTTTGTTAATCTAATTAATATTTTTGTATTTTTGCATCTCAAAAAAAGAGATGGCATTATTCATCCTCATCTACGGATAAATATATATCATTTACTTAAATATCAAATCTTTAACAAAAAGAAAAATGAAAAGAAAGACACGATTCATTTACAATTCCGACGTGAAAAAGGGAGCCTCAGGGCTCCTTTTTTTATGCAAGTCCATTTTAACAATTATTTCTTTAATTTGGATTTCGGCAACCGTAACTTACGCCCAATCAGGGTGTTCCATCACCTTGTCCGCCACCTCCTCGCCAGCTTACTGTCAGGCTGACGGAGCCATCTACTGCACTTTGTCGGACACCACTGGAGAGGCATTGGAGCAGATCCGCTACTCGTTCATCCCGCTGGACCACGGGCTGGACTCCATTGTGGAGACCTCGAACCCATTTGTAATGCAGTTGCGACCAGGCCATTACAAAGTCAAAGTGGAGGCATTGTGCGCCACGGGACTGTCGGGCGTGGGGGCCTACACCATCATCGGCGATTCCATAGAGAGTGTCGAGGTGGAAAGCCGCTACTCCATCCCGACTTCCAGGATGATTTACAATCTCTTCACCTTCGACAGGCCATACGGTATCGTGCCCTCGTTTGTATGCCAGCCGACCGGCCAGGTGCAGGTGCGCCTTGAGGAGGGAACCTTCCCTTACACAGTGGACATCTGGCGTTGCACGCCCCACGACACTTTCCTTGTACGCAGCGTCGTCTTTGACTCCTGCCAGCATTCGGGCGACAACCCCAACCGATTCGACTACAAGCACTACTACACCATTGACAGTCTGGATATTGGCGACTACAAGTTGCTTTGCCACGATGGCTGCGGATACTACACGCCCGCGGTTTTCGTTTCTGTTCCGAAAGTCCGATATGACACCAGCCCGAGCCGACATCTGCTGCGCAACAGTTCAGGCGACCCCTACACCTACAACATTGTGACCTTCAAGGAGATCTTCCATCTCTCCACTTCGGGCGACCACAACGACGAATACTATTATTATATATCGGGCAGCAAACCCACCTACGAATACCGCTTCATCAACCCCACCCCGGATGCGGAGCGTGACACGACGGAATGGAGGGTGGTCATCCCGCCCGACAACGGCACGGTCTTTCTCCACGACACGATGGCCCGCATATCCAGCTATTGTGAAGCCTGGTTCGACACCATCCAGCTCCAGCTGCGCCATCTCCCCTGCCCTGACACAGTGCTGAACTATGACTTCGTACTTTATCCTCAGGGCAACATCACAAGGAACACCACATACCATACCTCCAGGGTCAAAGTTGAACCCAATTATTATGATCTCTGCAAATATCACTTCGGGGAAGAACTAATACGCAGATTCGTGAAATTTCGGACCTACCGCCATTATTACACCTTCTGCACCGAACCTTACGACAGCACGGCCTGCGCTGTAGCGACATATTACACCTCGCCCGGGAGCATCACGAACGTAGATGAGGGAATGAAACGACATTCCTATATCACACTGCCTGTCACCTGCGTTGTGACGGACCTCAGCCGTCAAATGGTGCTGGACACAATATACAGCAACCTCGTTTACAACTGGCAATTGCAACACGATATAGACAGCACTTTGGATGGAGACAGTCTTGTGGTAGAGATTCAGGATGCCAAAGGGTGTCCTATACACTCCGAAATGTATGTGACGCAACACGATGCGGGAACGTCCACCTCGTCAGCGCGCGACGATTTCTACGAATGGGCGCCCCTGGAGTCTGAATCGAATCTGTGCGACGATTTGGACCGTGTTATCGGCATAGAACAAATGACCAATATCATACTTTTGGACTCCACTTTCGGGCAAAATGTGTACACTTATTTCGGCGACACTCTCTATTTGGTCGGCAGTCCTGACACCAATTATTACAATTTCAAGGCTTACATTGACACGGTGGGTCATTACAAAGTGGAAAAACTGCACCCCAGCAATCCTGCTTTGATAGAATATGGCGAACACGACTACCTCAACGGCTTTATAACTGCCGGAATCCGGGTTCGATGCGATCACCTGCCGTCGGGCACCTACACGTGGGTGGTCGTGCATGCCTGCGACCAGCCCAACGACACCCTTGTGCAGGAGGTCCTTTTCCCCGAACCGCCCGTCATCACAGAGGACCCGAAATACACGTTCACGAACCGATGCTCACAGCTGGAAATCGTCCCTCTTGCAGGGCAGTTCCAACTTGACGGAGTGCCGATGAACACCTTTTTCCAAATTCACACCGAAGACACCATCATCCACTCTGCCAACTCGGTACGCGAGGGGGAACCGATGTATATCGGAGTCCCCGGCACCTATATCCTCAGTATGTACGCATTACCAGAAAACTACAGCCAGCTGCCGGCCAGCAGTCCCTGTTTCATCAAGGACACCCTTGTGGTATGGGGCGGGGAGACCATCGAGTTCGACTATCTGATATCCTACGTCTGCAACGACCGCGACACGATGGGCTTCGTGCACGCGCGGGGCAAGAACGGCACCCTGCCCTACACTTACACTGTCTATGACGCCCCGAACGGCACAGGCAACATCCTCGGACAGAACCATATCGGCGACTTTGACACACTGGCCATCCATTATGGCCAGGCCTTGTCGATTGAGATGACCGACGCCTGCGATGCCCACTTCATCACCAACTTCGTGGTCAGCGACTTGGAGAAGATCCGGAAGGGATGGGCTGAGAACCACCTCAACCAACTCTCCCTATGTGGGGGAGGCGTCTGCCATTTCTACGGCATCGCATTGGGCGAAGTCACCTATCATTGGACGGGACCCAACGGGTTTGAATCGCACTTGCAGAATCCGGTGCTGGACATCCCGGCCGGGAGCCATCCCGACGGCATCTACCGCATAGAGGTGCTGGGCACGGGCTGCGGACCGCTGCGTGACAGCATCCAGCTGGAGATCATCACGCAGGCGTACTTGGAACTCAGCCGCGACACAGCCGTCTGTGCGGGCGAGACGGTCCCTATCATCATCGCCCCGCACGGCACGGGCCCCTTCTCCTACACCATCACACGGCAAGATGGCGACAGCATCACCGCGGTTGTCTTCACCGACCGACCCGCGGGAAGTGCCGACACGTTGTACGAAACTGTCGTCAAGAGCGGCATCCGCTATTATGCGACGCAACTGGAAGACCAAGGCTGTATGCCGGGCGCGCTGCTCGACACCGTCACCCTCACGATGTACGCCGCGAACGGGAGCGACACCCTGCGCGACACCATCCACGAGGAGGAACTGCCCTATCTGTGGGACGGGTTGCTCTTCACCCAAGCCGATACGATTACCACGCACCTGTCGGGACTCAACGGGTGCGACAGCAGTGTCACCCACATCCTGGAGGTCATCCCGGCGCCGGTGGTGGACCCCATCGTGTACGGGCCTTGTCCTGAGGCTATTGACTATGACGGCTATCATTATCCCTCGGTGCGCATCGACCGTTACTGCTGGACACAAGTCAACCTGCGCTCGCGGCACTACAGCGACGGGCGCGAGATTGTGGTGCCGATGTCATACCACTCCGATATGCATCCAGACAGTGTGGGGAACGTGGACCTCTTCGGTCATCTGTACACGTGGTACGCGGCCATCGACACCGCCAACGGGGGCACGCCCACCCCAGGCGGACATTTCCAAGGCATCTGTCCGGAAGGCTGGTTCCTGCCCGACTCCATCCATTTCGCGGAGCTGGCCCTTCACGGGGCGCCAGCCCTGCGCTCGCCGCTCTATTGGATCAACGGCAGCGGCGGCGACAACAGCACCGGGTTCACCGCACTGCCGGCCGGTTTTTACAATGGCAAAGAGCAACGCTACGAAAATCTGCTGGGAGAGACGCGATTTTGGTCAACTTATAACAACAATTCCTCCGAAAAAGCACAAACCTTGACCCTATACCACTTCTGCGAGGAGACAAAAAGCGTATGGGAAAGAAAGGATGACGGCTGTTCTATACGCTGTATTTTAGAAGAATAAAGAAATATCATTTTTTTTATTCACAAGCAGTTGTGTATTTGGAAAAAAAGTGTACTTTTGCCGCCCAAAATAAAAAAGGATTATTAACATAAAAAGATAGAGAAAAAATGTCACGAGTTTGCCAAATTACAGGAAAGAAACCGGTTGTGGGTAACAACGTATCTCACGCCAACAACAAGACCAAGAGAAAATTCAATCCGAACTTACATACCAAAAAATTCTATGTTCCGGAATTAGATGAATGGATTTGGCTCAAGGTGTCCGCACACGGTATGCGCAACATCAACAAGAAAGGCATCTACAAATGCCTCGTTGAAGCATCCGAAAAGGGTATTTTGTAGTATTCTATCCTTCAAAAACCTTAAGCTGCTGTAGTTATCACGCATATTACAGCAGCTTTTTTTTTGATATTGTACAATAAATATCATTTTTCTTCGTAACTATTTATCTTTGTTGTCCAACAATAAAACCGCATCTTGAAGAAACGACTGTTTTTCGGACTGTTCCTGTTTGTACTGTTCACCCAGATGGTGTACGGGCAAAAAGCCGTGCTCAAAGGCGTCGTGCAAGACGAGGAGGGCTATCCTATCGAAAATGCGGTTATCCAGGTGCTGGGGCAGAACCTGCAGACTATCACCAACGACTATGGGCATTTCGTCATCAACGTGCCCGAAAACACCGACATTCAGGTGCTTTTCCAGCAAATCAGTCACAAAGATACGGTGATTGTGCTGCACTTGAAGACCAAGGAGACGAGAAACATCACGGTGGTGATGCCCACTGTGGGCACGCGTCTGGAGCAGGTCAACATCCAGGGCCGTGCCGAAAACGGGTACGTCCGGGTTGATCCCAAGCTGAGTTTCCAGCTACCCTCTGCCAGCGGCGGTATGGAGTCGCTCATCAAGATGCTCCCGGGCGCCTCCTCCTCCAACGAGTTGAGCTGGCAGTACAACGTGCGTGGCGGCAACTACGACGAGAACCTCATCTTTGTCAACGACATACAGATTTACAGGCCCTTCCTGATCCGCAGCGCGCAGCAGGAGGGAATGAGCTTCATCAACACCGATTTGACCGGCAACGTGCTGTTCTCCGCCGGCGGCTTCGAGGCCAAGTACGGCGACAAGATGTCGTCGGTACTGGATGTGCAATACAAGACCCCCACGCAATACGGCGGCTCAGTGTCGGGCAGCCTGATGGGCGCCTCTGCCCACGCGGAAGGACGGGTTGACAGCTGTTTCTCCTTCCTCGTCGGTATTCGGTTTAAAGACAACTCACTGTTGCTCAAAACTATAGACTCTATCGTGGATTACAAGCCACGATTCTTCGATGCCCAGATGCTGCTGAACTGGGATATCTCCAAAAAATTCAGCATCAGCTTTTTAGGCAACTTTTCCATCAACAGCTATCGCTACATCCCCACTTACCGCAGCCAAATCACCGGCACCATCAGCGACTTCAAGAAGCTGCGCATCTACTTTGACGGGCAGGAGGTGGACAAATACCAGAATTACCTTGGCGGTCTCACCTTCACCTACAAACCCACGGACAACTCCGTGCTGCGGTTGATTCTCTCCTCCTACTTTGCCAAAGAGAGCGAGACTTTCGACATTCAGGGGCAGTATTTCCTGAGCGATGTGGAGCTTGATTTGGGCAGCAACGTCGCGCGGGAGGTGTCGGTGCGCGCCTACGGCACCTATCTGGAGCACGCCAGGAACTATCTCACCTCGGTCGTCTCCGCCGCCAACCTGCTGGGCGATCACAAACTTCCCCACTCCAACACGCTGAGCTGGGGAGTGAAAGTGCAGAACGAGATCATCCACGACCTGGTGGACGAGTGGACGATGCGCGACTCGTCGGGTTACACCCTGCCGATAATCAACACCACCCCGGGAGAAATCGTGCCCTTCGACGACCCCTCCCGTCTCCTTCTCTTCAACGACGAAGATATACTGAAGAGCACCCACGACCTCAACACTTTCCGCATCACCGGTTTTGTGCAGGACGTTTGGAAAATCGACGACGACACCCTGCCACACTACACACTGAACGCGGGACTGCGTTTCCACTATTGGACCTTCAACCCCAAGGAATTCACGGTATCCCCGCGACTGGCCTTCACCTACAACCCGCGTTGGCGGCACGACTGGATCTTCCACATCAAAACCGGTATGTACTACCAGCCCGCCTTCTACCGCGAGATGCGTCGCCGCGACGGCACCCTAAACCACAACATCAAGTCGCAACGCTCCTTCCAGGTTGTGGCCGGGGCCGAGTACAACTTCAAAATGTGGCGGCGGCCCTTCAAACTCACGGCGGAGGCCTACTACAAGTATATGGACCAGCTGATTTCGTACAATGTGGACAACGTGCGCATCCTTTACAGCGGCGAGAACGACGCCGTGGGCTACGCCACCGGACTGGATATGAAACTCAGCGGCGAGTTCATCAAAGGGCTGGAGTCCTGGTTCTCTGTCTCACTGATGAAGACGGCGGAGGATATCATCGGCGACTATTATTACGACACTGACGGCAACCGCATCGAGCCAGGCTATATTCCGCGTCCCACCGACCAGCGTGTGGCCTTCAACCTCTTCTTCCAGGACCACATTCCTGGATACCCGCAGTTCCGTGTCCATCTCAACTTTGTCTTCGCCTCCGGCCTGCCCTTTGGCCCGCCCAACGCCCCCGCCTACCAGCGCCAGTTCCGCACCACCTGGTACCGCCGTGTGGATATGGGCTTCTCGTTTATGCTGTTAGAGCAGAGCCGCGACCGGATGCGCCACAAGTCGGCCTTCATCCGCAGCATCAAAAACGCCGGCATCTACCTGGAAGTGTTCAACGTACTGGGTACCTCCAACGTCTCCTCCTTCATCTGGATCACCGACCTGTACAACGTGCAGTACCCGATGCCCAACTTCCTCACCGGCCGCCTCATCAACGTAAAACTGGCTGTGGAGTGGTAATCTTTTGCCATTTGTCTTGAAAAAAGAGTGTTTTTTATCTAAAAACAAACCGGGATGGGATGCATTCCGTTTTTTTACTATTTTTGCCGCGCCAAATGGGAGGGTGTTTTTCAACAGAAAAAACCCGCAGGGAAACAGGTGCAAATCCTGTACAGTACCCGCTGCTGTAAGTCCCCTACGTTCCTATAGCAACCAAGTCACTGTCGCAAGACGGGAAGACGCCATAGGAGGGACAAGTCAGAAAACCTACCATTTCGTTTGAAAACCGCTTCGGGAGTTAAGACCGGTTGCAGCCCATTCTATGGGTCAATTCTCTTTTTTCCGAAGCATTATACTAACTAAAAATGCCGAGGAAATGCATTTAAACGAAAAGAAATTCTCCATTTACGCCATTCTTGCAACGGCGCTGATTCTGTTCACTGCTTGTCCGGGTCCCCAGCCTCCCACGCCAACACCTCCTGTGGACACGCACGCCGACGGTCTATACATCCTGAACGAGGGCACTTTCCAGCACAACAACAGCACCATCACCTACTACAATTGCGAGACTGGCGCGATAACGGACGACATCTTCCTGGAGGCCAACCACCGCGGATTAGGCGACACCGGCAACGACCTGCAGCGCTATGGTTCCAAGCTCTACGCCGTGGTCAACAACTCCAACCGAGTGGAGGTGATGAATATCGAGAACGCCAAATCCTTGAAATCCATCAATCTGGACGGAAAGCAGCCTCGCTATATCTGTTTTTATGAAAACAAGGCCTACGTCAGCTGCTTTGACGGCGACGTGGTGCGCATCGACACCGCCACGTTGGAGGTGGACGGCACCGTGCGCTGCGGACGCAACCCCGAAGGCATCTGCGTCTGCAACCACAAGCTCTATGTGTCCAACTCCGGCGGCCTCGACAACCCCAACTACGACAACACCGTCTCCGTCATCGATCTCGCCACCTTCACGGTCACCAACACCGTCACCGTGGGCATAAACCCCTCTGTCGTGGCCAATTACGATGACCGGTATGTAATCCTGGTTTCGCGCGGCGACTATATAAACGTGCCCTACAAACTGCTCAAGATCGATGTGGCCGACCTCTCGGTGACCGACTTCGGCATCGCAGCGCTCAACTTCGCCATTTCCGGCGACTATGCCTACGTCTATTCTTACGATTTTTCGAGTTCCAACTCTTGGATCAAGGTGCTTGATCTACGCACGGGAGAGATTGTCAAGGAGAACTTCATCACCGACGGCACAGTCATCGAGACGCCCTACTCCATCACGGTGAACCCGCTGAACGGGGATGTGTATATTACCGACGCGCACAACTTCACCGTCACCGGCGATGTCTATTGCTTCGGTCAGGACGGCCGCAAGAAATTCACCTTTGAGGTAGGCATCAACCCCTCCAAAATCGTGTTCAACAACACCCCGCATCTGAATTCATAAACATCATTCATCAATATCATTAAAAAATGAAAAAACTTCTATGCATTTTAGCCATTGCTTGTTTGGCAAGTTTCACTTTCGCGCAAAATGATGCCACCATATCTCCCGACAACATCCAATATTGGGTAGGCACAGGCGACAACCAAGCGATATTAATCGTAAACTGGTGCAATCCCCAAAAGGCCCTCGCCTGGGGATACCGTTTCACGGGCAACAACGTCACCGTGGAGGATATGATGGACGACATCGCCATCGTCGACAGCCGTTTCTCCTACAATGGTTCTGGCGGCATTGTGAACGACATTTACTATAATGACAACAACTACAATCTCTCTCTGGACGGTATGTTTTTCTGGTATTTGGTCAATAGCATCTCTGCCAACGTAGGCTATACTGGCTACTATCTCCAAAACAATGACGTTATCAAGTGGGGTGACGAGAGTTGCGGCGTTTCTGATGGTAGTTGGGGTTATGTGTGGACCACCCCGGTGGAACCCGTGAGTAACCCGAATCCCCCAGTCGCTCAGGATGCTTCCATTTCCGCCAACGACATCCTGTACTGGGTGGGCACCGGCAGCAACGAGGTTGTCTTCATTACCAACTGGAGCAATCCCGACACCGCTTTGGCCTGGGGTTACCGCTTCTCAGGCAGCAATGTCACCGTCAAGGATATGATGGATGACATTGCCGCCGCCGACTACCGGTTTTCCTACACACACTCGGGCAGCCTTGTCACCGACATCCTTTTCCAGGATGGCGCCTGTAATCTGGCGCTCTCCAGCAACTACTGGCTCTTCAATGTCAACGGCGCAATGTCGATGGTATATTACGACTCCCTCTTCCTGAGTCACAACGACTACGTCAAATTCGGTGAAGACGGCGCCGCAACCGACCTCGGCAACTGGAACTATGTGTGGACCACCCCGGTGACACCGGTGGGAGAGCCCAACATCCTTCTGCCCGACACCCTTTTCGACGGTCCGGTGGGCAGCGACGACTGCCAGGCCATCTGGTTTGAGGACCCGGCCATTTTGGGCTGGGCTACCGGATGTGTCATCACGCGCGGCTATACTGACATCGCCACCCAGAACGCATATGCCAGCTACGGCTCCGACTCGGACGGCATCGGCGCCTCTTCCGAGTCCACCACGGATGGTGTGGTCAGTCTGGGTGACAACGGCGTGGCCGTGCTCACCTTCGGCATTCCCATCCAGGACGGCGACGGCTACGACTTTGCCGTGTTTGAGAACTCGTTGAACGACAGTTTCTTGGAAATGGCCTTCGTGGAGGTAAGTTCCGACGGCGAGCATTATGTGCGCTTCCCCGCCACCTCACTGACGCAAACCGACAACCAGATCACCAACGGCGGCGCGGTAAATCCCCGGGAGGTGGACAACCTGGCTGGCAAGCACCGTGTGGGCTGGGGCACGCCCTTCGACCTGGCGCAGCTGGCCGGAGCCCCCGACCTCAACATCCAGAATATCACGCACGTGAGACTCATTGACGTGGTGGGCTGCATCAACCCGCAGTACGCCACCCGCGACCAGTACGGGCACATCATCAACGATCCCTACCCGACCCCGTGGAACAGCTCCGGTTTCGACCTCAGCGGCGTGGCCGTGATGAACGGCTGGCGGCCCAGCGGCATTGAAACGCCCGACGCCTCTTCCGCTTTCCTCAAGGCCTGGCCCAACCCCACCACAGGAACCGTCACCCTCTATGACGAGCGCCACGGACTGGAGCGCGTCACCGTGCACGACATCTACGGCAGATGCGTGATGCAAGCCAACGGCGAGGGCAACGTCAGCGTCACCATCAACCTGGGTGACCTGCCCACCGGGGTCTATGTGGTCAAGGCCAACGGCCAAACCAGAAAGATTGTGAAGAAATAGGATAAAAGTAAAATTTTGATAGTTATAAAAACGACAGAGACTCCAAACCTGTCGTTTTTTTTTGTAATTTCGCGGCCTATTATATAGGTGTGAAATATCTAATTCATAATAATATAAATAATTAAATAACAACATCTTATGACAATGCAAGATAAAATCAACGAGTTATTGTCCCTGCGGGAGAAGGCTCGTTTAGGAGGAGGTCAGGACCAAATCGAAAAGCAGCACGCCAAGGGCAAATACACGGCGCGCGAGCGCATCCTGATGTTCCTCGACGAAGGCAGCTTCGAAGAGTTCGATATGTTCGTCCAACACAGATGCACCAACTTCGGCCAGGAGAAGAAGAAATTCCTGTCCGACGGTGTGGTCACCGGCTACGGCACGGTGAACGGCCGCCTGGTGTATGTTTTCTCCCAGGACTTCACGGTCTTCGGCGGCTCCCTTTCCGAGACGTTCGCCTTGAAGATCTGCAAGGTGATGGACCAGGCTATGAAAGTCGGTGCCCCTGTCATCGGCTTCAACGACTCCGGTGGCGCCCGTATCCAAGAGGGTGTGAACAGCCTTGCCGGCTATGCTGAGATTTTCCAGCGCAACATCCTCGCCTCCGGCGTAATTCCGCAAATCTCCGCCATCTTCGGTCCCTGCGCCGGCGGCGCGGTTTATTCACCCGCTTTGACGGACTTCATTATGATGACCAAGAACACGAGCTATATGTTCGTCACCGGCCCGAAGGTGGTCAAGACGGTCACCAACGAGGACGTCACCACCGAGGACCTCGGCGGCGCCAGCGTCCACTCCAAGAAGTCCGGCGTGGCCCACTTCGCCGTGGAGAACGAGGAAGAGGGCATCGCTATGCTGCGTGAACTCATCAGCTACATCCCTTCCAACAATATGGAGGAACCCCCGTACGAGCCGACCGAAGATCCCATCAACCGTCTGGAGGACAGCCTGAACTCCATCATCCCCGACAATCCCAATATGCCTTACGACGTGAAGGATGTCATCAACGGCATTGTGGACGACGGCAAATTCCTGGAAATCCAGCCGCTGTACGCCCCGAACCTCGTCATCGGCTTCGCCCGTTTCAACGGTATGTCCGTGGGTATTGTGGCCAACCAGCCCAAGTATCTGGCTGGCGTGCTGGACATCAACGCTTCCCGCAAGGGTGCCCGTTTCGTCCGTTTCTGCGACGCCTTCAACATCCCCATCGTGACGTTGGTGGATGTGCCCGGATTCCTGCCCGGCACCGGCCAAGAGTACGGCGGCATCATCCTGCACGGCGCCAAGCTGCTCTATGCTTACGGCGAGTGCACCGTCCCGAAAGTCACGGTCATCCTGCGCAAGAACTACGGCGGCGCTTACTGCGTGATGAGTTCCAAGCATCTGCGTGGTGACATCAACTACGCTTGGCCCACCGCCGAGATCGCCGTTATGGGTGGCAGCGGCGCAGCCGAAATCATCTACGGCTCCCAGATGAAGAAAATCGAGAACCCCGAAGAGAAGGCCCAGTTCCTCAACGACCGCGTGGAGGAGTACCGCAAGATGTTCTCCAACCCGTACGTGGCTGCCCAGTATGGCTACATCGACGACGTCATCGAGCCGCGCAACACGCGTTTCAGAGTCATCCGCGCCCTTGAGTCACTCAAGAACAAGCGTCTGGAGAACCCGGCCAAGAAGCACGACAACCTCCCATTATAACCCATTACCACAAAAACAGAACACAATATGAGATATTTCAACAAAATCTTGTTCTTGTTGCTGGCAACGGTCGTAATGGGCAGCGCGCTCGCACAGTCCACCCACGACCTGCGCTTCAACGAGATGATGATCAAAAACGTGGATAACTACCAGGACGAGTATGGTCGCTGCGTGCCCTGGGTGGAGGTGTTCAACCCCGCCTACAATGTGGTCAACCTCGCCGGCTGCTACATCACCGACGACACCACGGGCCTCTCCGCGATGGGCAAAAGAGGCGCCCAGATACCGTCCCACTGGTACCGTATCTCCAAATCTGACATCCACACGGCTATGCCGCAGCGCTCTTTCGTCATCTTCTTCCTGGATGGCGAGCCGCTGTACGGCACCTTCCACGTCAACTTCGACGTCCGCACTTCCAAGACGAATTACTTGGCCCTCATCACCTCCGACGGCAAGGAGCTGATTGACATTATGCACTACCCTGCCTCCCTCCGCGACACCGCCCTGGTCTTTGGTTACGACAAGGACGGCATCACCGAGAACGCCCACATCCTTGACCACTTCACGCCGGGTTCCTCTAACGAGGTCACCATCAAGGCCTCCAAAGAGGAGAAGCTGAAGAAAGAGGACCCGTACGGCATCGGTCTGGCCATCATCGCTATGTCGGTGGTGTTTTCCTGTCTTATCCTCATCTATCTGATGCTGAAGGTCTTCGGAGCAATGTCGCGCCGTGCCGCCAGAAAAGAGGCCGAGAAGAGCGGCAAAACCGCTGCTGTGGCCGCCTCCACGGATGGCAAGAAGGACGATGACATCGTGCTGCAGACGGGTGAGGAGATTGCTGCCATCACGGCTGCCCTCCATCTCCACTTCAACAGTATGCACGACGAGGAGAGCGAAGTCATCACCATCCATATGCCTTCCGCCCACTATTCCCCGTGGGCCCAGAAGGAGTTGGTTATGAAAAAAGCCCCGCGTATCAACAAGTAATTCATCAAAAAAGACATCATCAATATGAAAAACTATAAATTTACAATCAACGGTAACAAATATTCCGTAGAAGTGGGAGACATTGAAGACAACACCGTGAACGTGGAAGTGAACGGCACTCCCTACAAAGTAGAACTGGAAACTGAAATCACGACGCGTGTCAAACCCGTGGTGAAAGTGGCAGCCCCTGCCGCCAAGAGCGCTCCTGCCGCCGCTCCCGCCAACGTGAAGAACGCCCCCGCCGCAGCCACCGCTGCCGGCGCCACCCTCAAGTCGCCGCTGCCCGGCACCATCCTCGACGTCTTCTGCAAACCCGGCGACGCCGTCAAGGCCGGCCAACGCCTCTTCCTCCTCGAAGCTATGAAGATGGAGAACAACATCGACGCTGAAAAGGACGGTGTCATCAAGGAGGTGCGCGTCCACCGCAGCGACTCCGTGATGGAAGGTGACATCCTCGTGGTGTTTGAATAAACCGATAATCATCTATTACCAACAAAATTAAAAAGCAACTATGTTTGAATTTTTCAAAGAGGGCCTTCTCCAGTTTTTCAGTTACTCCGGTTTCGGAAACTGTACGTGGGGCCACATCATAATGATTCTCATCGGCTTGTTCTTCATCACACTCGGTATTGTGAAAGAATTTGAGCCGATGTTGCTCGTGCCCATCGGATTCGGCATCATCCTCGGTAACATACCCTTCACCGACGGATTGCAGATCGGGGTTTACGAGAACGGAGCCGTGCTGAACTACCTCTATTTCGGCGTGGTCAAGGGCTTCTACCCGCCCTTGATATTCCTTGGCATCGGGGCAATGACCGATTTCTCGGCTTTGATATCGAACCCCAAGCTTATCCTCATCGGTGCGGCCGCCCAGTTCGGCATCTTCGCCGCCTACGCCATCTCCCTGCTTCTGGGCTTCACGCCTATGGAAGCCGGTGCCATCGGCATCATCGGTGGCGCTGACGGCCCCACCGCCATCTTCATCTCCTCCAAGCTGGCTCCCAGCCTGATGGGTGCCATCGCCGTGTCGGCCTACTCTTATATGGCCCTCGTGCCGGTGATCCAACCGCCCATTATGCGCCTGCTCACCACCCCCAAGGAGCGCCTCATCCGTATGCGCCCGCCTCGTGCCGTCAGCCACCGCGAGAAAGTGCTCTTCCCGCTGCTCTGCATCCTGCTGACCGCCTTCCTCGTGCCTTCCGGTCTGCCCCTGTTGGGTATGCTCTTCTTCGGCAACCTGCTGAAAGAGTGCGGCGTCACCAAACGTCTCGCCAACACCGCCTCCGGTCCGCTCATCGACATCGTGACTATCCTCATCGGTCTCACCGTCGGCGCCTCCACCCAGGCCACCAACTTCCTGAGACCCGCCTCCATTCTCATCTTCTGCTTAGGCGCTTTCTCCTTCGTGATTGCCACCGCCACCGGTGTGCTCTTCGTGAAGTTCTTCAACCTCTTCCTCAAGGAGGGCAACAAGATCAACCCGCTCATCGGCAACGCCGGCGTCTCCGCCGTGCCCGACAGCGCCCGCGTCTCCTACGTGGAAGGTATGAAGTACGACAAGACCAACTTCCTGCTGATGCACGCTATGGGTCCCAACGTGGCCGGTGTGATCGGCAGCGCAGTGGCCGCCGGTATCCTCCTGAGCTTCTTGTACTAAGCGAAACCCCCGGCGAGGCATCCCGCCTCGCCATAACACTATACATTAACGGCACACGCCGAATGAAACAGAAACGCAGTCGGAAACGGCTGCGTTTTTTTTATGTTGTTTTTTGTATCTTTGCCGCATAAAAAAATGCGGATTGCTTTTATCTCAAACAAAAAATATTTGAAAAATGGAAGAAAACAACAGTAATCCTACCCAAAGCAAAGCCAAAAAGGTATTCGGATTCATTGGGTTATTTGTAGTAGAGTTGATATTTTTAGTACTGACGTGCTATTTAGCCGACTTATTTACAAATACGGAGAAACCAACCTTGTCCGACACGCTTGGTTATTGGTGGCTTTATACCGCAGGTGCATTGATAACAACCGTTATCGTTTATTTCTTAAGCATTAGGAAAAAGAACTGAGACCGGAGATTATAGACCGGAGACCTTTCGATCATTTGTTATGTTAGAACCTTGCGGTCTATGGTCTACAGTCTATGGTCTAGAGACCTGCTCCACGCCGAAAAGTTAGAAGACCGCCGCTATGAATGGCGTAATCCCTATTCCCAATCTCTATGTCCCGTTGGGACAGAAGCTTGGTAGGGAGGACGCAACACACGGTGCCCATACGGCCCCTTCAGGGGCAAGACATTGGGATTCCCCAATTGGTGGTGCGGTGTTGTCCCTGACGGGACATCGGGATGTTCCCGCACAACAATTCCCCTACCAAGCTTTCATCCCTGACGGGATGTTATAATTACTGCAAAATCCGGTTTATAGATAAATGATGGACATAATGCTGTCTTGAAGGAATCTTCCACCAGGATAAGGTTCAGTATAATCCAGATTCAGCCAATAGTCCCCATTATCATCCTTATAGTAATGGAATTCTTGCGAACCTCTATATTCGGGGAAGAGCTTTTCAATAAAATAGAATGCCGTTATGGTATTATTATAAGAACCTAAATAGAGTTCTGGATACGCATGACATATTTCGTGATCACTTGAAAGGACTATCCGCGCTTTAGCTCCGACTGCTTGGACACAAGCTGCCATCAATATGGCGTGATCATCACAATCTCCTGTGAATTTCCCATTTGAACGATTTTGAATAGTCTCGCTGGCTTTTGAATTGTATTCAAAACCGTTGGGATCATGAACATATTTCCAATTGCTGTTAATTGCCTTAAATACAGCGAAGGCGTGTACTATATTCATTAAATCATCAGAGTATTGTTGACTTCCAAAAGTAGAGAAAGGTTCTTCTGTGGTTTGTTGAACAGCAAAATTGCGTACTACAGGATTCTTGTAATCTGCGGCTAATCGTATCTTATTGTTATACGCCTCATACTTATTGTCTTTCGTTTTGGGGATAATAATCGGTTTGGTTTTGATTTTACTATTGTGTTTACGTTCATACTTGAAAACACCATAGTCTTGGGCTAATTGTCTAAAACCGTAACCGTTATCTTTTATTGTCCCCATCGTCAAAATCGTTAACATCAAAACAAAGGCAACAATATCAAACCACCGTCTAATGCTCAAAACGGCGCCAACAGCACACAACAGCAAGAAAAACTCCAAAAGTCTATCCCATCCATTCCAGTTCAAATTGGGGATTAGTTTGTAAATAACTGGAAGAATTGGGATAGTGATTAACAAAGTGGCAACAAAAAATATGACGTTTCTCCACCAAGGGGCCTCTCCTTGTTCATTATACTCCAATTCCATAATGTCGTTTTCAGCAGGAAGGACACCAGCCGCAGATTTTCGTTTGTTTCGTACATCAACACTTATACTTCTACTGCATTTTTTGCCGTTTATGACTGTCCCCAATGTAATCTGCACTTTTCTCGCACTTGCCCGATTGATGCGGATTCTTTTACAACCAAATGAACCGACCGATTCTGTAAGTTGTCGGAAGCCATTGTCGATGGTGAGTTCTGTTGAGCCTTCGTCATCATAACATTTCCACTTTATTTCAACTATGTCGCCCACAGCCACTTTCGTTTTGTCAACGGAAAAATCAATCTTCGGATCCATAATCCTAAACAAATTAATTATATAAATTCAACTTTGATTTATGTGTGTATAGCCAATCCCAATATCTATCACAAGAAAACACTGCTTTCATCTATTAGTTTGATTGTTGAGGGTGAATGGGAATGTTACTCCCCTCTGTTGCTTCATTGTCCAACACACTTTGAGTGATTACATAACCATTGGTTTTTCCATAAATCCAAGACAAACCTACCGTAAACTTGATAGTACCATCTGTAGAATACCAGGTGTATGATGAAGTGCCAGGATAAAAATATCCAGCTTGTTTCCAAATACAATTAGCCATAATATCATCAGAATCGACGCCGCCATCCTCATCTAAAAATCGAATACGGTACTCTACCCCCATCTCTAAAGTAGTGTTCACATTGTACCATGATACAGGAAAATCTGATGATGAAACATCGTTTTTTACAGAACTAGTGTAGTATGTCGTTGTGTTGGTTGAATTTTGGATTTGGAATTTAATATCGGGATCTCCACCACCGAAAAGACCAGTATCCCAAGAACTGTTGTTGGAATCTAACATTGGGATTTTCTCCAATCGCAACCACGTAATCGTGTATGCGGAAGCTGTGGGATTGTCATTGCCGCCACCATTTGAATTAATATTGAAGTATTGTGAGGTACGGTCAGTTCCGTACTTGTTTTTTGCCATCAAGGTGATTTTGTAAGTTCCACCTTGATAGCACCTGAACAATGGTTCAAATGAATAACTAGTCTCAACAGATCCATCGGGACAATACATCGTCCATTCATAAGTGTCAGACTCTAAAGAGTAGTTATACAAGTGGCAAGTTGCATAATTATTTCCATTCGTAATCCTGTAACCAAAGCGAGCTTCTGGCATAGGCTTATTACAAGCGGAAAGCAAAAACATTGCTATAGCAATTATCACCAAAAGATTGTTGTTCCCTTTAACTGTTTTTTTTCTCATTGTATTTCCGATATGCACTTTCGCGGCATTATTCACGCGCTCTCCGAGCCCCCCGAGAGTGTATATTAACAAAAAAGAAACGCGGGCTCAACTTTTCGCCTTTTGAGGTTTTCCACGACCTTGCACAACAAAAAGTAAAGCCCACGTATACACGTGAGCGATACAACTTTACTACTTGTTGTGCTTTTGTTCGTGGAAATTTCAAAAGACAAGGAAAGTTATACGCTCCTATAAGAACTATTACAAATAAAGAACGATTGTCAATTTTGACGTTGCAAAAATAATAAAAATCCAAATCAAACCGCAAGATTATATTTACACAAATCGTCACATCTCCCCGAATCCGTTGTGAACTATACCCTAATAATTATTCAAGAAGGTTAAACTTACGCATTGATTTTTTTGTTTCTTTGCGCATTCAAACCTTCGGAATTGGCACCACAGCGTTATCTTTTGCTGCAACAGGCTGTTCCGGAGGTTTTTCTATTGGATTAAAACGTCTTCAGGATAGTTTTATATCCTATAATCATTTGTTATGTTAGAAACGTGCAATTTACAATCAACGGTCTATGGTCTATAGTCTGGAAAATCATAAACTCACTTGCTCCACGCCGAAAAATCGGTCTTTGCCTCGATGGCGTTTTCAATCTCATCATCCAGGGCGGGGAAGAAATCAATGCCGGTGATGTTCTCCACCTCATCAATGCTTCGGCAATAATAGTGGAGCTGACGGTGTCCGGGCTTGTTGTCGAACACAAAACCGAGGGCTTGCCATTGCCCGTTGATCTTGCACAGCAGCACCTTGTAGAAGGCATCGGGCACGGCCACATTATTGCGTCCAATCACCTCCGGATTGTTCGACATAATGGGACCGCATGCGATATAGACACTCCCGTAGCGATAAGCCCACGAGCGGGCCTGCTCCTCCAACACCTTCCAGTCGCCGTCGTTCAAGTTGTGGTCCTGCGGGCATACATTGGAGAGATAGAACGACTCACGCATCGCGGTGGTATCCCATTTCATATCGCCCGCCGGTGCCATATGGCCACGGGTATAGCTGGACCTCGAGTAGTCGCGATAGGTGGGGCAAACGCCTTTCACATCGGGGTCGGGTTCAAAGTGTACGGCGCGGGGCACCGTGCCACGCACCTCCTCACGGGTCAGCTCGTATGCCACCCAATTGGGCACGCACCAGTCGGAGTTGTAGCTGACCGTGTAGCCCTTGTGCGCGATGATCTGCTCGGGGCGGTCCGCCTTCAGCACGGGAATCTCCAGCAGATCGGGAGTTGGCTCTGCCGTGGAACGGGAACTGGCAGTCGGCCGCACGCCGGCTGATTCACCCTTTTGGGAGAACAAATAGGTCAAGAGGCCGCATCCCACGAGGATGGCCAAGAACACAATTGCCACTCGGGTCTTCTTTTTCTGCGTCATATCGATAACGTTTTCTATGAATAATTTCGGCAAAAATACAAAAAACCATCGGAAAGAGGGAAATGCCCTGATGTCAACGTTCTCCTTGGTACACATTGTCCAAGAACAGCCCCACCCGGTTCAGCACGATGCAGGCGCGGCTCCTGTCGATGACTATTCTCACCTTTTTCGTGGTAACTGTCTCGGTTAGGACAAGGCGTTTGTACCCGATGGTGGTCTCCTCGGCGATGGTGCGCCAGTGGCCGTTCTTGTCTTCTACCTCTATGTGGAACTTCTCCACGCGCTGGCCGAGCTGGATGTATTCTTGCAGCATCACGCGGTTGAAGGTCTGCGGTTCACGAAATTCCAATGTAACCCACGCGGCAGTTACGGTGTCGTCAGTGGCCCAATAAGCATCGTAACTATCGTTTATTAAGTTAAAACTGCTCGGGACCTCATTTTGACATTCAAAAGCAAAAATATTAGATTTTTTATTCTTCGAACGGCAATTAGACGCATTAATATGCGCCTTTTTCGCCAGATCTTGCGCGAAGATACTGTCTAGGGCGGCACGAAACTCCACCAAACGCAGCGAGTCCTCGGCGGGGATGAGGCCGCGGTTGTCGGGCGGCACGTTGAGCAGCAGCAACGAGTTGCGACCCACGCTGTTATAGTAGATCTTCAGCAATTCCTGCACGCTCTTCGGGTGCTCGCTCGCGCGCCAGAACCAGCCCGGCCGGATGGAGACGTCCGTCTCGGCGGGAATCCAGCGGACGCCGTTGTAGTTGCCAGCGTTGAGCGTGTCCTGCGATGGGGCATCGGCACCCGGACCGAACCCGGCCACGTCGAGCCGCGACCAGCAGGTGCGCCCGCATTTTCCCTCTTCGTTGCCTACCCAGCGGCATCCCGGACCCACATCGCTGAAAATCACTGCATTGGGCTGCAGCTTCTTCGTCTGCCCGTTGAACTTCTTCCAGTCATAAACCTGCTTCTTACCGTTCGGGCCCTCGCCGTTGGCCCCGTCGAACCATTGCTCGAAAATGGGACCGTAGTTCGTATGGGCGTGCCGCAACGTCTTGAGGAACACCTTGTTGTATGCCGATGTGCCGTAGGTGGGCGCATTGCGATCCCACGGGGAGATGTAGATGCCGAACTTCACGCCGCCCTTTTGGCAGGCATCGGACAACTCGCGCAGCACATCGCCCTGGCCGTTGCGCCACGCACTTTCGCGCACGGTGTGCGTGCTCTGCGGGTTGGGCCACAGGCAAAAGCCGTCGTGGTGCTTGGCAGTGAGGATGATGCCTTGGAATCCTGCGTTCTTGGCCACTGCCACCCACTGGTCGCAGTCGAGGGCAACAGGGTTGAAAATATCCTCTGGCTCCGTGCCCTCGCCCCACTCCAAACCGGTGAAGGTGTTGGGTCCGAAGTGGCAGAACATATTCATCTCCATCCGCTGCCAGGCCACCTGCGCGGGTGTGGGCACAGGTCCGTAAGGGGCGGGAGGATTCTGCGCCAGGAGGCGAATTCCCCAAAAGAAAAGAAACAGGAGCAAGAATGTCCTTTTCACCCTATAGTTAAGGCGCGCCACCTCGTCAAGGTTGGCGACACGCTTGGCGGTTCTTCTTTTTTGCGTCATAGTTCAGCAGAGATTATACCGATTCTATGCTGCAAAAATACAAAAAAAACATTCAAAACTATGATGCTTCGGCGATGACAACCGTTCCCTTGCCAGCATCCATCCTGATGCGGTCGCCGTTTTTCAGCAGTTTGGTGGCCCCTTTCACATTGACAATGGCGGGCAGCCCATACTCGCGCGCCACTACCGCCCCGTGCGACAGGGACGAGCCTATCTCCGTAATCAAACCGTTGACAACCGAATAGTAGGGAGTCCAGCCAATGTCGGTGAAGCGCGCCACCATTATCTCACCTTCTTGTAGCTTGTTGGCGTCTTCAACCGAATAAACGACCCGCACACGCCCCTCACACTCCCCGTTTGATACGGGAACACCATTCATCACACCATCGCTCTGCTTCACATCGAGCACATCCGCCGTAGGTTTGCCAATATAGATATCATCAAAAGAGAGGGTCTCCTGGATGGCGTATGCTTTCCGGCGCCTTTCGGCCACAGCAACGAGAGCGGTATCCCCGTCAATCAGCCTGCCGATGTCAGAATGGGTCAGAAAATAGATCAAATCCGTATCCGCAAGGAGATTGGCCTCCACCAACAAAGTGGCCAAGCGCGCGTACTGCGTTTTGAACAAATCGATGATTCGAATCAGCAAGGATTTCGTGTATTCGCGGTCCACCACCGCCTGCCGGGCCTTTTTGGCAAATGATATGGAGGCATTTTTAAGCAGCGGGTTCTTGATGAATGCGAATTCTTTCTGAAAATCAATCGCTTCTTCGCTTTGGGTAAGGTTCATCGGCGAGTTGATAATGCTCAACAGATAATTCATCAGCGGCATCTCGTCATCTCTCCACGGTTTGTTTCGCATCTCCGCCTCCTTGATGCAGCGATGGCCGTGCCGGAACAGGAACTGCCGGTATTTCGCATTGATTTCGGCATCGCTTTTAATGTACTCCAGCAATTCGCCGGCGGTAAAATGCACGGCCTGCGGCTCCCGCTTCTTGATCAATGACGCCATCTCCTGCAAGCGCAACAGGATATCGGCACTTTCGATATTAGGGATATTGGTCAGCAGATGCGACAAAAAAGACTGATACTTCTTCTTGTCGGGAAAATACTTGTCCACCATCCTGTAAAGGGTGCTGGAGGCGCTGCCGGAATACGACGACGAAGCATAGTGGTAGATGAGGCTTTCGTCCAAATAGGCAAGATTGCGGTCGATACTCTGATAAAGTTCCTTGTATAAAGAGGTTTTGGTAAAATGGACTTTGGTCAACAGCGCATCGAAACGCTTCATCGCGCGATGGCCGGAAAACACGTAACGTAAAAATTTCAAGGAATTGATGCCGCGGACAATCGGATTGGAGAACTTGGCGGTAACAGGAGGATAGTCGTGATATTCGCCCATAATGGACAGATTCATCGACTGCGGATCGGCAATCCCAACTTTAGCATACATATTGTAGAGCAGGTTCATATCAAAGAACAGATGTCCCGATATGGAAGAAATCAGCCGCAGCGGCTTTTCCTCGTATGGCGAGCGGTACACGCCGGCCTTGTAGAGCATATAGCGCATACCGTAGTCGATGGCATTTGCAGAAGTGGACAACGTCAGCGGCGTGACAGCCCCGGGCATCATCTCGCCCACATTCCTCTTGGTAAACAGGTGCCCGCTCAGGTCATCGTCACGGTCGAACTCCTCAATATCAATAATTTCCGTCGTAATGGGGCGCATTTGCAACAGGTAAAGTTTGCCTTTGTGGATAGCCCATTCCAGATCCTTCTCCTCTCCAAAAACCGCACGCACCTTTTTTCCGGTTTCATAGAGTTCCCTGATTTCATCTTCAGCGAGCAAATCGTCGCCGCAAGGGCGGTAACATTTGCGGGAAATCTCGTATCGGCGGGCAGAAACCTGACCGGAAACCAGATTCTCGCCCTGCCCTTCGACCGCCTCGATGAGGATGGCCGATCCGTTGTTCGGGCCGGCGGTGAAAAGCACCCCCGCCTTGTCGCTGTCAATCATCTCCTGAACCACAATATTCATCGCGCCCCGGCCCAACTCGAAGTGACGGGCATAATCCTCCACACGCCGGGAGTTCAGGGAGTCCAGACATTTCCTGACACTCTCCATCAGATGGGCACGGTCCACAAACAGGCAAGTCTCATACTGGCCCGCATTAGAAACAGCAGACTGGTCTTCGTTGGAGGCGGAAGAACGCACCGACACCTGCCGCGCATCCATAGCATCAAAAGCCTGACAAACAGCCTCTTCATCTATTTGTTCCGTTTCGGTAATGACAAAGCCTTGGGGAACTGTGAATCCCTGCCGGACCAACATATCCAGCCCTTTCGCCTTGCCTCCCACAAAAGGATAAATCTCCTCGGGTATTTGCCCTAACTGATATACCTTCATCTTATGATCTCTTTAAATTCTCTTTGATTGAAATAGCGGTTGCGGTCGGCATTGAAGCCGATTTCCAAAATGCCACGAGAGACTTTGCCGTCGATTGTGAATTCTGCAATATTCTCGTACAGAATATATTGGCCATCCTGAAAATGGTAGGTAACACCTGTCAGGAACTTCGCCTCTACGGGAATCGTCCTGGCATCGTCCAACTTCACACGGAAAGCCAATTCTCGGGGAATCGTTCCCTGGTTGATCTGCTCAAAATCCAAATCCGCCTGCAGCATAAAATGCAGGCCCTTGCCGTCACGGTAATTGCCCATTTCCAGGACACTCATCACGGGATAAGAGACCAGGGAGTAGTTGAACTGCTGGTCGGGGGAGACAGCCATCAGCCAGAGGTGGTTGTTCATATAGTTCCAGTCCCTTTTGCCGAAGGAATGGTCGCGCACACAGGGCAAACGGAAAGCGGTGGCGCTGCCGTTCAGGGTCAGTTGGCCCTCCAGCACCCCCTCTTGCTCGTAATGGCACTGGCCGCTGACATTCTGAAGCTGGCCGAAAAACGACTTGTTCCATTTTTCGTTGGCAATTCCCGCCGCCATTCTCTCCGCCGGCATATCGCTCGTGAAATCAATGGGTTTCTGGTTGCCGGCAAAAGTGGCTTGAAGGCTGACCTCGTCATTTTCATTCAGCTTGCCTTGGAAAGAGAGAGTCCAATTGTCACCGTTTTTTTCCACCCTGAGGGGAGATTCACCGACGGGAAAAAACTCCTGTCGCAAGGAATAGATACTTCCGCCTAAAAAGACGGCAAACCATACCTCTTCAGAATGCACCCTCTTTCCCAAGCGGGCGAAGATGGACATTTTCTCGTCGTGGGCGGAAAAATAGTAGGAATTGTTCAGCCATTTGTCCTTTTCGCCATCAAGAGAAAAATTCTCGGCATATTGGTAATCAAAAGGATTTTGCTTGTTCCTTTTGGCCAACGCCCGGCACATAATCCGTTTTTTCAAATTGTAAAACATAATCCGATATTAAGACGCCGCAAATCTACATAATATTCTGATTTATCATTAAGTTTTTTTAAGATTTATATATAACTAATATTCAATTTATTATCTTTATTAATTTACCTCAAGGCATAGAAATTCAACATCATTCCAGTCTCTTTTTCCGCATATTCACCCGTAAAAGCAAAGACAATGATGAGCAGAGACAGGATTTTTCGGACAACGGAATAATCTTGAAAAGATGTGAATTTATAGTTGTGATAATCTTGAAAAGTTGTATTTTTGCACTCTCAATAATCTTGAAACAATGGTGCTGATTTTATGAAAAGAAAGATTTACAATAAGTTATTAGATTGGAAGAACAAACGAAACGGTGCGACCGCCGTGCTGATAGAAGGAGCGCGGCGGATTGGCAAAAGCTACATAGTGGAGGAGTTCGCACGTAACGAGTACGATTCGTATCTGCTCATTGACTTCAACAAAGCCGACAAGGTGGTTTGGAGTTGGTTCGACACGCTGATGGAAGATCTCGACACATTGCTGATGAACCTGCAAATCCTCTACGGCACACGCCTTACCCCGGGCAAATCGGTCATTGTTTTTGACGAGGTGCAGCTTTGTCCGCGCGCCCGAGCCGCCATCAAATATTTAGTGGCTGACGGCAGGTTCCATTATATTGAAACAGGTTCACTTGTCAGCATTAAGAAAAACGTTCGCGACATTGTAATTCCTTCCGAAGAGGAGGCTATGCCGATGTTTCCGATGGATTTTGAGGAATTCCTTTGGGCGATGGGTAACGATATGCTTATGCCATACATACGGCAATGTTTCGAAAAACGCCAACCGATGGGCGCACTTCACCGCAAGGCTGTGGAATATTTCCGCACCTATATGATTGTGGGAGGAATGCCCCAAGCAGTCCAAACCTTTGTGGATTTTAAAGATTTTGACAAAGTGGACCAGGTGAAGCGGGGTATTTTGCAGGTATATGTCAACGATATATCCAAATACGCCGCAGGTTTGGAACACAAAGTGAAAAACATTTTCGAGCAGATTCCCGCCCAATTGCAAAAACACGAGAAAAAATTCCGTTTGTCGGCTTTGGAGGCAGGTGCAGCCTACCGCGATTATGACGATGCCTTCTTTTGGCTTGCTGATGCGGGTGTCGTGAACATCTGCTACAATTGCACTGCACCCAATGTGGGACTTCGCCTCAATATGGAACGGAACACGCTCAAGTGCTATATGGGTGACACAGGTTTGCTTATCTCCCACGCTTTTGACGAGAACGGCAAAGTACCTGTGGAACTGTATCAGAAACTGTTGTTGAACAAATTGGAGTTAAACCAAGGAATGATTGTGGAAAACATTGTCGCACAAATGCTTGCAGCAAGCCAGCACAAACTCTATTTCTATAGTAATTCCGATCGCGAAGACGCAAGCGAACGAATGGAGATAGATTTCCTTACTGCCAAAAGAAAATTGACCTCCCGGCACAACATCACGCCCATAGAAGTAAAGTCTTCGCAACGTTACACGCTTTCCTCCTTGCGCAAATGTATGGAGAAATTTGGAGAACACCTCACAACTCCTATCGTGCTGCACGGAGCCGACCTTAAAGAAGAGAACGGCATATTGTTTCTCCCGTTATATATGGCTCCGCTGATATAATTAGCAATGAATCATTGACATTGGGTAAGCGTTATAAAAGAAAATTTCAGAGTTAAATGCTCGTGATAATCGACATTCCATACTGATGAGGGTTATCGGACCACTCTCCACTCCCCCGGTTGGAGTCCGTCCAGACTGAGGTCTCCGATTTGGACACGGATGAGCCGCAGCGTGGGGAATCCGACCGCTGCGGTCATACGGCGCACCTGGCGGTTTTTGCCTTCGGTGAGGGTGAGGCGCATCCAGCTGGTGGGGATGTTGGCGCGATAGCGGATGGGCGGCACGCGCTCCCAGAGATTCTCGGGCGGCAGCGCCCGCTCGGCCTTGCAAGGTCGGGTGCGGTAACCCTTGATGACGACCCCTTTGGCCAGCTGATGCAGTGCCTCGTCGCTGATTTCGCCATCCACTTGGGCGAGGTAGGTGCGCGGGTGGGCGTTCTTCGGGTCCAGCAGCCGCTTGATAAGCCGGCCATCGTCGGTCAGCAGCAGGGCGCCCTCGCTGTCGTGGTCGAGCCGTCCCGCGGCATAGACGCCGGGAGGGAAGCCGAACCCGTCGAGGGCGGGATGTCCCGCCTCAGGAGTGAACTGGCTCAGCACGCCGTAGGGTTTGTTGAAGAGGATGACCATTTTTTATGGGTACTTTTGAGGGGGCAAAGATAGGAATATTTCAGCAACCAATCGGAGACTGGTACACAGCGTACAATATAATCTCTATGGCAAAACGGGACATTGACCGCCCAACAAACTGTCCAAGAATTTCGAAAAAGAAGCACATTTTTCAGATCGTCTAAGTCTTTCATAATCATCTCGTTTAAGTGTTGAAAGAAATGATAATGACTCTTTTCCATGCTTATGATAATCTTCGTCGCAAGCTTGGAATATCTTTCGAACTAAAGGATAAGGATGGTAAATGTCTGTCTCTGGGTCTGTATTTATATTGATATTCAGTTGTTGGCATAAATCTCTCAAATTCTTTTCCTTAGAAACCACATATTGCTCTATCAGAGCCAACATCCATGCTTCATATTCCATAATGGCAAAATGCAAACGGCAATCAAAACCGTCAGCGTTGATGGCACCCATCTGCGCCGCGTGCATTTCCATTATCTTTTCACGGTTTATTTCTGGCTTTTGCTTCATCAACTGCCCATAAAGATCCCCGAACACATCTTTAAGGCCAATAATTACATTAAAACCTTGGGCTATCAATCCAGGAATGTCTTTTTTGAGTTTCGACACCACAAGGTTGTCGTTGTTTACATTCACAATTTGATAGTAATCCCCTGAATTCATGTCCCCTTGTTTAGGGAAACTTATTCTTTCATAATCATCAGCAGTTAAATTGATGCACAGAAAGCCACACTTGGCGGGGTCGTAGTTGGAGTATTCTTGCAGTACATAGGCAACAAACAGCATCTCCGACTGTCCTTCAACATACACTGCATACTTCATTTGGAGCTCCTTTCCAAGAAGGTGTCGATAAAGTCAGACGAGAACAGATCGAAATTGCTCAATCCTGTCATTCGGAAGTAGTTGAATAATTCAGGCGAGTTTGCTTGGTTCAAGGCGGAAAGCTTGCTGTTCTTGCGTCTTAAAATCTGCCACTTTGAGATTTCGACCACATCCATCAAAAACGAATCGTTCGAGCTGGCTATCATTTGCATTCCTTCGTTTTCGCAAACTTCAAACAATTCCTTTCCCAAAAGTGTAGCTCTTTGATAATCCAAGCCTTCTCCCAGATCATCAATGAGCAATATACTTGCCATTTCCCCGCGTTTCAGGAATTCCAAAAAACAAAGCAAATAGAGAACTCTTATCATACCACTGGACAATTGGAAATCCATGATGTCGTGCTTTATATTTCGTTCCTTAACTGACACCAATTGTATTTCTGTACCTGTTTGTACAGTTTTTAAGTCTATAATATCATACCCTAACCGTTTTGCCTTTTCAAGCACTTTTCTCTTCATGCTCGCATTCAGCGAATCCACCAAAGTACTAAAAGGAAGGGGATTGACAATGGTTGAAGTGCTGCCTAAAATTACAGTAAAAGGATTAATATTTGAACATGAAACGGCGACAACCCCTTCCGTCCATCCCATTAAAGCTTCAATTTCAGGGTGCGCTTCTCTGTCACGACGTGTCTGTACTACTAATTTCTTAATAGGTGGATTGATGGACTCCCCCATAAAGGAAGCTTTTCCATCTTTCCGATTGATTAACGTTTTGCCATTTAACTGTAGTTTTTCTGCCTTAACCTCACTTTTGTCTATTTCAAATGAATAATCCATTCTCCAATTCTCATCCTGAGGATTCACGAAAGTCATTTTCGTTTTAAAACCATCGGTTGATCCAAAAACAATGGAATTCATTTGCATGAATCTGGTCACATTCTGCAATGCATTGATAGTACGAGTCTTTCCCGCCGCATTTTTCCCGACGAGCAGATTGGTAAGATTCAAGGCGTTCATCTCCTCCAATTCCCAACCATAAGTCTTGTAACTAAAAGATGATAGTATCATAACGACTATTGTATTTCTTCAAATTTAGAGTTCTATTAAACCTGCAAAAATACAAAAAATACATATTAGGCGATATGCACAGAATCTTTAATAGGATTGTCGTCTAATTCTGGATCAGGAATGGAATGGCGAATTAAATGGTCAATTAAACGAACCACTTTTCACCGGTCGTCAATATGTTACACAAAAAATGCTACTTTTGCAACCTTGTTTGCCATAAAAGTATCGTGTTATGCCGAATTCCAAAAATGCAGATGTCCGCATCAAGGTCATTGACCGCTGTTTGAGTGACAAAAACCGCAAGTATTCGATGGCGGAGATGATGGAATTATGCAATGAGGAGTTGGAACTACATGACTTTCCGCCTGTGTCGGCCATGAACACCATCCTCGGCGACATAGAACAGATTCAACGGATATACGCCCCGAATGCGGATGTGGAAAGTTTCCGGGAGGGGCGGAACATCCGCTATCACTATGCCGATCCCGATTTCTCCATCTACAGGCCGCTGCTGAAGCCCGAGGAGACGGCACAGCTCATCCAGACACTCTGCTTGCTGAAAAGGTTCAAGGGGATGCCGCAGTTCGACTGGATCGGCGAGATTTCCGACCGCTTGGGCGCTTCGTTGAAAATCGATGAGGTTTCCACGGACGAGGTGGTCGGCTTTGCGCGGAACGCGGCTTTCAACACCCTGACAAACCTGGTCTACAACCTATGCCGGTACGAGCAAGTCATGCGACTCGGAATGAATTGATTAACTAACTAAAAAATCAGATTGTTGAATCGACTAAAACAAAAAAAATATCAACAAGCTGCAACCTTTTGAAAGTTTTGCGTCTTATGTATAGAAATATATTTTAATTTTGCAGCGTTGTTTGCTTATCTTGATGTTTTACGGACTTTGCATTATTATAGGCGGCAGCTCGAAGAAGTAAAAAATAGAAGTCCTCCCATACAATAAAATTCAATAAAATGGTTGCATTTATTTCTGAAAAACAGCGTATTAGAAGCATACTGCTGTTTGTTTTCCTTTTCTCAACCTCATTTTTTTATGGCAGTGCACAGACCATCACGACCAAAGGACCCGAAATCGGAATGGATGAAGGAGCCAGGGTTACTGTCTTGGGTGAGGATGACAACAATATTTACTTTAGTGCTGTGGACAAGAGTGTTTATGGTAATGATGATGACGAATTTTTTGTCACCGTTTATAACAAAAAGAACCGTTCCGTTGTTATGGAAAATGAGTTTGACGAAGATTACGGTTTTTCCACAGCATTTATGGCAGATGACAAGGCGGTTCTGCTAGGTTCATCATTCAACAAAAAGAACAAAAGTATGGATTTTTTCCAGTACGCATTCCCGATTATGAATAAAATCAAAGGCAAGATTGTACCCAAAGTGGTGTATTCTGTGCCTGTCGAGAATAAGAAATACAATTTGTCCCGTGTCTTACTTTCTCCTGACGGTCAAACACTCGCCTATCTAACCTACTTAGATCCATCAAATCAAAGTGTTGAAGAATACACCATTGATGTGATGGTGCGTGGTGTCGATGGACGTGAGATTGCCCATACAAGGGAAAAAGTCAGGGGGAAAAAACCGTACGTCGTAGAGGGGTATCTTGCTAATGACGGAACTGTTTATGTGGAAGAGCATCATTATATAGATCGCAACACGACTTTACGGTTTGTCACAATTACCACAGACCAGCAATACAAGCCTTTGCAAATTGAAGAGGATATGGAGGGGCTGTACAATATGCATACAGCATTGCTTGCCGACCAGCGTTTGATGATGTTCGGCGCTACAAAAAACGGGGTAGGGATGATTATATTAGACAAGAGCGGAGAAGTGGACAAATCTGGCATTTATGAAGTGAAAATCCCTGATTTGCCAGAGGATGTCAAGTATGATTACGATGCTTATAATGAGGAAAAATTCGCTTTCAAACCGTATCAGATTTTGTCCTTGCAAGACGGGCGTTTTTTGGTGTTGGCTCACCAGCATCGGTCCATTCTTGTCTCGAATGGAAACTCGGTTAGGGCTTATAATGATCATAAAAATCTTTACATCTTTCTGTTTGACAAAGATTTAGAGCCTCTGGCATTTGTTACGCGGCCTTTTGGCACTCAAAGTTCGGGGAACAATCACGAGGATTTGCCAGTTGCCTTCGAATGGAACGGGGAGACAAGATTGTTGTTCAACGGTCAGGTGTCGAACTACACGGGTGGTCCCAAGCGCGAGTGGAAAGTGTTGTCTGCCACAAAGCCAAGTGAACGTTGTTTGGTATTGGGCAAGTTGGATGACGACCTGCATTTTGAACCCAAAATCATCAGGAATCCCAGCCCGAATATGCCGTTTACGTTGGGTATATATTTCGAGCAGTTGCTGAAGGTGACGGAAGATGCGGTGTATATCATCGATCACCGCAACAGTGACAATTGCATTGAGGAAATCCGGAAGTGACAAAGACGCGTTTTCGGATATAGCACCCTCCCGTTTAAAACAAACGTAGAGACGCAATGCATTACGTCTCTACAATTGGCGGAGAGAGAGGGATTCGAACCCCCGGAGGTGTGACCCTCAACGGTTTTCAAGACCGCCGCATTCGACCGCTCTGCCATCTCTCCATTTTTGAGGGCGCAAAAATAACATTTTTTTTGAAACAACCAGATATTAACTTATGTCAATGCCTGAAATAGGTTGACCGTTTTTAGAACTCAAAACAACAAATCAAAAACGGATCAACAATGGAAAAATTAACAAATGAAGAACGTAA